>JAGQUR010000001.1 GCA_020438395.1 Solirubrobacterales bacterium | reverse complement strand
TCAACTTCGCCTGGCCGACCGCGGAAATCGCCGTGATGGGCGCCGAGGGCGCGGTCAACATCATCTATCGCCACGACATCAAGAACTCGCCGACCCCGGAAGAGCGTCGCGAGACCCTGATCGCCGACTACAAGGCGCATTTCGCCAATCCTTATGCGGCAGCGGAACGCGGCTACATCGACGACGTGATCGAGCCGAGCCAGACCCGGCCGAAGCTGATCAAGGCCCTGCGGACCCTGCAGACCAAGCGGGTCGCGCAGCCCCGCCGCAAGCACGGCAACATCCCTCTCTAGACACCGAATCCGGAGCGATTCCGGAGCAACCCGGGTTTTGCCGGGTTATCTTGGGCGGACGCCACTGATGCCAGGGAGTTTCTCCAAGAGCGCGCTGCGAGGGCTGATCACGGCCGCGATTCTGGCTGCCGTTCTTGCGGCAGGGCCTTCCGGCGCCGATGCGAAACCCGCTCAGGCGGCGAAGCCGCGACTCACAACCAGTCCGACTGTCTTCCCGGCCTTTTCCTGGAAGAAGCGGGACTACGTGGTCCGATGCGCAAGGTCGAAGAATCCGCGGGCCCGGATCGTCGTCCCCAGGGGATGGCAGGCCAGAATCGCCGGATCCACCTTCCACGCCCGCAATTTCAGCCACAAGCTGAATTCGGGCGAAAGCGCGGGAACCTGGTTCTCGGTGCGACGCAAGGGCAGCCGCAAATCGCGGAGCTTCCACATCCGCTGCCTGCCAGCCGACTTCCCGGCCTTCAGGTTCAGCCGGTACCGCTCCGGTGGCCCGAGACTGATGTTCGCGCAGATCGAGAACGAGTACGCAGTCTTCTTCGACCGTCACGGGGTTCCCGTCTGGTGGATGAAGAACGTGGTCCCGCCGCTGAATCCCCAGGTCCTCCCCGACGGGACGATCTCCTATCTCTCCCTGGACACGACCGGCCCGAGAAATCTCGTCTCCTACGTGATCAGGAACCTGAACGGAAGGCTGATCCGCACGATCCTCCCCGCCGGGGGACTGCTCACCGACGCCCACGAACTGAGGCTGCTTCCGAACGGCAACTACCTGATCGGAGCCTTTCGGCAGCAGAACGCGCTCGATGCCTCCGCCTTCGGCGGCTCATCCCACGCAGTCGCCCTGAGCCTCCAGCTACAGCAGCTCAAGCCGAACGGGAAGCTCGTCTGGAAATGGAACTCGACCGGCCACATCAAGCTGGGCGAGAGCGGTCGCTGGTGGAACAACTTCACCACCAACGGGGAGCCGTATGACCTGGTCCATTTCAACTCGGCCGACCTCGACGGCAACTCCCTGGTCATGTCCTTCCGGCACCTCGACGCCGTGATCAAGGTCAGCAAGAAAACCGGCAAGATCGTCTGGAAGCTGGGCGGAACCAATACCCCGAAGAACCTGAAGGTGCTTGGCGATCCGCTGCGCACCTATCCATTCGGCGGCCAGCACGACGCGAGGCTGGACAACCGCGGCTATCTCTCGGTCTTCGACAACGGGACCAACCTGAACCGGCCGCCCAGAGTGGTCCGCTACCGGATCGACCAGAAGACCGGGACCGCAACCCTGGTTTCCTCATTCACCGACCCGAGGGTGCAACTCTCGGCCTGCTGTGGTTCGGCCAGAAGGCTGCCCGGAGGTGGGTGGCTGGTCAACTGGGGCGGCATCGGCCCGACCAGCGACTACGGCCATTACGGCCTGATCGGTGCCTACACCGGCAAGGGCAAACCGATCTTCAGACTGCGCGTGAAGGGCACGCACCCTTACCGTGTCCAACCGATAACCGGCCGATACCCGCAGCTGGGCCGGCTTCGCAACGGAATGGACACGATCGATCGAAACTCCTGACTTCATCCGAAGGGGCCGGACATCCATTCGTCCCGCCCTCGCCGTCCTGGCCTGCTCGGGAATGGCGCTGCTGCTGGGTGCCTGCGGCGGGGAAGACGGCTCGGCCCGGGTCAAGGAACCGGTCGTTTCGGTCTCGCCGTCCCTGAAGCCCGCCTTCCGCTGGAACCAGAGCGACTATGCGGTGCGATGCAAGAGCGGGCCAGTGGAAGTCACGGTGGATGCTCCCTCCGGGTGGAGGGTTGCTGTCGGCGGCCGGAAACCCCGAACGGGATCCTTCGATTTGAAGCAGCCCCTGCGCGCCGACCGTTCCTTCGAATTCAAGGTCACCAATTCGGCTGGCACCACGAAGAAGTTCCACGTCCGCTGCCTGCCCGATGACTTCCCCGCCTACCGGATCGAGCGGTACCGCCCCGGCGGTCCCGCCCTGACCATGGTCGAACTCGGCCGCTACGCAGCCGCCTTCGACCGGTCCGGAGTACCGGTCTGGTGGTTCTACGCCAGCGGCGACGTGAACAACGCCCAGTTCATGGGCGACGGAACCTTCTCCTACGCCCCGGTCAACGGCTTCTACTCGCGCGACTTCATGATCCACCGCCTCGACGGCACCCACGTGAGAACGGTCGAGGCGGCTGGCGGGCTGGTCCCCGACGTCCACGACCTGATCCGCCTCCCGAACGGCAACTACATGCTGGGCGCCCACCGCAACGTCAAGAACGTGGATACGAGCTCGGTCGGCGGGCCGAAGTCGGCCACTCTCGACACCGCCCAGGTCCAGGAGCTCACCCCCTCCGGCAAGCTGGTCTGGAAGTGGAACGCATGGCCGAGGATCGGCCTCGCCCAGACCGGCCGCTGGTGGAAGACGCTGCTGAAGAACGGACCACCCTTTGACGTCAATCACTGGAATTCGGTCGACCGCCGGGGCAACCGGGTCCTGCTTTCCTTCCGCCATCTCGACGCGGTCATGGTGATCAACCGCAGAACCGGACGGATCATCTGGAAGCTGGGCGGCAAACACATCCCCCAGAGCCTTTCGGTGCGGAAGGACCCCCGAGGCAATTACCCGCTGGGGGGCCAGCATGACGCCCGCTTTGCCCCCGACGGCTCGATCACGGTTCTCGACAACGCGACCGGCCTGAAGAACCACAAGCCGCGAGCCCTCCACTACCGGATAAACCGCTCGCGGGGCGCCGCGACGATGCTGCAGCAGGTGACCGACCCGCAGGTGGACGTCTCGGTCGGTTTCGCCTCCGCGAATCTCTTCCCCAACGGGAACTGGCTGGTCGGTTGGGGGGCAATCGGCCAGAAGGGCATCATCAGCGGCTTCACCCCGGAAGGCAAGCTGGCCTACCGCCTGATCACCCCGAAGAACGTGAGCTACCGCGCCAACCCGGTCAAGGGCGGCAGCCCCACCATCGGCCAACTCCGCCGGGCGATGGACCGGATGGCGGCCCGCGGCTGACCCGCCGGCGGGCGGACGCTTCCCGACCCCGGCCCATACAATCCCGGCCGCATGCCGATCGAGATCGCCCAGACCACCACCCCGCAGGAAGCAGCTGCGATCGCCGCCGCGATCCAACGCTTCTCGCAGGACACGGCCATCGCTCCACCGGCCGAGCCGACCGGGATGGATCCCTGGCTGAAGGCCGCTCTCGAAGAGGGTGTCTCGGCCAAGGAGACCTTCGGGCCCGGGCAGCCTTTCGGCGTCAACTGACCTTCACGATCACCAGATCGGGCGTTTCGAAGACGATCTCCGAGCTGCGCAGTATCCGTCTCAGATCGGCCGGGTCCCCGTTGACCCGATCCACCACCATGTAGTCAACCCCGTAGAGCTCGTGCAGAGTCAGCATCGCCGCGGGGTCGCCCGCAAAGGCGGCGTCGTTCAGTTTCTTGCGTTCGGGAAAGAGACTTTCCCCGGCGAAGGGCGGGCTCAGGCCGGAATCCCTCACCCGCTGCGAGTAGGCCCAGGCGGCAAAGAAGGCGCGACGCTCCGAGAAGGCCGAGTAGTCGTAGGCGACGGGCCAGAAGTTCCAGGAATACGCGTACTGGTCGTTGACCGCGAATACCGAGTCCTCTGGAGTCTCGGCCCGCAGCCAGCGCAGGCCCTCGTAGATGTCGGGGGTCATCCGGTAGTCGGTAAGCACCGGCGCAGGCGGATCGACGATCGCGTTCCAGCGGTAGTTGAATTGCGCTCCGAGAAAGCCGGAGAGCAGCAGCGATCCGGAGAGCAGCAGCGCCGTCCCGCCGATGCCGGAGCGCCGCAGGATCCGGTTGGCGATGAAAGCGAAGGTGAGGAAGGCGCCGATCGGCAAGGCGATGCCGAAGAGGGTCGAGGACACCTCGAAAAGGAGCTGGATCACGACCAGGATGGACACCGCGACCAGCCAGCCCAGGGCGAGCCACCTCACGGCACCTTGCCGCTCCCAGCCGTCGGTACGAGCCCGCCAGCCGAGAACCAGACCGGAGGAGGCGAGGATCATGGCCCCGACGAATCCGTAGTTGACGCCGTAGAGCTGATTGCCCGAGACGTGGGAGCTGACGAATACGAGGCTGACCAGGGCGATCAGGAGAATCGCCATGAACCATGTGGTCAGCCTCGACTTACGTTGCTGCGGGTCCCGAAAGACAAAGTAGAGCCCGGCCAGGGGAGCGACGAGCATCAGGGCGAAGTCGAGGCCGATGGCCAGGGCCCTGGCCAGCACTCCGGGAAGGAAGGAATCCAGCTCCTGCCGGATCGCCAGGGCTCCCTGCCAGTTGGACATCAGGTCGATCGCGCCGGAGTCGAGGTACAGACCGCTGCTGTGGCCGCGGTAAAGCGTCCAGTAGAAGACCAACTGAACCGCCGCGAAGACCGCCGCCAGAACCACCGCCGCCCGGTCGATTCGGCGTTCCCGCAGGAAGCGGTAGACCAGATAGATCCCCAGCGCGGGCAAGAGCAGCGGGATGATCGAGACCTTGGCCCCGGCCGCACCGACCGCCACCAGGGCGAAGACCAGGATGTCCCGGTACCCGGGGGTCCGGCGGTCATCCGCGACCAGGGTCTCGCCAACGAGCACGAACAGGGTGAGCAGGAAGGGAAGCCCGAAAAGGTAACTCGGGCTGGTGAAGATCAGGATCGGAGAGAGCCAGCCGAAGAGGGAGAAGTTGTTCGGGTCGACCACCAGGTGGGTCTCGCTGATGAAGAAGAAGACCAGCAGCGCGAGCAGCCCTACGCCGACGCTGCGAAATAGGGCCCGGCCGGTCCATACAAACTGAAGGGCGATGAGAACCACCAGGGGCAGGCTCCACAGCCGAAAGAAGGCCACCGGGAGCTCGACCCCGCTGACCTGGCTGATGGAAGCAACATGGATGATCCCGAAGTTGTGGTAGGGCAGCGGCTCACCGGAGACGCTCGAGTCGGTCATCGGCCAGTGGTGAAGCATGTCCGCCGCGAGTGAAATCGCCCAGGAGAGATCCTGTGAGTTGGTGACCGTCTTGTCTGGTCCCGGCAACGGATTGTCAGCGAATAGGTTGAGTCCGAAGCTGATCGTGGCGAGCGTCACCACACCTCCGACCAGCAGGACCATCCGCGAGGAAACGACTCCATCCGATCCGGGTCCGCCCGGTTTCTGCCGGTGCCGTGCCAGCAGCAGGGCCGCGAGCGGTGCACCGACAATCAGCGGATACCAGCTCATCAGCTCCCGGGTATCCGTTGCCGCGGTCGCCATGAAAACGAGAATCGAAACGGCCAGTCCGATGACCCACCCCATCGTCAGCTGCCGGAGCGCCCCGCCCGGATTGGCGGCCAGAGAGGCATAGACGAGCCAGCCGGGCAGAATCACGTAACCGACCTCGACCAGGTTCCAGAGCACAACATCGGGGACCGATGCCCCATAGGCAACGGGAAGCGCGCAAACCGCCAGGATGACCGCCGCGGCAGCAACTACCACGGCCCGGGTCACGGATCCGGCTGCGAAGGGATGGGTCCTCTCTCCCATGAATGAATCAAATCCGATTCCACGGACCGAAGTACCTCGCACTTGCGAGTCCGAGCAAATAGCATCGGGACAAACCAACCGAGGAGGAGTCCATGGCGGTAGTGAAGATCATCGAGCTGGTCGGCAGCTCACGGGTATCGACCGATGACGCGGCCCAGCAGGCCCTGAAGCAGGCCCAGGATTCGCTCCGCAACATCCGCGCCGTGGACATCGTCTCGACCGGCATCCGCGGCGAGAACCTCGACGAGTACCGCGCCCACGTCCGGGTCGCGTTCCTGATCGAAGGCAAAGACGTAACGTGAGTTCGGGGTTGCTACCTTTCTCGACCCATGTCTGACGAAGAAGCAACCGAAATCCAGCCTTACGAACGCAACTCCGCCGAGGTGGCGGAGTTGATCGCCGGCGGCGTCCGACTGATCGATGTGCGGACCGCCCACGAGCATGAGGCGGCCCGCCTCGCCGACTCCGAGCGGATCGGCCTCGAAGAACTGCTCGACCGCCGCGACGAAATCGGCAAGGACGAGACCGTCGTCTTCTACTGCCGGGTCGGCAACCGCTCGGGCATGGCCGCCCAGGCCTTCTCCGAGGCCGGCTACGACACGCTCAACCTTTACGGCGGGATCGTCCAGTGGATCGAGGACGGCCAGCCGATCGAGCCGGCCGACGGCTACGTGGCCGAACCGGGCGAGGCGGCCGCGATCCTCGAAGCCCAGGCCCGGGCCGCAGGAAACTAGCCCGGCTTTCCACGGGCTTCTGTGCCGGTTCCGGCTTCAAGTCCTGGAAACCCGGAGCATCCCCGCGGCCGCCCGAACCGAGGTCGAGGAACCGGAGACTCCCGGTTGGTCCGGTGCGGGTGTGCCCGGAAAAGACCTTCGGGGGAGCCCGCAGGGCGACGGGCTTTTCCGGGCGCACCCGTGCCGGACCCTGTCGCCGAGGCTCTGGGAGAAAAGGCTGTTGCGTGGTAATACCTGAAATCCGGTCAGGTTTTGGTCTTTTTGCTACCGTTCTCTGTTCGAACCAGATTTCAAGCCCTTTCCGTAGCAGGAGGAACCGCAATTGGAGCCCACTTCGGCCCCGTCCCAACCGAAGCCAGCCGCCAAGCCAAAGCCCAAACCGGGCGACAAGGGAGTCGAGCAGGAAGAGGGCAAGCTCCAGACCGGCAAAGGCAAGCTGGGGACCCTGACCAACCCGGAGACCTACGACAACGTCCCGGGTCACATCATCCCGATCCTCGAGCATGAGTTCGACGATTTCGACGCCGAGGCGGACGAGTTCCTGGCCGGCAACACCCCGGAGCCGGAGTTCATCGGCTTCCGCCTGAAGCAGGGCGTCTACGGCCAGCGCCAGCCCGGCGTGCAGATGGTCCGTGTGAAGCTCCCCTACGGCGGCATCACCCCGGAGCAGATGGATGCGTTCGCCGATGCGGTCGAGACCTACGCGCCGCTCAACAAGGGCCACATCACGACCCGGCAGAACATCCAGATCCATCACGTTCCGCTGGACCAGATGAAGCACATGCTTCGGGACCTCGCGCCGAGCGGACTTTCTTCACGCGAAGGCTGCGGCAACACGGTTCGCAACGTGACCGGAGACCCGTGGGCCGGCGTCGCCGAGGACGAAATCTTCGACCCGACCACCTACGTCGGCGCCTACGTGCGGTACTTCGTGCGCCACCCCACGACACAGCTGATGCCGCGCAAGATCAAGACCGCCTTCACCGGCTCCGACGCCGACCGGGCGATCACCGGTATTCACGACATCGCCTTCATCAGCCGGATCCGGGACGGAGTCAGGGGTTTCGAGGTCCGGGTCGGTGGCGGCACCTCGATCATGGCCCGCGTCGCCCCCACCCTTTACGACTTCGTCGAAGCCGACAACGGTGACTTCCTCAAGGTCTCCGAGGCCGTCTTCCGCATCTTCGACCGCCAGTCCTGGCTCCGGGTCAACCGGGCCCGGGCCCGGATCAAGGTGCTGGTCGACAAGGTCGGGATCGAAGAGGTCCGCCGCATGGTCGACGAGGAACTGAAGGGCGACTGGGTGGACGAGCGCGATTTCACCGTCGACCACATGCTCTTCGACCTCGACGAGGAATCCAACCTGACCCCGGCTGTGATCTCCAGCGACTCACCGAACGGTGACCGCTCCGCCTTCGACGCCTTCGTCGCTGCCAACGTCGAACCGCAGAAGCAGGCGGGCTTCAACACCGTCGAGATCAAAATCACCCGTGGCGACCTGACCCCGGAACAGTTCCGCGGGCTCGGCCAGATCATGCGTGACCATTCCGGCGGCTTCGCCCGGACCACGGTCCAGCAGAACCTGGTTCTTCGCTGGGTCCGCGACGAAAGCCTCTATGACGTCTACCGGGCACTCGGGGAACTCGGCCTGGACGAGCCCGGCCCGCGGACGATCACCGACGTCGTCTCCTGCCCCGGGACCGACTCATGCAAGCTCGGCATCACCTCTTCGATGGGCCTGAACCGGGCGATCCAGGAGAAGGTGACCGGCATGAACATCACCGATCCGCTGACCAGGCAGATCCACATCAAGATGAGCGGCTGCCCGAACGGCTGCAGCCAGCACCACATCGCCAACATCGGCTTCTACGGTGCCTCGCTGAAGGTCAGTGGCAAGACCATGCCGGCCTACGTGCCCCACCTCGGCGGAAAGTACGTTGACGGGGAAGTGATCTACGGCACCCGGCTGAAGTCCCGTCTGCCCGCCCGGCGGGTTCCGGAAGCCGTCGAGCGCTGGATCAACCTCTATGAGGCCGACCGCAACGAGGGCGAAGTCTTCAACGACTTCGTCGAAAGGGTTGGCACCGCCCGCATGGAAGAGGAAGTGAAGGAACTCACCATGCCGGCCGAGTTCAGCCTCGAGTCCATGCAGCAGTTCATCGACTGGAACCGGGTCGACCCGTACAAGGTCGAGCGCGGTGAAGGCGAGTGCGCGATCTAGGAGCAGATGGAACCTTCCTCCACAGTCAGCCCGGCGGAAGCCGAAGCCGTGCGGAAAGCTGAAGAGGCCACCCGGGCCCTGGCTGCCCGTTTCGACGGGGAGTCCGAGGCTGCCCGTCTCGAGCCGCTGGACGCGAGCGGGATCCTCGAGTGGGCCTTCGAGCAGTTCGGCCGGGACATGTACATCGCCTGCTCGTTCCAGAAGACGAGTTCGGTGGTGATGCATCTGGCGACCGAGATCAACCCGGACGCCCGGTTCTTCTACATCGACACCGACTTCCTCTTCCCCGAGACTTACGAGACCCGGGACCGTCTGGCCGAGCACTTCGGAGTCGAATTCGAGCGCTGGAACAACATCTCCCCCGAGGAGCAGGAACGCGAATTCGGCGACCATCTCTGGAAGCGCGACCCCGATGCCTGCTGCGGAATCCGCAAGGTTGACCCGATGCGCCGGGCACTCTCATCGGGTGTCGATTGCTGGGTCGCCGGCATCCGCCGCGAGGATTCGGCGACCCGGGCCGGATCGCCCAAGTTCATGTGGGACCGGAAGTTCAACATCTGGAAGCTGAACCCGATCGCCGACTGGACCGAACGGGATGTCTGGACTTATCTCCACAAGCACGGAATTCCGTACAATCCGCTGCACGATCAGGGCTATCCCTCGATCGGCTGCACCCACTGCACCTTGCCCGTCCACCCCGGTCAATCCTCCCGGGACGGACGCTGGTCAGGCTCCGGCAAGACGGAGTGCGGCATCAACTAGCCGCCGATCGGACGGCAATTGCCGCCCATAACGGCTAGGCTGCTGGATTCTTCACCTTTCCTGTCAACATTCCCCCCCACATCCATGAGCGTGAGCATGACTGAACTAGCCCTCCAGCTTTCCGAGCGACAGACTGCCGATTTCGAGATGATCGCGATCGGGGCATTCGCCCCCCTGACCGGCTTCCAGGGACATGCCGACTGGCAGCGGATCTGCGACGAGATGCGCACCGAGTCGGGGGAGTACTGGCCGATCCCGATCACCCTGCCGACCGACCTCGATTGCCAGATCGGCGACAGGATCGTGCTCAGCGCCGACAACGGCAAGCACCTGGGTTCGATCACGGTCGAGGAGATTTTCGAACGCGACGTGCGCGAGGAAGCGCAGAAGGTCTACCGCACGGTTGACGAGAACCATCCGGGCGTCGCCGCGATCTACGAAGAGGGCAGCCGCTGCATCGCCGGTCCGATCGAGGTCGATGCGCTGCCCGACCACGAAGAAGCCTTCATGCGCCGTTACCTGACCCCGGCCGAGTCGAAGCAGGCCTTCGCGGACCGTGGCTGGAAGAAGATCGTCGCCTTCCAGACCCGCAACCCGATCCACCGGGCCCACGAGTATCTGACCAAGGCCGCGCTCGAAGCCTGCGACGGCCTGTTCATCCATCCTCTGATCGGCAAGACCAAGGCCGGTGATATCCCGGCCGACGTGCGGATGAAGTGTTACGAGCTGCTGATGGAGAACTACTACCCGAACGACCGGGTGATGCTCGGGGTCAAGCCGGCCAAGATGCATTACGCGGGGCCGCGCGAAGCGGTTCTTCACGCGATCATCCGCCGCAACTACGGCTGCACCCATTTCATCGTCGGCCGCGACCACGCCGGTGCCGGTGATTACTACGGCACCTTCGAGGCGCAGGAGATCTTTGACGACATCGACATCAATGAGCTCGGCATCGAGCCGCTGATGTTCGAACACACCTTCTGGTGCCACAAGTGCGAGGGCCTGGCTTCGAACAAGACCTGCCCCCATGACGCCGAGTCGCACCTGTTCCTTTCCGGCACCAAGGTGCGCGAGATGCTCGGAAACGGCGAGATGCCGCCGCCCGAGTTCTCCCGCCCCGAGGTCGCCCAGATCTTGATCGACTCTTACAAGGAGGACAACTAACCAATGTCAGACAGCAAGGGCTTCACGCTCTGGTTCACCGGACTCTCAGGCGCCGGCAAGACCACCATTTCCGAGATCGTCGCCCGGGAACTGACCGCCCGCGGCTCCAAGCTCGAGATTCTCGACGGTGACATCGTCCGCGAGAACCTCTCCAAGGGCCTCGGATTCTCGAAGGAAGACCGCGACACCAACATCCGCCGGATCGCCTTCGTCGCCGACCTGCTTTCCCGCAACGGCGTGCCGGTGATCACCGCCGCGATTTCTCCCTACCGGGCGATCCGCGACGAAGCCCGCGACCTGATGGGTGACCGCTTCATCGAGGTCTACATCGAGGCTTCGGTCGAAGTCTGCGAGGCCCGTGACGTCAAGGGGCTCTACGCCAAGGCCCGTTCGGGCGAGATCCCGGAGTTCACCGGTGTATCCGACCCCTACGAGGCTCCGGAGAACCCGGAGATCGCCCTCAAGACGGCAGAAGAGGAGCCGGAGGAGTCGGCCGCCCGGCTGATCACCTACCTGGAGGAGCGCCAGCTCATTCCGGCCGCCGTCGCCTCCTAGGGACGGCCGCTGCAAGGACGCAGGAACCACCCCGACCGGGGTTTCTGCTCCTCTCGCGAATTCGGGGCGGGCCTTCGGGTCCGCCCTTTCGTTTGCCCACTAAACAACTGTTTGATTGTGAAGTGGTACAATGCCCGCATGTCCGTTTCCCTGAACATCCAGAGGTCAGGAGCCCCGGAGGGGCATGCGCCCCAACGGGTACCCCTGGTTGACGAGGACGGACTGGTCACGATCGACCCCTGGTGGGGAACGATCCAGCCGCAGCGGCTTCACCCCGATATCCCGACTTGGGGGGAGCTTGAAGTCATCGAACACATCGAGGCGGGCGGTCGTCTTATCGACACCCGTTTGCCCGAATACGTCGAGGCGAGTGGAACGATCCCTGGTTCACTCGTCCTGCCGTGGGAAACGATCACCGACCACCAGGAAGTGATCGATTCCGAATCCGTGACGGTGCTCTTCTGCAACGGGCCGCAATGCGCGGCAACCCCCCAGGCGGTGGGAAGGCTGCTGGACGCCGGGGTCGAGCCCGAGGCTCTCGCCTATTACCGAGGCGGGATCCAGGACTGGATCGGGCTCGGCCTCCCCACCGTTCCTGCCCCACCAGACTGACCAAAGGCTTCCGGGTGGGACGACCCGGACGAAGGTCGCGATGGAGCCCCCGCCCCCGGCGGCTCCATTCGCGGCTGCCTGGATTAGGTACCTGGTCCTTCGGTACCCGGTCCTTCGAGGGTCAGGGCTTCGGGGGAACTGCCGGCTCGCCCAGATCGTAGGTCTGGTACGCGCCGAAGCGGCTGAAGGTCTTGTGGGTCGGGCCGTGGTAGTCCGACGAGGCGGTGGCCGTGACTCCGAGCTCGTTTGCCAGGTCAAGCAGATGCTTCGTCTGCGCCCTGGTGTGTGAGGGGTAGAAGACCTCGATGCCGCCAATGTCCAGGGCCCGGATCAGCTCCTCGACCTGCTCCGGCACCTTGATGTCCCAGTAAGGGTGGGCGATCACCGGAACGCCGCCGGCCTCGCGGATCAGGGCGCAGGCCTCGTTCGCATCCGGCCACTTGCGCGAGACGAAGGCCTTGGCGCCCGGCACCAGCCACTCCTCGAAGAAGGGGCCGAGGTTGCCGGTCGCACCGGCCGCCTTGGCGATGTGGGGACGGCCGATGGCGTCGGCCGCCCCGGCCTCGCGAACCGCGTCCTCGAAGGTCAGGTCGAATCCGTAGGAACGCAGGTTCTCGACGATCTCCTTCGCCCGGTTTCGCCTCTCCTGCTGGGCCCGCTCGCAGGCCGGAGTGATCTTCTCGACATCGACCCAGTAGCCGCAGATGTGAAGGTCCTCGGCGTACTCGTGGACCGAGGACATCTCGACCGCGGGCACGATCTCAACGCCCAGCCGCTCCCCGGCCTCGATTGCCTCAGGCACCCCGGCCACCCCGTCGTGGTCGGTCAGGGCGAGGACTTCCACCCCGGCCTTGGCCGCTTCTTCTACAACTCCCGCGGGCTCAAGCTGACCATCAGAGATAACGGAATGCGACTGAAGTTCGATCATCGCCGCGAATCCTAAGCGCCCGCCCCGACCCGCGCCCGGACCAACACCTCGCCGGAGTTTCGCCCATCAAGATCGAGGAGTCAGGAAGCGTTCACTATGAACGCTTCCTGACTCCTCGATCCAGCCGGAGGGCGTGAGGTGGGCCGTCTGCCGTACAGCCGAAGCTGTAGCGGTCGGAGAACGCTTTTTGGGCTCGGCAAATAGACTGCCCCGGCTATGTTTTCGAAGATCCTGATCGCCAACCGTGGCGAAATCGCTATCCGTGTCGCCCGGGCTTGCAAGGAGATGGGCATTACCTCCGTCGCCGTTTATTCGGAGGCCGATCGGGATGCCCCGCATGTCAAGGCCTGTGACGAGGCTTTCCTGATCGGACCTGCGGTTCCGGCCGAAAGCTACCTCTCGATCGAGAAGATCATCCAGGCCTGCCGGGACTCCGGTGCCGAGGCCGTCCACCCCGGATACGGCTTCCTCGCGGAGAACGCCGAGTTCGCCCGGGCACTCGACGAGGCCGGGATCAACTTCATCGGCCCGCCCGCCTCGGCGATCGACGCGATGGGTTCGAAGACCATGGCCCGTGAGGTGATGGAGAAGGCCGGCGTGCCGATCGTTCCCGGCGCCACCGAGCCCGCCAAGGACCTCGACGAGGCGAAGGCCCAGGCCGAAGCCGCCGGTTACCCGGTCGCCTGCAAGGCGGTCGGTGGCGGTGGTGGCAAGGGCTTCCGCGTCGCCATGAGCCCGGACGAGCTGCAGGAGGCTTTCGAGGGATCGGCCCGCGAGGGCGAGAAGTTCTTCTCCGACGACCGGGTCTACGTCGAGCGCTACCTCGAAGATCCCCGTCACGTCGAGGTGCAGGTGCTGGCCGACAAGCACGGCAACGTGATCCACCTCGCCGAGCGCGACTGCTCGATCCAGCGCCGTCACCAGAAGGTGATCGAGGAAGCTCCCGGCCCGCATGTGGACGAGGAGATGCGCGAGCGGATCGGCAAGATCGCGACCGACGCCGCGAGGGCAGTCGGCTACTTCTCGGCCGGCACCATCGAGGGCATGCAGCACGGCGACGAGTATTTCTTCCTCGAGATGAACACCCGGGTCCAGGTCGAGCATTGCGTGACCGAGATGATCACCGGCGTCGACATCGTCCGCGAGCAGATCAAGATCGCCTACGGCGAGGAACTCTCGATCAGCCAGGAGGACGTCGAGATCGACGGCTGGGCGATCGAATGCCGGATCAACGCCGAGAAGGCGGACAAGAACTTTGCCCCGTCTCCCGGTCCGATCGACGTCTATAACGAGCCGTCCGGCCCGGGCGTGCGGGTCGACTCCGGAGTCAAGGCCGGCTCCGAGGTCACCCCGATGTACGACCCGATGGTCGCCAAGCTGATCGTCTGGGACAAGGACCGTGAATCCGCGACGAAGCGGATGCTGCGGGCTCTCGACGAGTACGAGATCGCCCCGCTCTCGACCCTGATCCCCTTCCACAAGACCATCCTCAGGACCGAGCAATGGGCCCGCGGCGAGACCTGCCGCGAACTGATGGAAGACAAGAAGTGGCTGAAGACCACCGCGCCCGAGGACAACTCGATTCCGGAGCCGGCCGAAGGCGAAGCCGAGAAGGTCGCCCGGGACTACCTGGTCGAGGTTTCCGGCAAGCGCTTCGACGTCAAGGTGATCGGCGAAGCGACCGGCTTCGCCGCAGGCGCGGCCCCGGCCGGCGGCGGCCCCAAGCCGAAGCGGGAGAAGAAGGCCGGCGGCGGTGGCGGTGGAGGCGGGCCGGTGCTCGACTCGCCGCTGCAGGGTTCGATCTTCAAGCTCGAAGTCGAAGAGGGCGCCGAGGTGGCCGAGGGCGACCTGATCTGCGTGATCGAAGCAATGAAGATGGAGAACGAGATCACCGCCCACAAGGACGGCAAAGTCACCAAGGTCAGCATTTCCGTTGGCGATGCAGTCGCTTCCGGGGATCCCCTCGTAACTATTGAGTAACATTTCTCGGTCGGTCGGGGTCTGCCCTTGAGTGAAGGCCCCGCCGATCCCGCTCAAGAGAGGATCACTCATGCACATCTTTGCTTACCTTGACCCCGGCAGCGTCAGCGCCGCCCTTGCCGCCGTGCTGGCCGGCATTGCCGGCATCGGTGCAGCCATCCGCACTTTCGGGAGCAACCTGAAGAGCAAGCTCATGTTCTGGAAGAAGGACGAGCCTGCGCCGGAATCAGCGGCCACCGCGGCCACTGCCGACACCCCTGAAGACAAGCCCGCCGAGCAGTAAGGCTGTGACGGCCGCCGAACCGGGCTCGTTCAGAGACCGTGACAGCCGCGTCGTCATCACCGACGACGCGATTTACCGGGCACTGAGCCCGGAGGGAGCCGAGGACTGGGAAGCGTTCTCCGGCAGTGCCCTGCTGGAGAAGTTCACTTCCGCCGGTCAGGTGATCGGCACGAGGGAGGTCGACCTTTCGGTGCTCGGCGAGAGCTCCGGTCTCTTGCCGACCGGAGTGACCAGGGTGCTGGAGCACGACCGGGTGCCGTTCGTCTCCTACCCCTACGAATGGACCTTCAGCATGCTGCAGGACGCGGCGAAGCTTCAGCTGGAACTGGGCATCGACGCGATCGACGCCGGCCTCACCCTCAAAGACGCCACCCCCTACAACGTCCAGTTCCTCGGCGCCCACCCGACCTTCATCGACGTCGGCAGCTTCGAGAAGATCCCCGAAGGCGAGCCCTGGATCGCTTACCGGCAGTTCTGCATGCTCTACCTGTACCCGCTGCTCTTCCAGGCCCACAAGGACCTCCCCTTCCAGCCATGGCTGAGGGGCTCGATCGACGGCATCCAGCCGATCGACGCGATCAAGGTCTTCTCGCTGCGTGACCGCCTGCGCCGCGGGGTCTTCCTCCACACCTCCCTTCACGCGAGGCTCGACCGACGCGCCAACAAGTCCGGACCGGGCAGCGCCGAGGAAAACAAGACCACCCGCCAGGTCAAGCCGAAGCAACTTCAGGCGCAACTCCAGTCGATGCACCGGCTGGTCTCGAAACTGAAGTGGAAGGCGGGGGAAACCTCCTGGAGCGGATACCGGCAGTCGAACACCTACTCGGATGCCGACGACCAGCGAAAGCAGGCATTCGTGGCGGAGGTTGCGGCAGCCGCGAAGCCCGGACTGACCTGGGACATGGGCTGCAACGACGGCGCCTACTCGCGAATCGCGGCCGAGAGCTCGGAGCGCGTGGTTGCCTTCGACTTCGACCACGCCACGGTCGAGGCCCTGTACCGGTCACTCAGGGAAGAGGGCAACACGAAGATCCTCCCGCTGGTCTCCAACCTCGCCGACCCTTCGCCGGCCCTGGGCTGGCGCGGACTCGAGCGCAAGACGCTGGCCGACCGCGGCGCCCCCGACCTGATGCTGGCCCTGGCCCTGATCCACCACGTCTCGATCAGCGCCAACATCCCCGTAGCCGATTTCCTGCAGTGGGCCCGGGATCTGGAAACCACCCTGCTGATCGAGTTCCCGAAACGGACCGACCCCATGGTCCGGGCGCTGCTGGCCAACAAGCACGAGGGAGCCAACCCCGACTACGAGGAGGAAATCTTCGAGCGGGAGCTTGAAAGCCGGTTCACGGTCGAACGACGGGAAGAACTCCCCTCGGGCGACCGGATCCTCTACCTGGCAAGGCCCCGGTAGCTGAAGTGAACGGTCCGGGCGAGAGTTCGGAAGTTCAACCGAAAACGGGAATGGCGGCGGTCTTCGACCGTCCCGCACCAACCAGCCGGCAGCTGCTGCTCGGTGGCGGCCACATCGCCGCACTCTGGGCCCTCGCCTTCGTCCAGCCGCTGCTCGACCTGCTTGGCAAGAACCCTGACTTCTTCGTGGCCCGGGGCAACACCACCGGGGACATCCTGATCCTCGCGATCGGCTTCACCCTGATCCCGCCGCTGGTCCTGTTCGGAATCGAATGGGTCGTCAGCAAGGTCAGCGCCAGGGCCTACTTCGGGCTGCACCTCGCGCTGATGGCCCTGATCGCGACCTTCTTCTTCATCCCCCTGATCTCAGACGTCTTCACCGCGCGCTCGGCGGTGATCCTCCTCTTCTCCCTGGGGCTGGGCGTGGCCCTGGCCTGGATGGTCTTTCGTTTCGTCTTCGTCAAGAACCTGATGGACATCCTGATCATCGCCCCGATCGTGATTCTGCTGCTGTTCGTCTTCAACAGCAAGACCACGGACCTGATCTTTCCCAAGGAAGGCAAGTTCGAAGTCGCCGCCGACTCCGGCAACGACACGCCGGTGGTGCTGATGATCTACGACGAGCTCGGCACCTCGAACCTGATGACTTCCGACGGGAAGATCAACGCGACCAGGTTCCCGAACTTCGCCCGGATGGCGGCCTCGAGCACCTGGTACAAGAACGAGACCACCACGGCGTTCTTCACGCCTCACGCGGTGCCCGGGATCCTGACCGGGATAAACCAGCCGGCCGACACCCTGCCGACCTGGCAGGAGCAACCCGACAGCATCTTCAGCCAGTTCACCCGTGGCCGGAAGCTGCATGTGCTGGAGCCGGTCACTGCCCTGTGCCCGGATGATCTCTGCCCCGACCTGGTCAACGCGGAGCAGGGCCAGAAGAGCCGCCTGGAAGCCCTCTACTCGGATCTCAAGTACGTGGAGGGAAAGCTGCTCCTGCCGCCAGGCCTCGGAGACAAGCTTCCCGACGTCAGCTCGAACTTCGAGGGCTTCGGCGACAACGGGGACGACGAGCCGGTCGAGCTGGGCAAGCGCAGCCACAAGCGGGGCGACCTGGCGGTGAAGGCCGAGGCGCAGTCCGATCCCGAGCTCTACGAGCAGTTCATCCGCCAGATCCCCGACAGCGACCGGGGCCTGACCGTGATGCACATGCACCTGCCCCATCAGGTCTGGAAGTACGACCTCCAGGGCAACGAGTACAACGACTCCCCGATCGAACAGCTCTCCCGCAGCCTCGGCAACTGGATGGTCAATTCGAACGGAATCACCGTCTCGCAGTCACGGATGTACGTGCAGACCGGATTCGCCGACCGGCTGCTCGGCCAGATGCGCCGCAAGCTCGAATCGATGGGGTTGTGGAACAAGGCCCTGGTTATCGTCACGGCGGACCACGGAATCTCGTTTCAGGGAGACGGGGTGCCCCAGCGGCAGGCCGACAAGCGGGCGATGGGTGAGGTCGCGAACCCGCCGCTCTTCATCAAGTACCCGGGCCAGCGGAAGGGCGTGGTCTCGCGCAAGCACAGCATGACCCTGGACATCGTCCCGACCATCGCGAAGACGCTCGGGGTCAGAAACCTCTACAGGACCGACGGGGTTCCGCTTCAGGGTCCCGTGCCGAAGCGGGATGTGACCGTCACCGACCCCGAAGGCAACCTGTTCACGGTCGGACTGGGCGAGATGATCGCGCAGCGCCGGGCGGCGATCGCCCGGGCCGACGAACGTCTCGGGACGGGGTCCTTCTACACGCTCGGTCCCGCCCCCGGGCTGATCGGCCGGAGGGTGGCCCCGGTGCCGCCAGGCATCCATGACGCGCTGCTCGACGAGCCGGATCAGGGCGAGGCATACGACCCGGGTGAAGACCTGATCCCGATGTTCATCACGGGATCCTGGAACGGCACCGTCCCGGCCGCGCCGAGGAAGGCACCGATCTTTGCGATCGCCGTCAACGGACGGGTCCGGGCGACCGCCCGGCCCTTTGACTTCGACGGCGCAGCCCGCTGGGGTGCCCTCGTCAATCCGGCCTCGATCCATCAGGGTAAGAACCGGATCGGCATCTACCGCCTGGCCGGAAAGCGGCTGATCCCCCTCGGCGGCAACTTCTAGTCGCCCGGCTTCTCAGTCGCCAGGCTCCTCGGCCGCCCGGCTCCTCAGTCCCCCGGGGGCTGGGGCCATCTGGGTGCCCAGTTGCGACAGGTCTGCCCCTTGCAGCCCCTCAGGACCTCGAGCTGTCTGTCGAGGTACCTGACGATCCGCCAGTAGCGCCAGTCCGAGGCCCGGTTCTCGAGTTCGGCCGGATCGTCCTTCAGGACGTAGAGCTCCTTCTCCCCGTTCTCGTAACGGATGTACTTGTAGGGGCCGAGCCTGATCCCGACGTAGTTCTGGTTCGGGCTCTTGACCGAGGCACTGGCGTCCCCGTTCCCAGCGGTGGCATCAGCCGGCTCGTCCGGATAGTCGCCGGGGATCAGGCGCGTGATCGACGTGTAGCTGGAGAGCAGGATCGGTCGCCTGGACCGGCGCTTGGGGTCGAGCCAGAACCGCTTCATCGAGCGCCCGTCGATGGTCAGCGCCGCCCGGGCGCCGGCCAGCCTGACGATGGTCGGGGCCACGTCCTGGTTTGCCACCGGTTCGTAACTCTTCGTCCCGGGTTTGATGCCCGGCCCCCGGATCACGAACGGCACCCGCAGGGCCGGGTCGTAGGGCAGCAGCTTGCCACGGGTGATCCGGTGCTGGCCGGTGAAGAAACCGTTGTCCGAGGTGAAGATCACGTAGGTATTGGAGAGGCGGCCGGTCTCCCGCAGCGCCTTGATGATCCCGCCGACACCGTCATCGACCGAACGCAGGGCCTCGACCGACTTGCGGTATTCGGTGGCGAGTTGCTTGATTTCCTGCCCGCCTAGGGGCGAGTCGGCAATGGCCTGCTGCAGGAATTTCGGCTTGTCGCTCATGTCGCGCTCGTTGAAGCCCGGTGGCCGCGGCCCCGGGGTCTTCAGGGCGGTGTCGTAATGCCTCGGCGCCGGTTCGGGCCCGATCGGCGGCCTGGAATCGCCGTGGGGCGTGTGGTAGTCGATCTGAATGTAGAAGGGCTTGTTGCCCGAGTTGCGGATCGCATCCTCGGCCTGCATCGACATCGAATCGGTGTGGTAGTTGCAGACCTCGACGCCGAGCCAGGGGCAGCCTTCCGGATCGCGGCCGCCCTGCTGGTCGTAGTAGGGCCAGCCCAGCCGGGGTGTGATCTGGCCGTCGATGTTCTGCTGGTACCCGTAGAACTCGCGGGTCGAATTGTCGGTGGCGTCGGTGATCCAGTCGTCCCAGCCGGGCGGCACGATCGTTTCGGCGGGCGAGTCGGGGCCGCCGTAGTTGTTCATGAACTTTCCGAAGTGCATGGTCCGGTAGCCGGCCCGCTCGAGCCAGACAGCCAGGTTCTCGTGCATGATCTGGTTGTTCTGCCAGGCCTTCCACCCGCCCCGGTCCCCGCCGATCCGGATCACGCCGTGGTTCTGCGCGTAGCGACCGCTCAGCAGGGTGGCCCGCGAGGGTGCACAGAGCGGGAAAGGCGTTATGTACTGGGTGAAGGTGATGCCCTTGTCCCGCATCAGTTTCATCGTCTTCGGCATGATCGGCCGCCAGTTGTCGTACAGATTCCGGAAGCGGCGGTCGTACTCGTTCATCGGCTGGTCATCCGTCTGGATCACCACGAAGCTGGGCTTGGTCGCCGCCGAGGCACCAGTGGCCAACAGGCCGGCCGCGGAGAGGGCCAGGCAGGCGGCTGCAAGCAGGGCGACTATTGCGCGGCGCATCATCGCCCGGCCCCCGGCGGGTTGAACTGCAGAATTGACTCGGACTGGGTCAGGTTTTTTGGGTTCAAATCCCTGATAACTGTCCCTGAAACCGCTCAGCGGGGTCGGAGTTTCGGCCTGTACGCAATAGGATCGCCGACCGATGAGCGACACGGCGGAGAGCGCGGCGCCGCTGGGACCGCCCTCGATCTGGATGGGCGGCCTGCATCTGCTCGCCCTCTGGGCGCTGGCCGTGGTCCAGCCCCTGCTCGACCTGCTGGGCAACAACCCCGACTTCTTCGTCGCCAGAGACAACACCGCCGGCCAGATCATCGTCTTCGTCCTGCTCCTGACGATCCTGCCGGCCCTCCTGGCCACCCTGCTTGAGGCCGCCGTGGATCTGGCCAGCGCGACCGCCCGCTGGCTGCTTCACCTCGTCTTCTGCGGGATTCTCTTCTCGGCGATCACCCTTCAGGTGCTGAAGCATTTCGCCGACGGCCCTGCCTGGCCGATGATCCTTCTGTCCCTCGTGATCGGGGGGCTGCTCACCTGGGCATACGCCCGGGCGCCTTTCATGCGCTCGATGGCCGACATCCTGGTCATCGCGCCGCCGGTGATCCTGGTCGCCTTCTTCTTTTTCAGCGACGCCTCGGAGCTGACCATCTCCACCCCGGAGGTGCATGCGAAGGAGGTCACCGCCACCAACCCGGCACCGGTCGTGATGGTGATCTTCGACGAGTTCCCCGCCGGTTCGCTGATGACCCCTTCGGATTCCATCAACCCGAGACGCTTCCCCCACTTCGCCGAACTGCGGCGCACGGCCACCTGGTACCGGAACACCGCGACCGATGCCTCCTACACCGCTATCGCCGTGCCTTCGATCCTTACCGGCCAGCCGGCCGACCGTGACAGCCTGCCGACCGCCGCCGACCATCCCGACTCCATCTTCACGCTGCTCGGCGACAACTGGCAGATCCACGCAATCGAGCCGATCACCCAACTCTGCACGAAGGACATCTGCGGCGAGATGAGCGGCGATGACGTCAACATGGGCGAGGCGCTCTCCTCGCTTGCCTCCGATCTCAAGGAGGTCTCGGCCCACCTGTTGCTGCCGGATGACATGGGCGACTCGCTGCCGGACATCTCGCAGAGCTTTCAGGGCTTCGGCGGAGAGGAAGACCCGGTGCAGCGGGGCCGGGCCCGCCAATGGGTGCATGACCGCCTGAGCGAGGGCGAGAATTCGCTGGATGGCGAGGGAGATGTCGCCACGGCCATCAGCACGTTGGGCAAGGAGGGCAACACCTTTGATTTCGTCCACGTCGAGAAGCCCCATTACCCCTGGACCCACTACCCCTCCGGGCTCAAGTACTCGGATGGCACCGAGGACTTCCGCGGTTTCATCGGGGACACGGACTGGCTGGGTGGTCAGTACATAACCGACCGTGCCCACCAGGCTCACCTGCTCGAAGTCGGCTTCACCGACCAGCTGCTCGGCCGGATCATCACGGCCCTGAAGAAGGACGGCCGCTGGGATGACACGCTCTTCGTGGTCACCGCCGACCACGGCGCCGCCTGGAAGAAGAACGCTGCCCGCCGGAGCGTCGAACCGGAGACCATGGGGCAAATCGGCATGGTTCCCCTCTTCATCAAGTCGCCCGGTCAGAAGCGAGGGCGGACCGTGGACCGGCCGGCATGCACCACCGAAATCGTGCCGGAAATGGCAAGGATCCTTGGCATCGATTTGCCCTGGAAGCCGGCCACCTGCGACCGCAGGACCATCAGCATCGACAACGGCGCCGGCGCTCCGGTCACCGTTCCCTTCGCGAAGGCGATCGCCCAGCGCCAGGCCTACATCGACCGGATGGCCAGGCTGCTCGGGGGAGACGGCGCCGGCTGGGGGCGGGCATTCGAGTGGGGCAGGAACAAGGACCTGATCGGCAGAAGGGTCCGCCGGACCCTTCCCGCGGTTGCCGGCAGGTCCGCCACCCCCGAGACACCCGGACCGGAGAATTTCACCTTCGATCCGACCGTTGAACTGAATCCCCTGCTGAGACAGAGAGGCACGGTGGACGGTCCCGGGGCCGGGGTGCCGCTCGCGGTGACCGTAAACGGGCGGATTGCCGCGGTCGGCCAGACCTACTCGGACAACGGCAAGACCATGTACTCGATCCTCCTTCCCGAGTCCTCCCTTCGCGACGGCGTCAACCGGATCGCCGTCAGCGAGGTCGTGAGAGCGGCCGGAAACCTCAGTGGAGCCCGGAATCAGCCCGCCGCTCTCAGGCCCCTCTGGTCCTCGGCCGACCAATAGACTGGCCAGTCCGTGACTGATGTCGCAGAGTCCGGGCCCGAGTCCGGGCCAGAGGCTGACGCCCGCTTCCAGCGGCCCTCCCTTCTCCTGGGAGCGGCCCATCTCGCCGCGCTCTGGACCCTTGCCTTCGTTCAGCCGATGCTCGACCTGCTGGGCAACAACCCCGACTTCTTCGTGGCCCGGGGAAACAGTTCCGGCCAGATCATCCTCTACGCCCTTACCCTGACCTTCGCTGTCCCGCTGATCTGTCTCGCGATCGAGGCGATCGTACGAAAGTTCAACCCGGACGCCCAGTGGTACCTCCACCTGTTCCTGATGGGACTGTTCGGAGCAGCCTTCGCCCTGCAGCTGATCAAGAACCACCTCGACTGGCCGGCCGGGCTGCTGATCGCCATCTCGATCGCCCTGTCTCTGGCCGGAGTCTTCCTCTATGCACGCTGGCATTTCCCCCAGGCCTTCATGGACGTGCTCAGCGTCGCTCCGATCATCGTCCTCATCATCTTCTTCGGCTTCAGTTCCACCTCGCGGCTGGTGCTGCCCCGGGAGCAACCCGACCCGGTCGACGTCGCGATAGCCAAACCGGCTCCGGTCGTGATGGTGATCTTCGACGAGTTCCCGGTCGGTTCGCTGATGACTCCCGACGGCGGGATCGATGCGACCAGGTACCCCGCCTTCGCGAACCTCGCGGACCATTCCACCTGGTACCGGAACACCAGCGCCGACGGGGCCTACACACCGCTCGCGGTACCCGCGATCCTCTCCGGCCAGAAGCCGAACCACGACGATCTGCCGATCGCCTCGGATTATCCGCACAGCCTCTTCACCCTGCTCGGCAAGAGCTACGACCTGAGAGTGATGGAGGCTGCGACCAGGATCTGCCCCGACACCCTCTGCCCGGAAGAGGACAACACCGCCCAGGACAACTCGACCTCCGATCTCTTCTCCGATCTCTATGTGGTCTCCAAGTACCTGCTCCTGCCGGACTCATTGACCCGGGGTCTGCCGGACGTATCGAACTCCTTCTACGGGTTCACCGAGTCCGACCAGGTCGACACCAACGCCGAGTCCGAAGTGACCGGGTTGGACAGCGGGCCAACGGGCGCTACCGGCATCACCGGAGCTACCGGTCCGACCGGGACAACCGGGACAACCGGCGACACCTCCCCGGAGCGGACCGGGCAGGGCGCGGCCCGCAAGCTCGGCCGGCTCTTCGCACTCGAATCCTCGGCCGACGAATTCGAAAGGGTCGGCCAGTTCGACGCGAAGCTGCAGCCCGGCCAGAAGAAGACGCTCGACCTGATCCACATCGAGAAGCCGCACTACCCGTGGCGCCACATCCCGAATGGTCAGCGGTACTCGAACCTGACCGCTGAATGGTCCGGGCTGCTACCCAATGACGGCCCCTGGATGGCCCCGCCGGAAATCGTCAACATCGCCCTGCAGCGGCATCTGTTGGAGGTGGGCTACACCGACACGCTGCTGGCGCAGATCATCAACCGGCTGAAGCAGACCGGACTCTGGGACAAGGCCCTGTTCGTGGTAACGGCCGACCACGGTGCCGCCTTCCAGTCCAAGGTCCCGCGCCGGGCGGCGGTCACCGAGAACCTCGGCGAGATCGCTTCGATCCCGCTGTTCATCAAGTCCCCCGGACAGACGGAGCCGAAGGTGGACGAACAGCGGACCTGCGCGACCGACATCCTGCCGATAATGGCTGAAGACCTCGGGATCGACTATCCCTGGAAGAAGGCCGACTGTGACCCGGACAAGATCACCGTGGTGAACTCGCCGAACGGTGAAGGGACCGGGACCCCGCAGCAGATGCTGAAGCAGCGCCAGAAGGAGCTGGTCAACCGGATCCAGTCCGTCTTCGGAACGGGTCACGGCTGGGGGCCGTACTACCGGTTCGGCCCTCACAAGGAGCTGATCGGCAAGAAGGTGAAGAACCTCGACGTCCTTCCGATCAAGCGTTGGCGGGCGCTGCCCGACGAGCGCAACGCGGTCAAGAACTATGACCCGACCGCCCCGACCCTGCGTGGACTGCTCCAGCGGGGGGTCACCGACCGGATACCGGAGAAGAGCGTGTTGGCCGTTGCCGTGAACGGGCGTATCCAGGCGGTTGGCTGGACCTTCAAGGACGGCACCGGAAGGGGTCCGGGGTATTCGATTCTGCTGCCACCCGAATCGCTCAAGTCTGGCTTCAACCAGGTGGACATCTACCAGCTGAAGGACGACGGAAAGAAGCTTCGACTGGTCTACGACGGCTCCGGGCGCCTGCCGGCGGCCATGGTTGCCAAACAGAACAAGGCCCGGGCCGAGTTCCGCGAACAGATGGGACTATCCTCGACTCCGTGAGGAC
Organism: Solirubrobacterales bacterium; assembly: GCA_020438395.1. Lineage (GTDB taxonomy): Bacteria > Actinomycetota > Thermoleophilia > Solirubrobacterales > 70-9 > 67-14. The sequence goes on along the minus strand of JAGQUR010000001.1, from coordinate 21,913 downwards.
AGGGAACGCCTGATGGGACCCGAAACTCCATTGAGAATCGCCGGCCCGACCGATGTGGCGCCGGTCACCCGGCTGGTCGCAGCCTTCCGCGACTTCCTCGGTGGCGTCTCGCCGACCAACGCCGAGATCGAAGCGACCGCCTCGATCCTGCTGCGTGATCGCGCGACGGAGTTCCTCCTGATCGGCGATCCCGAGTCCGGCTTCGTCCAGACCCGGTTCCGGCTTTCGGTGTGGACCGGGGCCGAGGACGCCTGGCTCGAAGATCTCTTCGTCGAGGAATCCGCCCGCGGCAAGGGGTACGGACGCGCCCTGGTCGAAGCGGCGGTGGAGCGGGCCCGGTCCAGAGGATGCGACCGGATCCAGCTCGACGTCAACCAGGCGAACGTCAACGCCCTGAAGCTCTATGAATCCTGCGGGTTCAAGCCGGTCCACAACCCGGCCAAGTGGGGCGAAGCGCCCGACTTCTTCTACACCCGCGAGATCGATCGCTGATCCGGAGGAGTCACGGGGATCGGGCCCGTCACTCGAGCGGCAGCAGGTGGGTCAGCTCCCGGGCCGAGATCTGGGTGTTGCCGGTCAGAAGCCTCACCCTTTCGGCCACGCCGGGACGACGAAGCGAGTCCAGAACCGCCTCCCAGCCGGGGAAATCCCCGCCATTTTCCCCGGGTTCCCGCCTGCGGATCACGTTGACGTGGTTTTCGGCGAGGAACTCGAGTCCCTCGGGGACCAGCGCCGCCCGCAGCTCCCCCCGGCCGACCGCGCCGACGACCCGGTTGACCACGATCGCCGGTCCCGTCAGCGGCTCGCGCCCGCCGGCCTTTGTGTCGTAGTAGCCCGCCTTGCCCGCGGATCGGCTCAGGCCCGTCAGCAACCCCTCCGCACCGATGCTGCGTGACCAGATCAGGGGCACCCGGCCCGGACCAGGCCCGTCGGCAAGACGGTCCCGGTTCTCGTTCCAGATCACCGGGCCGGTGAAGGCCTCGAGACCGAGCTCCCAGAGGGTCATCCGGCCTTCGAACTCGGCCGCCAGCCGGGCCGGGTCCGGGCTGAAGAGCACGCGGCGGAAGCCCGCCCCGGGCACCTCCCGCCGGAAGACAAATTTCCGGTGGGTCGGATTTTCGGTACCGGTGCCGAAAATCCGACCCACCTCGTTTCCGTGCTTTCTCAGGACCAGGAGCTGGACTGCCGTATTGGCCCCCTCGAAAATGTCGGTTCCCTCCAGAAGGGTGAGGTCGACTACTTCGGCGCTTTCGGTCAGGAACTCACGGAGACCCTCGAAATAGGCGCCGCTGTTCATCGACGGCGGCACGATGAAAGCGAGCCTGCCCCCGGGCTTCAGCAATTCGATGCCGACCTGGAAGAAGAGGGCAAAGATGTTGGCCCGTCCGGAGATCACCCTTGCGAAGCGACTCTTCTCCGACGGATCCAGGCGAAGCTGGAAGTAGGGCGGGTTGGCGATCACCAGGTCGAACCCGCCGTCGCCCGGCTCGCCGGCTTCAAGGGCGGACCGGACTTCCAGTTCGGCTTCCGGAACGAGTTCCCCTGCCGCTGCGATCGCAGTTTCGTCGACGTCCCAGCCAATCGTCTCGATTCCGGGCTCCCGATCCAACGTGGCACGAAGCAGTTCGCCGGTCCCGACGCCCGGATCGAGCACCCGCATCCCCGGCCGGAGGTCAACCCGGTCGAGCAGGGCCTCGGCTACCTGGCGAGGGGTCATGTACTGACCGTGGGCCTTGCGACGGGCCGGATCGCTTCCCTCCAGCCACCGCGAGGTGACGGAGGAGAGTCCCGCGGGAGCCGCGGAAGAATGCGCTTGGGCCGGGTTGCTCAGAGCCGGACAATCGTATCTGCCCATGCAGAGGCCACCCCCGCCGCAACTTCGGGACGTTTGAGTGGTCTAAGATTTTGGATCCGCCAATCACTATGTGAAAGGGGAACGGTGTCGCGTCTAGCCACGACCGGAATCGCGCTGTTCGTCTCCATCCTGGGTGTCGCCCTCGTACCGGCCGCCCAAGCCAAGCAGATAGCTGCATATCCCAGTCCCGGAGTGAAGGTCGCTTCTCCGACGACCCAGATCTCGTTCCGCGGGGTCAAGCCCCGCGCCCTCGGCCCGATCAGGGTGCGCGGATCACGCAGCGGATTCCACAGTGGCCGCATCGAGGCGCACTCCGACGGCAACGGCGTCAGTTTCCTCCCGGCCAAGCCGTTCTACAACCAGGAACGGGTTACGGTCTCATCGAGGCGAAACACATTCGCCGGCACCGGCAAGCGGTCCAGGCACTTCTACACCTTCGCGACCGGACTGATCGTTCCAAAGACATGGCGCCCTGAGCCCCAGGTTCCGGCCAGGGGCGCAACCCCGCCGGACTGGACCTCTTACAAGACCTTCCGTTACAAGGTTCCCGACGTCAACATCAAGACCAGCGAGCCCGGCGCCAACGACGGCCTGGTCTTCTTCGCCCCGCGCACGAACGGTCCGATGATCGTCGATCGCGAGGGAAACCTGGTCTATTACGACCCCGGCCTGCGGATCACCGACTTCCGGGTCCAGAACTACCTGGGCAAGCCCGTGCTCACATGGTGGCGTCGCGCCCAGGTGGGCAACCGGGTCGCCAGCTTCTACACGATCCTCAACCGGAACTACAAGGTCATCAAGCAGTTCCACGCCGGAAACGGATACACGAGCGACCCGCATGAGTTCACCATGGCCGGGCCTGACACGGCCTTCGTGAACGGTTTCCGCACGGTGATAATGGACCTGCGGCGATTCGGCGGCCTCAAGCGGACCCCGGTCATGGACAACGTCGCCCAGGAAATCGACCTCAAGACCGGCCTGGTCATGTGGGAATGGCATTCGATCGGCAACGTGCGGATCAACGAGACCTACATGCCGATTCCCCGCAAGATCACGCGGCCCTTTGACTACTTCCACCTGAACTCGATCGAACGGGACAAGGACGGCAACATGCTGCTCTCCGCCCGTCACGCCCGGGCGCTCTACAAGGTGAATCGCCGGACCGGAAGGATCATCTGGCGGATGGCCGGCAAGAAGTCGGACTTCAAGATCGGCAAGGGCATGTACTTCGCCTACCAGCACGACTTCCGTCGCGAGGCCAACGGCACCTACTCGATCTTCGACAACGGTGCGGGCGGGCCCAACCTGCCCCGGGTGAGCAAGCGGTCGAAGGGGATCATCTTCCGCATCAACCAGAAGAAGAAGACGACCAGGCTGGTCCGCTCCTTCTACCACCCGGAAGGGATCCTCTCGAACAGCCAAGGCAACACGCAGGTGCTGCCCGACGGCAACGTCTTCGTCGGCTGGGGCGACAAGAAGACCTGCACCGAGTACAACCGCAAGGGTGACGTGCTCTTCGACCTCTGGTATTCGGCACGGCAGGTCACCTACCGCTGTTACAGCGACCCGTGGGTGGGCGCTCCGCCGGCCTCGAAGATCGCCGTGAAGAGCACCGTCGCGGGAGATCACAGCCGTGTCTGGGTGAGCTGGAACGGGGACACCAGGGTTGCAACCTGGCGGGTCCTGGCCGGCGATCCGGGCGCTCTTGCCTATGCCGGGCAGACACCGAGGGACGGGTTCGAGACGACCCTCCCGGTCGACGGCCACCCGGCGGCTTTCCGCCTGATCGGCATCGATGCCGACGGCAAGGTGATCGGCCGTTCGAAGCTGAACAAGCTCGGCGACCTGACCAACTGATCAAACCGACCAACTGATCAAGGCAAGACGGCCGGGCCGAGCGCCCGGCCAGTCGGGCCAGACCACCCGATGGTGGTCCGGTCCACCGCTCCGACGGTCCCGCCGCGGGGCGGACCAGAGAAAATCAGTTCGGGTCGGGCGGCTTCGGCAGCGAGACCCGGCAGGCCGAACCCTGACACCCGACCACCTGGCCCAGATGGCTCCGCATGTAGGCGGCGACCTGGGCGTAGCGGGGCTTATCGATGCGGTTCAGAAGCTCGTGCGGATCGACCGCGAGGTCATACAGCTCCTCGCCGCCCCGCCTGTACTGGATGTACTTGTACTGGCCGACCCGGAAGCCGTTGTACCTCAGGGCGGGGGCATGGGCCGACGCCGAGGCGCTCGACTCCGAAACCTGGCCCGAGTGGATCGTGATCGCGATCGCCCGGCGGGTCCGCCGGTTCGGATGCCGCCAGTAGGCCCTGAGCGAGCGGCCGTCGACCCTGTAGTTCGGGCGCACCCGGGCGAGTCGCATGATCGTGACCGGAACGTCGATGTTGCCGGTCACTTCCCGGCTGACCGAACCTCGAGGAACGTCCGGTCCCCGCACCGCCATGAACGGAGAGGAAGAGTCCTCGTAAGGCAGGAACTTGCCCCAGTCAAAGCGGTGCTCGCCCAGGAAGAGCCCGTGGTCCGAGAGCAGGAAGATGTAGGTGTTCTGGAGCTTGCCCGACTTGCGAAGCGCCTTCAGGATCCTTCCGACGCCGTCGTCAACCGACCTGAGTGACTCGATGTAGCGCCGGTAGGACCGCTTGAGACGGTGGATGTCGCGCCTGCCCATCCTCTTTGGGGCGTAAGCCCGGATCAGGGCCGGCTTGTCACGGAAGTTCCGCTCATTGAACCCGCGCGGTTTGGGCAGCGGGGTGCGGGCGGCGGAACGGAGGTTCCTGGTCGCCGGCTGCGGACCGCGGGGACCGGCGACGTCGCCATGAGGCGCCTGATAGTCGACCTGCAGGAAGAACGGACGATTCTGGTCCTGCCTGATGACTCTCACGGCGGCGGCCGTGAAGACGTCGCCGCTGTAATCGCAGCTGCCGGTGGGCCAGAACTCCGTGATGCGTCTCAGGGAGCAGGAAGCGGGGTCGATGCCGGGTCCGTCCTGCTGGTAGTCGGGATTGCCGATCGGGCCGAACACGAAGCCGTTCAGGTTCACCTGGTAGCCGTAGAAGTGGGTCCCGCGGACGTATGAGGTCGTGAACCAGTTGGTCCAGCCGGGCGGGACGACCGACTCCGTTCGTCCCAGCGTCTGGTCGTAGTAGCCGTTGGTGAACTTGCCTACGTGGGCGGTGCGGTAACCGGCCGCGTGCATGGCGGTGGCCAGGTTGTGCCGGTAAACCGAGTGGTTCTGCCAGCCGGTCCAGCCGCCGTCGGGGCCACTGTTGCCCTGGATGCCCGTGTTCCAGGGGTATTCACCGGACAGCAGCGAAGCGCGGGAGGGACTGCAGACCGGCGAGGTCGCGTAGTAGTTGCGGAACTCGGTTCCCTTGCGGACGATCTGGCGGAGTGAATGCGGCATCACCCGCTGGAAGCCGCCCACGCGACCACGCAGACGGGCCCGCACGGTGGCGGTGTTCTGATCATCGGTCTGGATGATCACGAAGTTGGGACGGGCCGCCAGGGCCCGATCGGCCGGCAGGATCAGGAAAGCGAGGACGGCGACGAAGAGGAAGACGGCGGCAGCAAGCAGCGGTTCCGCCGGAGCGGAACCGAACCGCCTCCCCCGAAAGTGGGTGAGGGCGGAGAAGATGATCAGCCCCCGGCGCCCAGCTTCTTCACTGCGTCGCGGAAGGTCTTTACCTCCAGCGAGGGCTTCTTGCGGCCTGCCAGTTTTTCGCCATGTCGGTTTACCCAAATCACAGGAACCTTCATCTTTAGCAAGGGCGCCACGTCGGTGTCGTAGTTCGAACCGATGTGCAGCCATCCCTTTTTGCCCCCGATCCGGCGGGCGCATTCCTTGAAATGAGTGTCATCCGGCTTGTAACTGCGGACCTGCTGGGCGGTGACAACCAGATCGAGATCGGTCCTCAGATGGCGGCGCGATATTCCGAGCATCTTGTCGTCGATGTTGCTGATGATGCCGATGTTGTATTTCTTCGCCAGCCGGTCCATGGCAGCGTTGGCCTCGCGGAACGGCATCCAGTAGGCGACGCTGTCGGGCAGGAACTGGGCCCGCGAAGGTTCGACTTCCCAGCCGATCTCACCGGCGACCTTGATGATCGTCCGCCGCAGGACCTCGGCATACAGTTCGTAGGAACCGGCCATGATCTCTGCCTGGACCTCGAAAAACCGCTCCATGAAGGGGTCGACATCGAAGCTGAAACCGTCCTTCTCGGCCTCCTTCAGGCAAGCCTCGGAAATACCCTTCTCCCAATCGATCAGGTCTCCATAGCAGTCGGTGGTTACCCACTCGAGGTTCTTTAGGGAAGGCAGCGGCATGCGGGAAGGGCATTATGTCGAATAGAGTCCATCGTCGGCTTCGACGTGGCCGACCACGGCCTGCGGAGCCCTCCAACTCCCAACTCCTCAAAGGTCATGGATCTCCTCGAATATCAGGGAAAAGAACTGTTTGCCCGCCACGGGCTTCCCGTCCCCAAGGGCGTTCACGCTTCCACCGCTGACGCCGCAGTAGACGCATCTGAAACTCTCGGCTACCCGGTCGCCGTCAAGGCGCAGGTACTGATCGGCGGCCGCGGCAAGGCCGGCGGCATCAAGATCGCAAAGGACAGCACCGAAGCCCACGAATATGCCGGCGACATCATCGGCATGGACATCATCGGCCCCCACGGCGAAGGTCCCTTCAAGGTTCACGAACTCTGGGTCGAAGCCGGCTCCGAGATCGAATCGGAGTTCTACGCCTCGGTGATCCTTGACCGTTCGGCCAAGAAGCTGATGGTCATGCTTTCCCGCATGGGAGGCATGGACGTCGAGGCGATCGCCGCCTCTGATCCCGAAGCACTGGTCAAGCAGCACGTCGATCCGCTGGCCGGACTCGGCAAGGAGGAAGCCCGGGAGATCGTCGACTGGGCACAGATTCCCGATGCGGTGGCCTGGCAGGTCGCCGACGTGCTGGTCCAGCTGGTCGAGGTCGCCCAGGCCGAGGACGCGACCCTGATCGAGGTCAACCCGCTGATCGTCAACGCCGACGGCGAGGTGATCCTGCTCGACGCCAAGGTCACGATCGACGGAAACTCGCTCTTCCGCCATCCCGAACTGGAAGAGCTGCCCGAATCGGCCGATCAGGACGCGCAGGAGAAGATGGCCAAGGAACGTGGACTGACCTACGTCTCCCTGGACGGAAACATCGGCATCCTCGGCAATGGCGCCGGGCTCTGCATGAGCACCCTTGACGTGGTCGCACAGGCCGGTGGCCGGCCGGCGAACTTTCTCGACGCCGGGGGAGGATCCAAGGCGGAGGCGATCATCGACGCTCTCGAGGTGATCACCTCGAACCCCGAGGTCACCGCGATCCTCTTCAACATCTTCGGCGGGATCACCCGCTGTGACGAGGTCGCCCGCGGCATCATCGAGGCCACCAACAAGATCGGACTGGAACTGCCCCTGGTGGTCCGCCTCGACGGCACCAACTCGGAGGAAGGCCTGGCCCTGCTGGCCGAGGCCGGACTCGACAACCTGCACCACGAAGCAACCATGCTCGGCGCCGCCAAGAAGGTCGTCGAACTGGCCGGGAACTGAGGACTGAAGCAATGAGCATCATCATTGACAACGAAACGAAGCTGGTCGTCTCCGGCCTGACCGGGCGCGAGGGAAGCTTCCACGGACTCCGCAACAAGGCGTACGGCACACAGCTTGTCGCCGGGGTTACCCCCGGCAAGGGCGGCCAGGACGTCGAAGGCACCCCGATCTTCAACTCGATCGCCGAATCGGTCGAGCAGGCGGGCGCCAACACCTCGATGATTTTCGTGCCGGCGAAGTTCGCGGCGGATTCGATCAACGAGGCGATCGACTCCGGCGTGGACACGGTCATCGCGATCACCGAGGGAATCCCGGTGATGGACATGCTGTCCACCTACTGGAAGGCCCGCGAGAAGGGCGTCCGCCTGATCGGGCCGAACTGCCCCGGCGTACTCTCCCCCGGCAAGGCCAACGTCGGGATCATCCCGGCCCAGTTCTTCGACCAGGGCCGGATCGGCGTCGTGTCCAAGTCCGGCACCCTGACCTACCAGATCGGCAACGAGCTGAAGCAGGCCGGCGAAGGCAACTCGACCATCGTCGGCATCGGCGGCGACCCGATCATCGGGTCGGATTTCATCGACATCCTCACCCTCTTCGACAGCGACCCCGAGACCGACCTGATCGTGATGGTCGGTGAGATCGGCGGCGACGCCGAGGAACGGGCCGCCGATTTCATCGCAGCCGAGATCTCCAAGCCGGTCGTCGCCTACATCGCCGGGTTCACCGCTCCTCCGGGCAAGCAGATGGGCCACGCCGGTGCGATCATTTCCGGATCGTCAGGGACCGCAAAGGCCAAGCAGGAGGCGCTGGAAGCCAAGGGAGTGAGGGTCGGCGAAAGCCCGACCGAGGCCGCGCAGATCGCGGTCGAAACGCTTCGTTCCCTGTAGCCACGACAAGCCCGCCGGCGGCGGACCGACATGAACCCGGACCAGGCGACTGACAGCCCCGAACCTCACCGCTGGTACCGGATCTGGGGGGAGATAGCCGGAGCCTGGGCGATCGCCCTCGCCTATCCGGTCTATACGAAGATCGCCTCCGGCCCCGAAGCCCTGACCGCGCTCGGGCTGAGGCGACTCGATGTCCTGGTCCTGATCTTCGTGGTCTCGCTGCTCGGTCCGCTCCTGATCACGCTGGCCGAACTGGGGATCCGGAAGCTCTTCGGGGAGCGGGTCCGCCGGATCGTCCAGGGCCTAGTCGTCGGAGCGCTCCTTTCATTGGTCATCTGGCAGTGGCTGCTCGATCACGGGTCCCCGGGTTTCCTTCGCAACCTGCTGCCGCTCGCGTTTGCCCTGCTGGTCGCCTGGCTCTATGTCAGGACCGAACTGATCCGGAACTTCGCCCTGATGCTCTCCTTCGCGACCGTCGTGGTGATCGGCGCCTTCGCGATCGATTATCCGATCAAGGACGAACTCCTGCCACACAAGGCGGCGGCGTCGACCGCGAAAGTCGATGCGGACACCCCGGTCGTGATGGTGATCTTCGACGAACTGCCGCTCGCTGCTCTCGAGAAGCCCGACGGAAAGATCGATCCGCGTTTCAGGAACTTCGCGATGCTCGCCCGAAAGGCCAACTGGTATTCGGACGCGGTCAGCGTCGCCGACCAGACCACCTTCGCCCTGCCTTCAATCCTGACCGGGCAGGACCCGAACCCGACCGGCGGCAACCATCCGCCCTCGCCCAGCCTCGCGAACTATCCGAACAGCATCTGCCAGATCGCCGAAAACGGCGGCTATGAAGTCCACGCCTACGAGCCGGTGACCGATCTCTGCCACCGAAGCTGGGACATGGGCACACGGATCACCGGCACGATCCGCCGGGCGATCAGCGCCGACAACCCGATCTACCAGGACGAAATCGCCCCGAGTGAGCTCGACCGCCGGGCCGCACGGGCCGCCGGCTCGTTCTTCCGCAAGCCCTACAGCGAAATCGACGAGGGCCGCCGGGAAGCGTTCAACGAGTTCATCGACGGGCTGCCGTCGGACTCGCGGTCGCTCAGCGTGCTCCACATCACCCTGCCCCATGTGATGTGGATCTATTCGCCGGACGGCAGTCAGTATGAGGACTTCCGGCCGGCCGCCGACACCCTGCTGACCAACCCCTCGACCGAGGGCGAGGTCGAGAGGAACGCCCAGCAGATGATGCTTCAGCTCCAGTTCACCGATCGGGAGCTGGGCAAGCTGATCCGCAAGATGAAGGCCGACGGGACCTGGGACGAGTCGCTGTTCATCGTCACCGCGGACCACGGCGCAGCCTTCCACAAGGATGGCAGCCGGCGGATCCTCGATTCCACGAACGAAGGCTGGATCATGCCGGTGCCGCTCTTCATCAAGTACCCGGGCCAGACGAAGGGCAAGGTTGTCCGGGGGAAGGCCAACGGTCTGGACATAGCTCCGACTGTGATGTCCACCCTCGGACTCGACCCCCTTCCCGACATGCACGGCCGGGACCTGACCGGCGTCAGCAAATTGCCCCGGACGAAGAGCATCGAGATGGTCGGCACGATCGGAGGCAGGACCAGCATCGGGCTCGCCCGGGTGCGGAAGGAACAGAAACAGGCCAGCAGCTTCATGAACCGCCTGCTCGGGCGATCCTTTTTTGCCCCCGGTGGCTATGCCAATCTGCTCGGCCGCAGGCCTTCCGGTATGACCGAGGTGGCCTACACGGCAACGGATCCGACGCTCTACGAGAACGTGGACCGTTCCTCTGGCTTCATCCCCGCCTATTTCCAGGCCGGGCTCTCGGTCCCGGGCAACCGTTATCCGGGAACCATGGCGATCGCCCTGAACGGCAGGATCGTCGCGACCGGAAGGCCGTGGAAATACGACGGGCAGTGGTACAGCGGCGTCGTCCTGCCGGCGGAGAAGTTCAGGGATGGCAGCAACGAAATCCGCGTCTACAGGGTCAATCCGGAGAAAGCGGCCTCACCTCAAACCCGATGAACTCCGCGGCCGAAAAGGTTGACCGCCTGAGACGCGGCGAGAACGGCTCCCGGCTGGCCTGGGCAGTACTCGCCGTCGCGATGGTAATCGCAACACCGCTGATCCTCTATTACGGGCGCGACGGCTGGTTCTCGATCGACGAGGCACAGTGGATCTCTGACAGCCCGCATCTGGATCTCGGGGGGGTGCTGTCCCCGCATGTCGGCCATCTGGTCGCGATTCCCCGCCTCGTCTACAAGCTGATGCTGGAGACGGTCGGCCTCGACTACTTCGCCTACCGCCTCCTCACCGTCCTCGCGATCCTGCTTTGTGCCGGACTGTTCTTCAGCTGGGCGAAGCGACGGCTGCCCGACTTCGTGGCCCTCGCCTTCACTCTGCCGATCCTGCTTTTCGCCTACGACCCGCTCCACCTGATCGCGGGCAACGGATTCACCGTCATGCTCGCCCTCTCCTTCGGGATAGCGGCGCTCCTGGCCTGGGACCGGGACGACACCCGCGGTGATGTCGCCACCTTCGTTTTCCTGGTCCTGGGCGGCCTGACCTACACGGTCGCGCTGCCGTTCTCGGTGGCCGTCTTCATCTCCGCTCTGCTTCAACGCAGATGGAACCGCATCTGGGTCGGCCTGGTTCCGATCGCGCTCTATCTGGCCTGGCGGGCACTGGGCAACGTCGGTGCGACCGACACCGCGGCCGGCGGCGGTGACCTGCTGAACATCCTGCTGCTCCCGGCCTGGAGCTTCGGAGGGATCTCCGGCGTGCTCGGGTCCTGGTCCGGGCTCAGCTTCGACTTCGTCCGTTCCGGCGCCGTCCAGCCGGGCACGGGCATAGGTCCGGTGCTCGCGGCGGCCGCGCTGGTGGCCCTCGGTTGGCGAATCGCTACCCGGGGGGCCGACTTCCGGCTCTGGACGGTGATCGCTGTCGCGCTCGCCCTGTTTGCCGCCCAGACCCTCGCTGTGGGCGGGATCGAGCGTTACCCGGAGATGCCCCGCTACCTGTATCCGGGGCTGATCGTGGTCATGTTGGTGGTGGTCGAGGCCCTGCGCGGATTCGCCTGGTCCCGGGCCACCTTCGTAGCGCTCTGGCTGATCACGGCGATCAGCCTGCTGACCTCCTTTTCCCTGCTCAGGCAGCAGTCGGAGGGCCGGGAATGGAAGGCGGAACAGACCCGGATCGAAGTCACCGCGGTTTCGCTCCTCGCCGACACCCCTTCTCCCCCGCCTGTGTCCCGTCAGCCGCGCCGGATGGTGACCGACGATTTTGATCCGAAAACGGCCGGCGACTACGGCGACCTCGGCTATGACCCGGCGACCCTGTCCGACCGCCCGGTGGAGATCGGCAACGGTGTCGACCGCTTCCTCTACGAATCGCTGAAGCCGGGCCTTCAGGCCACGACCGTGCCCTTCGTCAAGGCCGACTGCGAGCCGCTCAAGGCAATCAACGGTCGCTACAGGATCTCACTGCCCCGCAACGGCGCGGTCATCACCAGCACCCGCGAAGCGAAGCTCACGATCGGACGCTTCGGGTCGGGACGCTCGCTAAAAATCGGCACCGTGACCCCGAACTCGCCCCAGCTGCTCAAGCTCCGCTACGACGGGGAACCGACACCCTGGTTCATCAAGAGCAAGACTCCCGGCGTTTCCGCCTGCCCGTTCGACTCCGGCGACCTCTGAGCGAACGGCCGCCCGGCCATCGGTAACATCGCCTCTCCCATTCCACGACCGCTCGGAGAGCGAGATGCCAGAGACGATCAGCTTTGCCAGAGGTGCCCCCAGCCCGGACCTGATTCCGGTCGACGCGGTCCGCGTCGCTACCGCGAAGGCGCTGGAGGACGATTGGCAGAAGGCGCTCTCCTACGGTGTCGGGATCGGACACCCGGGACTCTGTGCCTGGATCGCCGACCGCCACGGGATCCCGACGGAACAGGTGATGACCACCAACGGCTCGCTGGAAGCCGGGGCGATGCTCTTCCGCCACCTGCTCTCCCCCGGAGACCGGGTGATTGTGGAGCAACCGAGCTACGACCGCACCTTGCTGCTGCTCGAGCAACTCCAGGTCGAGTTCGTGCCGGTCGCGCTCGAAGCAGACGGCATTGACGTCGACGCGGTCGAGAGGGCCGTGAAACACGCTCCGGTCAAGCTCGCGCACATAATCCCCAACTTCCACAATCCGGCCGGCTGCACCCTTTCGGCCGAAAAGCGCGAGCGGCTCGTCGCCCTGGCCGCGGAGCATGACTTCACGATCTTCGAGGACGACCCGTACCGGGAGCTGCCCTTCGGTGAGGACCCCCCGCCGACCATGCTCTCGATCGATCAGGCCGACAAGGTGATCCACGCCTCCTCCTTCTCGAAGACGGTGAGCCCGGGCGTGAGGGTCGGATACCTGGCCGGTCCCGAACATGAGATCGCCAGGCTGACGAAGATCGCAAACGAGAACTACATCTCCCCGAACATGCTCTCCGGGTCGCTGGTGCTGGAGCTCTGCCAGTCCGGCGTCCTGGACGACAACATCGAGAAGTGCAAGGTCGCCCTCCAGGAGAGGCGCGACGCCCTGGTCGACGCGCTCGGAAAGCACATCCCCGAAGCGAGTTTCGTCCTGCCCGGCGGCGGCTACTTCCTCTGGGCCGACCTCGACGAAGGACGCAACACGGTCGAACTCGCAGAGAAAGCCAAGGAAGCCGGCGCCCCGTTCATCCCCGGAACCGAGTTCACGCTCGACGGCGGCTGGAACTCGCTCCGCTTCTCCTTCGCCTCGGTCCCCCCGGAGCACATGGACGAAGGCGTCGCCCGCATCGCCTCCTGCCTGGATTAGCGGCCGTAGCGGTCGTCCGAGATGACCAGCTGGTCCGGGAGGGCTGCCCTCGGGGGCGGGGCCGGGTCGGCTCTGACGGTGACCGTTTCGGCGACCGTGCGGGTCACCTCATGCTTGCCGTCGGCTGACTCGATCAGGACGGTGTCGTCGTCCTTGGCCACGACCGTTCCCTCGAGGCCCGGACGAAGGCCGATGTCCATCAGGTAGTGGAGCAGGCTCTCGGCCTCGTTCTCGAACCGGAGCACCACGACCTTGGCCCCGAGGTCGACGTCGGCCAGCGGAGCGCCCTGCTCGCGGACCCCGTCGATCGGATGGCCATGCGGACAGGTGTTGGCCTCCCCGATCGCGGCCCGCATCCGTTCCTCGAGCACCGGTGACATCGCATGCTCGAGCCGTTCGGCCTCCTCGTGAACCTCGTCCCATGGGATGCCGAGCACGTCGGTGAGGAAACGCTCGATCATCCGGTGACGGCGGGTGATCTGTTCCGCCTCGGCCCGGCCTTCATCGGTCAGGTGGAGGATCTTGTCGGCGCTACGGGTCACGTAGCCGTCCCGTTCGAGCCGCTTGATCATCTCGTGGACGGTCGGCGGCGAGAGCTGCATCGCCTTGGCGATGTTGGCGCCGGTGATCGGCAATCCGGCTTCCATCAGCCAGAAGATCGTCTGTAGATATTCCTCTTCGGCAACCGTCGCGTCAGCCATGGACTGATCCTAGATGTTCGGGACCAGTTGCCGTTCGAGCGCCGCTCAGGCGCCCATCAGCGAGGTGACCACGGCTTCATAGAAGCCGGCGCCGTTTCTCGCCTCGGTCACGGTCGCGTTCGGGTAGCGCCCCAGCGCCTCCCGCACCCCGGGGTCCTTCTCGGGGCCGTTGGCGACCACGAAGAAGCGGCCGACCGAGGGCGCGACCTCGAGGTCCTCCAGCGAATCCCCGACCGCGATCGTCTCCTCCAGCGCGTAGCCGCGGGCCCTGGCGTGGGCGGCCACCGCGCCGGCCTTCGAAACCCCCTTCGGGACCAGGTGGTAGCAGTGGGCCTGCTCGATCCCCTCCATCCTGCGGTGAATCGCGCCGTTGTCGAGCAGACGCAGGTCCCCGTGGCCGTTCTCCTCGAGAATCCGGTTTGCTTCTGCCGCGTCGATGTCACCGCGAAAGAGCGAGGACATCTCCCGGTTCAGGTGCCAGGGCTCGTGGTACTCGAACCGGTCCGGGAAGGATTCGAACAGCAGGTCGGGAACGCCCCGCTCCTCCATCTGCTGGACCACCGTCTTGCCGTCCTCATGCTCGAAGTCACCGGTCATCAGGGTGATCTCCTGGTCCATCGAATAGGCGGATCCGGCCTCGAAGATGAAAGATGTCTGGCCGATGATCCGGGCGTCCTCATGGACCTGGACCTGACGGCGGCCGGACATGATCACGACCTCTACCCCGGCCCGGGAACAGGCCTCCAGGGCCCGGGCCTGTGACATCGAGAAGTTCCCTTCCTCGTCGGTGAAAAGGGAGGCCCCGGCCCCGAGCAGGGTGCCGTCGAGGTCGGTATAGACGCAGCGCAGGCTCATCAGCGCGTCACGCTATCTGCTGACGGTGGCGAAGGCGGGCCGCACCGTCACTTCGGGGCCGCTCCCTTCCACCATCTCGAGCCGCCCTGTGTCCTCGCGGCCGAGCCGGTCCAGGGCTGCCGCCATCGCCGCGATCACTTCGGAGGACATGCCGCTGAGCGCCGACAGCGGCTGGTGGGCGTTCCGTTTGGTCCCGAGTTCCACCTGCGCCATCCCTTCGATGCCGACCCGGTCCCAGACGTCGATCAGCATCGAGATCTCCACCCCGTAGCCGCAGGCGAAGGGAATCTGCTCCAGCAATTCCCGTCGGGCGGCGACTTCGCCGGCCAGGGGCTGGTCGAAGGCCAACAGTTCCGGGGCGAGCCTTGCCAGCAGGGGACGGGCGGCGAGCTCGGTGACCCTGCCCCCGCCGGATGGTTCCTCGCTTTCCCCGTAGCGGAACGGGCGCTGGTAGCGGCCCTTGACGAAGTGCTTTCCCGGGTCGGTCAGCGGCCCCGTCACCCCGGTCACGTAGTGACGGCCGAAGTCCGCTATGTCCCCGTCTATGTAGACGACGATGTCCCCGGTCACTGCGGCGAGCGCGCGCCACATCGCGTCCCCCTTGCCGCGACAGGGTCCGTGACCCTCGACCAGTTCGTTCTCGGAGACGACCTCGGCTCCCGCGTCGCGGGCCAGTGAGGCGGTGCCATCGGGGGAGTCGGCATCGACGACCAGGATCTGTTCGACCAGACCGTCATCGGCCAGAACCTTCAACTCGGCAACGGTGGCAGCGATCGTCCCGGCCGTGTTCCGGGTCGGGATCACCACGCTGACCGTTTCCCGCAGGTTGCGGCTGATGTCGGCGGCGGCGAAGTCCCGGTGGTCGAAGGTGTCTAGCATCGCTCAGGTGAGTCCTGTCCCGGAAACACTACGCACCGCGGCCGGGGAGATCAACGTGGCCGACCCGGTGATCGTGGGGGTGGTCAATGCCACCCCCGACTCCTTCTCCGATCGCGGCGACCGCTCTACCGCGGCTTCAATCCGGCACGTGGAAGAACACCTGGCAAACGGGGCCGAAGTCATCGAGATCGGTGGCGAGTCGAATGTGACCAATCGTCCTGCCGTCACCCCGGAAGAGGAGATCTCCCGGATCCTCCCGGTGGTCAGCGCGGCGGCGGAAGCGGGCGCCGTGATCTCGATCGACACCTACAAGCCCGCGGTCGCCCGCGCGGCGCTGGAGGCGGGTGCGGCGATCGTCAACGACATCAGTGGCGGTGGCAACCTGGAACTCATGGGAGCCGCCGCGGAAGCCGGGGCGGGTGTGGTGCTGATGCACACCGTGGTCGAGCCGAAGACCCAGCGCTGGGACGAGACCGCCTATCCGGAAGGGATCACCGCCCATCAACTGAGCTTCTTCGAGCAGCGCCTGGAGGCCCTGGCCGGACTCGGGATCGACCGCGACCAGGTGGTGATCGATCCGGGCCCCGACTTCGGCAAGACTCCCCGCCAGACGGTCGACTCGCTGAAGGGGCTGCCCGAGCTCTGCGGACTCGGCTGTCCGGTGATGCTGGCGGTCTCCCGCAAGGACTTCATCGGAGCGATCAACCACCGCCGGCCTTCCGAGCGGGGGCCCGGGACCTTCGCCGCCCTGGCCTTCGGGCTCGACTGCGGCGGCCGCCTGCTGCGGGTCCACGACGTTGCCGGCACCCGGGACTTCCTCCAGGTCCGCGAGGCCCTGCTCGGCCGGACCGAAGTGGACCCCGGCCTCAGAATCGACGAAGAGATCCGGCGTGAGCCACCCCGGGATCAAGGGGACGGCGCGGGGGACGATGTCTGAGTCGCTGCTGGAGGGTCGCTGGTCGATCGCGATCGACCCGGCCCGCCGGGACGGGCGAATCGTCGAGAGCGCTTCCGAGCCGGCTACCGGGGCCCGCCTCGAAGCATTCCCGGAAGCGCTTGACCCGGGGCTGGCGGCTGCTCTCAACCGCATCGGGATCGAGCAGCTCTACTCCCATCAGGCGGAGGCCTTCGAGGCTGCCGCAGAGGGCAACGTGATCCTGACCACCGCCACCGCATCCGGCAAGTCGCTGGCCTTCAACCTGCCGGTGCTGAACGCGATCGCCGCGGATCCGAAGGCCCGGGCTCTCTACCTCTATCCGACCAAGGCCCTGGCCCAGGACCAGGCCCGCGCCCTGGCCCGGCTCGGCTCACCGAACCTGCGCCTGGCGATCTACGACGGCGACACCCCGCGGGACGAGCGGCCGGCGATCCGCAGGCAGAGCAACCTCGTCCTGACCAACCCGGACATGCTGCATGTCGGGATCATGCCCCACCACCGCGGCTGGGGCGATTTCCTGGCCAACCTCGACTGGGTGGTCGTTGACGAGGCCCACACCTACCGCGGTGTCTTCGGATCCCATGTCGCCAACGTGCTGCGACGGCTCAGGCGGCTGGCCCGGGCCTACGGACGGGAGCCGCGCTTCGTGATGGCTTCGGCCACGATCGCCAATCCGGCCGAGCTGGCCGAACGGCTCACCGGAGCGCCGGCCCGGCTGATCGACGAGGACGGGGCCCCGAGCGCCGGGCGGGAAATCCGGATCTGGAACCCGCCGCTGGTCAACCCGGCGATCGGAGCGAGGCGTTCTGCCCTGGCCGAGGCGGCCGACCTGCTGGCCGACCTGGTTTCCCATGAGGTGCGGACGATCTGCTTTCTCAAGAGTCGCAAGGGAATCGAGCTGATCCGCAAGTTCGCCGCCGACCGCCTGACCGAGAGGGGCCGTCCCGACCTGGCCGGGCGGATCGCTCCCTACCGGGCCGGTTACACCCCGGCCCAGCGACGGGAAATCGAGGCGAAGCTGGTCTCCGGCGAGCTGCTCGGCGTGGCTTCGACCGACGCTCTCGAGCTGGGAATCGACATCGGCGGACTCGACGCGGCAATCTGCGTGACCTTCCCCGGCACGGTCGCCGGCCTGAAGCAGATGTGGGGCCGTGCCGGCCGCCGCGAGCGGGGCCTTGCCGTTTACGTCGCCGGGCCAGACGGACTAGACCAGTACTTCTGCCGTCATCCCGACGAGTTCCTTGAGCGCCCGGTAGAAGCCGCGATCCTCGACCACCTCTCCCCGGAGATCCGCGACCAGCACCTCGTCGCCGCTGCCTTCGAGCTCCCCCTGACAGCCGAGGACGAGGAGTTCTTCGGTCCGGGCCTCGAGGACGCCGGGCAGGCACTGGTCCTGCGGGGGGAACTGCGCAAGGCCGGCAAGGGGCTGGTACCGCGACGAGCCGGCTTCGCCGCCTCGGACGTTTCTCTCCGTTCCTCCTCGGTCGGTGACATCGCGGTGATCGACCGCGAGTCGGGCGAGGTCATCGGCACGGTCGAGACCGGCCGGGCCTTCACCACCATTCATCCCGGTGCCGTATACATGCATCTCGGCACCTCCTGGGAGGTCGAGATGCTGGACCCGGTGGAAGGACAGGCGATCGTCCACCGTTTCGATGACGAGTGGTACACCCGGCCGAAGGTAGAGACCGAGATCTTCATCGATCGCACTCTCGAAACGAGGGAGGTCTGCGGGGTGAAACTCAGCTTCGGTCATCTCTCGGTCACCGATCAGGTGATGGCCTACCAGCGGATCCTCAGCGCCGACGGAGAGGCCTTCGACCTGGTCGACCTCGAACTGCCGGAACAGGAGTTCGTGACCCGCGGGCTCTGGTACGAGGTGCCGGAGGACTTCATTTCGGGCATGGCCCTGAACGAGATGCTCGGCGCACTCCACGCGACCGAACACGGACAGATCGCGGTGCTGCCGCTGATCGCGATGTGTGACCGCTGGGACATCGGCGGCCTTTCGACCAACCTGCACATGCAGACCGGCACCCCGACGATTTTCATCTACGACGGACATCCCGGCGGCATCGGCCTGACCAGACGGGCCTTCGACCTTTTCCCCCGGCTGGTCGGTGACGCCCTGCGACTGATCGGCGAATGTCCCTGCGATTCCGGTTGCCCCTCTTGCGTTCAGAGCCCCAAATGCGGGAACCTGAACGAGCCACTGTTCAAGGCGGGAGCGATCAGCCTGCTGGAGGCAATGGCGGGACCCGGGGCAGGCAAGAACATGAAACAGGAGAGTTGATGAACACCATTGAGGGCAGCAGGGGCAAGATCGTCGTTCACAAGTGGGCGCCGGTCGGCGAACCCACCTACATCGTGCTGCTGGCCCACGGCTACGCCGAACATGCCCTGCGTCACGCCGGACTCGCCGAGAAGTTCGAAGCCGACGGCGCCGTCGTCTATGCCCCGGACCACCGCGGTCACGGGCGGTCGGAGGGCGAGCCCGGTCTGGTCGACGAAGCCCAGCCCCTGATCGATGATTTCGAGAAGGTCTATGACCTCGCCCGGGAAGAACATCCCGACCTGCCGATCCTGCTGGTCGGCCATTCGATGGGCGGACTGCTCGCCACCCTGTTCATCCAGGAGGCCGGCCGGTCGGTCGACGCGATGGTCCTCTCCAGCCCGCTGCTCGGCGGCAACCCGGCACTGGTCGCGCTGCTGGATCTCGAGGAGATCCCGGAGGTCCCGATCGACCCGACGGTGATCAGCCGGGACGAGAACGAGCAGCAGGCCTACCTCGACGACCCGATGATCTACCACGGCCCGTTCCGCCGAGGCACCCTCGAGGGACTTGTCGCCGGACTGGATCGGGCCCGCGCGGGCGGGGGATTCGGCGAGCTCCCGGTGCTGTGGATTCACGGGGAGGGCGACATGCTGGTCCCCTACGACCTGACCGCCGAAACGATGGAAGTCCTGTCGGGTCCGGGAACCGAGGCGAAGTCCTATCCGGAAGCCCGCCACGAGCTCTTCCACGAAACCAACCGCGAAGAGGTCTACTCCGACGTCTTCGACTTCGTAGGCCGGGAGATCGAAAGCTAGTCCCACCATCCAGCAGAGCCCCGCCCAACCATCAGTTAGTGCGAGTGGGTGGGGCGGGTTTCTGTGGTCATCCGGCGAAGACCGGATGACGTGCGGTCATATGGCGAGGGCCGGGATCGAACCGGCGACACCACGATTTTCAGTCGTGTGCTCTACCAACTGAGCTACCTCGCCAAGGACTCGACAGGCTATCGGGAACGGGCCTTGCGACGCTTTGAAACCGCGGCCGTGCAAGCCAAAGAAAAGGGCCCCGGATTTTTCCGGGGCCCTTTGTCTCAATGCTTCGGCTGAGCCGAAAGAAGTCGCCTCAGTGCTACTTCTTTTTCTTCTTCTTGGCGGCCTTGACCGTGACCGCGGACTTGGCTGACTTGCCACCGGCCTTGGCCGTGATGGTCGCCTTGCCCTTGGCCTTCTTGCTGGCCTTGACGGTGATCGTCTTGGTGATCGACTTGCCGCCGGCAATGCTGAGCGAGACCGACTTCGGTGAAGCCGCAACCTTCTTGTTGCTCGAAGACAGCGTCAGCTTGGTCTTCAGGGTCTTCTCACCGGTGTTCTTGACCGTGACCTTGATCTTGACCGACTTGCCGGCCTTGACCGTCGCCTTCTTGGTGATCGTCAGGCTGCCGACCTTGCCGTCGGACAGGATCTTGGTGCAGTTGGGCGGAGTTCCCTCGAAGCCCGGGTCACACTCGGTGACCGGGGTTTCGCAGTCGGGGAACGTACCGACCTGGCCGTGCTCCTCGCAGGTCTCCACACTGGGCTTGCTCGACGTCGCAGCGGGCATCGAGCTGAGCGGCGTGGTGCTGTTGGCGAGCCAGAGGCCGCCGACGTCCTTGAGCACGCCACCGATCAGGTCACAGGTCGCCTGGGCGCCTTCGACCGCGGTCACCGGAGGCTTCGAACGCCAGGCACCCGCGAGCGCACCATTCTCGACAGTCGCCGGATCGGCGAACGCGTAACCGTCATGCGGCCAGCCATTCTCGGTCGAGAGGCTGATGTTGATCGGCGAGAACTTGCAGGTCAGCGGGCCGGAACCGAGACCCGGAATCGGCAGGGCCGATACGTCGCTGACACCGATCGTGAGCGCAACCGGAAGCTCCAGGCTCATGACGCCGGTGGACGGGTTGTAGTTGCCGGTACCGTCCGAAGCGAGCTCAATGTTGGCATTGAGGTCAACGCCCTCGGTCAGCGGCAGCAGAATCTGCGGGAAGGTCAGACCCGTGTTCTTCGGCAGGGTCAGATCTCCGTTGGAGTTGCTGTAGGTACCCGAGATCAGCAGCGAATCGCCGGTGCCGTCGAGCACCATTTCATCGAGCTGGGCCAGAGTCACGTCGACGTTCAGGCCGGCGTACTGGAACTCGGCGTTGAACGGGTCACCCGCGTTCATGGCCTTGGCGTTGTTCGCACCGAAGACCAGCGCCACACACGCGGCCAGAAGCGCGGCCAGAGCCACCTTCACGGTGAGGGCCTTGCGGCCATGGTTTACGAGAGTGGTGTTCATCTTTCCTCCGTGGCCTTCTCCCTCAGGTCCGGCCGGTTCGTTGTCTCCCTAGATGCAGCGGGGTCCCTGCTCTTGACGATTTCCCGACGACCGAATGGCCGTCCTCCCTGTCAAGCCCTGCCCGGTCGCTGCAATAGTGACAGCGATCACACAGGACCAGTAATGGCGGCAGCATACAGAAACCGGCAACATTTCGCAAACAATCGGTTTCTGGATTCCCGGCTGCCTCCCGGTGCCGTTCAGAGGCCCCGGTGAAAGCTCACTCTGGCATCGTCGCGCGAACTATTGCCGATGACGCCTGGTCGTGGACTCTGTGCGTCTCCTCGATCTGAATGTCCACGAAGCCGGCCCCTGCAAGACCGGATTCGAACTCATGGCGGGTAAGCGCTCCGGCGATGCAACCGGTCCATTCCTTCATGTCCTCGCGGGTCTTCTCGTCCATGTCGGGATCGGCGATCACGTCGGTTACGGCGAATCGACCCCCTGGTCGCAGGACGCGAGCGGCCTCCCTGAGGACCCTGGCCTTGTCGCCGGAGAGGTTGATCACGCAGTTTGAGATCACCACGTCAACCGAGGAGTCCGGGAGAGGTATCGCTTCGATCTCTCCCTTCAGGAATTCGACGTTCTCGACACCCGCCTCTTTCTGATTGCTGCGAGCGAGCTCCAGCATCTCGTCGGTCATGTCGAGACCGAAGGCCTTTCCACTCGGACCAACCCGCCTGGCCGAGAGCAGAACGTCGATGCCGCCACCGGATCCGA
>JAGQUR010000025.1 GCA_020438395.1 Solirubrobacterales bacterium | reverse complement strand
ATCGTGCTGGCCATCCCGCTGGTCCTCAAGGTGGTGCCGGCCCACGTGAACGAGACGACCGACCCGGTCGACAATCTCGGCGGCATCCTGTCGGCGCTGTTGTCGACCGACCCGGTCGACAATCTCGGCGGCATCTTCTCGATCCTGATGGTCGGCGGGATCGTCCTCGCAATCAACTTCGTCTCGATGCCCGGATACGGCTCGACGACGGCGGCGATGACCGCGATCGGGGTTGCGGCCGGCCTCGCCTTCTTTCTCCAGCAGCGTCGCCAGGGCCGGATCGGCAACCCGCTCTACGACCTGAAGATTGCGTCGCGAAGGACCTTCTGGGTCGCGGGCACGGCCGGCATCATCGTCTTCGGCACCCTGATGGCGGCGATGTTCATCGGCCAGCAGTACCTGCAGAACGTGCTCGAATACTCGACCCTGGGCGCCGGCGCGGCAATCCTGCCCGCTGCCCTCGGGATGATCCTGGCCGCCCCCCGCTCGGCGAAGCTGGTTCTGTCACATGGCTCGCGTTTCACCCTGCTCTGCGGTTTCTTCTTCTGCCTGCTCGGGTTCATTTTCATGCTGCTGCTCTGGGACGAGAACGCGGCCTACTGGCAGGTCCTGCTCGGCTACCTTCCGGTCGGGATCGGGGTCGGCCTGGCCGGCACCCCCTCGTCGAATTCGCTGACCAACTCCGTGCCGGTCGACCGCGCCGGCATGGCCTCCGGCACCGCCGACCTTCAGCGGGACCTCGGTGGAGCCCTGATGCAGTCGATCCTGGGGTCGGTCCTGACTTCCGCCTACGCCAGTTCATTCGCGTCCCAGATCGCCGGCAACCCGCAGGCGAGCCAGCAGGTGAGCGAATCGACCCAGACCCAGCTCGAACGATCCTTCGGCTCGGCGGTCACGGTCGCCGAGCAGCACCCGCAGTACGCACCGCAGATCGTCCACGCCGCGCAGACCGCGTTCCTGAACGGCAGTGATTCGGCCTATGTCGTCGGTATCGCCGCGATCATCCTCGGGGCGCTCGTGGTCTTCTTCGCATTCCCCAGGAAGGACCACGAGGTCGAACTCTTGGCACAATTCCATGCCGAGGACGCGGCCGCGACAGCACCGGCAACCAACTGAGTTGAGGAGAGCAGGAAGAGATGAACCGCACATTCGTGATCGGCGTCGGCATGACCAAGTTCGACAAGCCCGGCACCAAGGAAGGGGACTACCCGGACTGGGCGGTCGAGGCCGGACAGAAGGCGCTCGATGACGCCGGCATCTCCTACGACGAGGTCGAAAGCGCCTACGTCGGGTACTGCTACGGCGAATCCACCTCCGGCGAAAGGGCGGTCTACGGCCTCGGGCTCAGCGGCATACCGATCGTCAACGTGAACAACAACTGCTCGACCGGCTCCTCCGCCCTCTACCTCGCCCGGCAGTCGGTCAAGGGCGGGCTCGCGGACTGCGCCCTCGCGCTGGGCTTCGAGAAAATGGAAAAGGGCTCGCTGGGAGCGAAGTACACGGACCGCACCCAGCCCCTCGACAAGCACTTCATCGAGCTGACCCAGCTGCGCCAGTGGGAGGACGCTCCGCCGGCGCCGCAGATCTTCGGTGCGGCCGGCCGCGAGCACATGGAGAAGTACGGCTCAAAGCCGGAGCACTTTGCCTGGATCGGATTCAAGAACCACAAGCACTCGGTGAACAACCCCTACGCCCAGTTCCAGGACGAGTACACGCTTCAGGAGATCCAGGAAGCACCGGAGATCTACTCGCCGCTGACCAAGCTCCAGTGCTCTCCCACTTCGGACGGGTCCGGAGCCGCGATCGTCGCCTCGGAGAAGTTCGTCGACGAGCACGGTCTCTGGGACAAGGCGATCGAGATCACCGGCCAGGCCCTGGTCACGGACACCAAGGAGACCTTCGACGACGACAGCGCGATCAGCCTGGTCGGCTTCGAGATGAGCCGGCTGGCGGCCGAGAAGGCGCTGAACGAGGCAGGCACCGGGATCGACGAGGTGGACGTGGTGGAGCTGCATGACTGCTTCTCGGCCAACGAACTGATCACCTACGAGGCACTTGGTCTCGCCGAGCGCGGCCATGGCCATGAACTGGTCGATGCCGAAGCCACGACCTACGGCGGCAACACGGTGGTCAACCCCTCCGGCGGCCTGATCTCGAAGGGCCACCCGCTCGGCGCCACCGGTCTCGCCCAGTGCTCGGAACTGACCTGGCAGCTGCGCGGCGACGCCGATGCCCGGCAGGTCGAAGGTGCCGACAAGGCGCTCCAGCACAACATCGGCCTCGGCGGCGCCGCGGTGGTCACCGTCTACGAGAAGCCGACCGGCTGATTCACAGCTGCGCGCCGAGATGGAGGAAGCCGGTCATATCGACTGGCTTCCTCCATTTTGACCGGGTTTCAGGCCGGGATCGGATCGGCCAGCGCAAGGTTGCGGGCGTAGCGGATGGCCGACGGCGTGTCGCCGAATACCCGGCCGCTATCCCTGAGGTGAGACGCTGCGCCGAGACGGTCAAGGACGTCGCTGTGATCTTCGGAGATGCCCGAGATCAACACCACGATGCCGCGCTGTTCCAGCTTGCCGATCGCGTCGCCGAGCACCTGGGCACCGGTTGCGTCGATGGTTGAGACCCGGGCCATGCGGAGGATGACCACCCTCACATCGGCGACCTCGGCCAGCTCGAGGAGAAACTGGTGGGCGGCCGCGAAGAAGAGCGGGCCGTCCAGCCGGTAGGCGACGATGTGCTGGCTGAGCAGCTCCCGCTCCTCCCTCGAGTGGTCGGCGTGATCGAGCGGGACTTCTTCGAGGCTGGCGCTCTGCGCGACCGAGCGCAGCGCGATCACGATCGCCACTCCTAGTCCGACCACGACCGCCGCGACCAGATCGAAGATCACGGTGATCGCGAAGGTCAGGACGAGCACCATCGCGTCGCCTCGCGTGGCGCGGGCCATCGCCCGGAGCGAACCGACTTCAACCATCCGCACCGTGGTCGCGAGTAGCACTCCGGCCAGGGCGGCGAGCGGGATCTTCGAGACCAGGGGAGCAGCGACGAGGATGATGGCGAGCAGGATCAGCGCGTGGGTCAGGGCGGCCAGCTTTGATCCGGCCCCGGCCCGGACGTTGACGGCAGTGCGGGCGATTGCCGCGGTGGCGGGAATGCCGCCGAAGACCGGTGCTGCGAGGTTCGCCAGCCCCTGCCCGAAGAGTTCCCGGTCCGGGTCATGCTGCTCTCCCACGCTCATTCCGTCGGCCACGGTGGCGGAAAGCAGGCTTTCGAGCGCCGCCAGGGCGGTGACCGCAACCACGGCCGGAAGCAGCTGGGTAACGCTGCCGAAGTCAATGAATCCCAGCGAAGGCGCCGGCAGTCCGGCAGGCAGATCGCCGATCGGTGCAAGGTCCAGTCCGAAGACCGCCGAAGCCACGGTGGCAAGGACCACGCCCAGAAGCGAAAAGGGAAAGACGGGCCGGCGCCTTGCCCCGGCCAGCATCAGGAAACAGACCGCCAACGCGACCAGCGGGGGCGCCAGCGCCGGGTCCGCGACGTAGTCCTTGACGGCCTGGAATGCCACAGCCCATACGCGTTCCTGGTCTCCCGCTTTCACTCCGAGTGCCGCCGGCACCTGCTGGAGAGCGATCACCACGGCGATGCCGGCGGTGAATCCCTCGACCACCGGTGCCGGGAGGAAGCGCACGTATCGCCCCATACCGGCCCAGCCGAGTGCGATGAGAAGAAGCCCGGCTAGGAAACCGACGAAGAGGACTCCGGTCGCTCCGAACTGATGCACCACTGGAACCAGGACCACCGTCATCGCGCCGGTCGGCCCTGAGACCTGGAGATTGGAGCCGCCGAAGATCGCCGCCACTGCGCCGGCGACGACGGCGGTGGCTATCCCTGCTTCGGCGCCCAGCCCCGATGTGGCGCCAAAGGCCAGGGCAAGTGGCAAGGCGACGACCGCAACTGTCAATCCGGCGAGCAGGTCGCGCCGGGGGTCTCGCCTCAATGCGTCGAGGTCGGACCTTTGAGGCAGGAGCGCACGCAGGCGTGTCTTGACCGAATCAGCCACCTTGACTTCCAGACGCTCAGGAGCCTGCTTCGGAGGCCAGCTCCGCAAGCAGCGACTGCTGGCCGGAAATCACATTCGTGAGAACGGCCCGGGCCGCGTCCATCATCTCCGCGACCTCGGGGCTGCTCAGCGTGTAGAGCACCGTCGAACCTTCCCGCCTCGAGTTGACGAGACCGGCCCGGCGCAGCACTGCGAGCTGTTGCGAGAGGTTAGAAGGTTCGACTTCAATCTCGGCCAGGAGTTCGTGTACCGGCCGGGGACCTTCCAGCAGCAGTTCCAGGGCCCGCACCCGGACCGGATGGCCGAGATTGCGAAACAGTTCGGCTTTGGCTTCATGGAGCGGCTGACTCATGAGGACATGGTTTCACAAGTTGCGTAATTCTTCAATTGCGAAATCTGTGAGATTTGAACACTTGACCGGGTCCGGACCACGCCCGGGAGGCTCAGCCCTCGAAGAACCGCTGGATGCCGCTGAGCACCAACTGGATGCCGATCGTGGTGATCAGCAGCCCGCCGATCTTTGTGACGATCCCTTCTGCCTGCTCGGAGAGATTCACGTACTTCGAGACCAGCAGGTGACCGATCGGCAGCAGGATCACTGCTACGGCGACCGCAACCAGGGCGACGACGGTCCCCTCGCCGTTGTCGGTGGCGGCGGCGATCGAGATCACCGTGGTGATCGCACCGGGACCGGCGATGAAAGGGATCGCGTACGGCACGACGACGCTGCCGTCAAAGCTTTCCGGTACCTCCCGGGATTTCTCGCCGCCCTGAGCCCGGCTCGGCTCACCGCCGAAAAGCATCTCGAACCCCATCAGCGTGACCACGATCCCGCCGGCCACGCCGAATGCCCCAAGGTTGATTCCCATCACGTCGAGCAGCTCGCGACCGATCAGGGCCGAGCCGAAGAGAGTGATGGCCACGACGAGGGTTATCCGCCGGACGAATTCGACCCGCCGTTCGGGTTCGTTGGCAGTGAGCTGCCGGAAGAAGATGCCCCGGGTAAGCGGATCGGTGATTACCACTACCGCGACGATCGACTGCAGGTAGAAGTTGAGGTCGACCTTCATCCCTGCCGCGCAGCGTAGAGAGCGCCCCGGTCGGCAACCCCGGCTGGATAGTCTCTTCGGCGATGGCTGACTACATCTTCACCATGTACCAGGTCTCCCGGGTTCATCCGCCCGACAAGGAGGTCCTCAAAGACATCTCGCTGAACTTCCTGCCTGGAGCCAAGATCGGCATCCTCGGACCGAACGGATCCGGCAAGTCCTCGCTGCTGAAGATCATGGCCGGGACAGACACCGAGTTCAAGGGCGAAGCCAGGCTGCGCGAGGGGGCCACGGTCGGCATTCTCGAGCAGGAGCCGCATCTCGACGAGAGCAGGGACGTGCGCGGGAACGTCGAGGACGGGGTCCGAGAGATCAAGGACCTGCTCGACCGCTTCAACGAACTGGCCGCCAACTACTCGGACGAGACCGCCGACGAGTTCGCGAAGCTGCAGGCGAAGATCGACGCGGTCGACGCCTGGAACCTCGACACGATGCTCGACACGGCGATGGACGCGTTGCGCCTGCCGCCGGGCGATGCCGACGTCTCGAAGCTCTCCGGCGGCGAGAAGCGCCGGGTCGCGCTCTGCCGCCTGCTGCTTTCCAAGCCGGACCTGTTGTTGCTCGACGAGCCGACCAACCACCTCGACGCCGAGTCGGTGGCCTGGCTGGAACGGCACCTGGAGGAATATCCGGGCACCGTCGTCGCTGTGACTCACGATCGCTATTTCCTCGACAACGTGGCCGGCTGGATCCTCGAGCTCGACCGCGGCCGCGGCATCCCCTTCGAGGGGAACTACAGCTCCTGGCTCGAGCAGAAGCAGGCCCGCCTCGCCCAGGAGGAAAAGCAGGAGTCGGCCCGGGCGAAGACGATCGCCTCCGAACTCGAATGGGTCCGCGAGAACCCGAAGGGCAGGCGCAAGAAGTCCAAGGCCCGTCTCGCCCGCTACGAAGAACTGCTGGCCGAGGAGAAGAACGTCAGGCTCGACCAGGTCCAGATCCACATCCCGGCCGGCGACCGTCTCGGCAACGTGGTGATCGACGCCGAACACCTGACCAAGGCCTTCGGCGACAAGCTGCTGATCGAGGACCTTTCCTTCAAGCTGCCACCCGCCGGCATCGTCGGCATCATCGGGCCGAACGGCGCCGGCAAGACCACCCTGTTCCGGATGATCGTCGGCGACGAGGAGCCGGACAGCGGGACTATCCGGCTCGGCGACACGGTCCAGCTCGCCTATGTGGATCAGTCCCGCGATGCCCTCGATCCGGAGAAGACCGTCTGGGAGGAGATCTCCGACGGCGACGAGAACATCACCGTCGGCTCGAACAAGATGAATTCGCGGGCCTATGTCGGCGGCTTCAACTTCAAGGGCTCCGACCAGCAGCGCAAGGTCGGGGTGCTCTCCGGTGGCGAGCGCAACCGGGTCCACCTGGCCAAGCTGCTGAAGACCGGCGGCAACCTGCTGCTGCTCGACGAGCCGACCAACGACCTCGACGTCGACACGCTCCGCGCGCTCGAAGAGGCACTGATCAACTTCGCCGGCTGTGCAGTGGTGATCTCGCACGATCGCTGGTTCCTCGACCGCGTAGCCACCCACATCCTCGCCTTCGAGGGCGACTCCCAGGTGATCTGGTTCGAAGGCAACCTGGAGGCATACGAAGAAAACCGCCGCAACCGGCTAGGGGCCGAAGCCGACCGGCCGCACCGCATTACCTACAAGCGCCTCACCCACTAGAAGACCGTCGAGATGGCAGGAGTCGGTCGATATGACCGATATCTGCCGTTCCGGAAGAGCCGGTGGAGGACATCCGTAGATTCCCCCCTTGCGGAAGCGGCGCCGAAGCTGGGATCATTCACGCATGGCCACATTTTCCCGCGTGCTGGTCGGCTACGACGGCGGTGAGCACGCAAAAGACGCCCTCGCGCTCGGTCGCCTCATCGCGGACCGCTCCGACGCCGAACTCGTTCTCGCATCGATAGTTCCGATCCCGATCGGGGGGAGCTTCGTTCCGGCCCTGCCGGCCGATGCCTATACGGAGCTGACCGAGAAAGCACGGGCGAGTCTCGAAGAGATGGCCGGGACCGTGGGAGCGGGTTCCGAAGTGGAGCAGTCATCCTCCGCCTCGCATGGCCTGCTCACCGTGGCCGAGCGAATCGGCGCCGACCTGATTGTGGTCGGTTCAAGCCCGAGGGCCGAGGCAGGCCACACCCGCGCCGGTCGCAAGGCCCGGCAGCTTTTGTCCGGTGGCGAAAGCGCGGTCGCGATCGCGCCCGATGGCTTCGCCGGGAACCCGGCCCTGGACCGGATCGGCGTCGGCATCGACGGTTCCCCGGAGTCACGACTCGCTACCGAAACCGCGATCGACCTGGCCCCGGACGGCTCGACCCTGAGCCTGCTGGCCGTGGCGGCGGGCTTCGCCGACGAATGGGGCCGCTGGGGCGTCACCTATCCCCTGGCGGAAATGGCCGAAGCGACAAGGGAGGCCGCTGACGCGCTGCTCGACGAGATGGAGCAGATCGTCCCGGACCGTCTTCGGGCCGGGAGGGTGCTGCTCGAAGGCACGGCTCCGATCAAACTCGCCGAAGCGTCGGCAAACCTCGACCTGCTCTGTCTGGGATCACGCGGATACGGTCCGGTGCGCCGGGTGCTGCTCGGCTCGGTCTCCTCGGACGTGGTCAACCACGCCGCATCCGCGGTCATGGTGGTGCCCCGCACCGACGAACAGGAAGACTGACCCGGGCCGCGGGAGCGGCTATTCGACCAGGCAGCCGGTCTGGTTCCAGAAGCTCGACCAGATTCCGAATGCCTTGGGTACCGCGTTCGCAATCGCCTGCGCCCGCACCTCGTATCCCTCTGTCGTGAAGTGGATGCCGTCCTCGATGAACCACTGGTCCTGGACCCGGCTGGCCCAGTCATAGATCCGCATGTTCGGGTAGTCCTCGCAGGCGTTCAGCAGTTCGTTGTCCCAGGCCTGCATGTTCTCCTCTGAATATGCGGGGTTGCCCGGGTTCAGGGTACGGACATTCACCCACAGCACGGGATTGCCGTCGGCGACGTTCATCAGGCTGTCGATCCGGTCGCGCATGCCGACGCTCGATCCGACCGCTACGTTGGCGGTGTCGTTGGTTCCCATCGCGAAGATCCAGCAGCCGTCGAAACCGGCATCGGCGATCGCCTGGGCGGCCTCGACTGCGTTCGGCTGGCCGTTGACCCGCTCGTAGGAAGACCTGGCTCCGGAGATGTCGATGTGCTGCTCGTAGACCCCGACCTCCTTGAGACGCTGGTCGATCCGGTGCTCCGGCGAGAGATAGGCCGGGTCCATCAGACCAACCGAGGTCGAGTCGCCGATGTAGGCGACCGAGTCACAGAGGCTCTTGGGGAACTCGTTCCTCTCGGCCGGCGAGATGACGGTCTTGGCGACCGGAGCCGCAGTTGCGATCTCCTTGACCGCCGCCTCCCCGGCACCTCCCGTTTCGGCGATCGGGGCGATCGGTTTCGAAGGGGCGATCCCGACCATTGCCATCAGGAGAAGCAGCACGATCAGACCGCCGGCGACGGTGAGGCCCTTGCCTTCCGGGCCGAACTTCTTCCAGTTGAACTCGCCGGCCCGGAACCGCTTCCAGAGGCGGCCGATCGCACCCTTGCGCACCGGATCCTCGATGAACTTCCAGGACAGCGCTGCGACCAGGAAAGTGACGCCGACCTGGACCGGACCCCGGAGCCAGTGGAAGCCATGCGAATCGGCGGGCGTGGTCAGGATGATGATCGGCAACTGCCACAGGTAGATCGCGTAGGAGCGGACCCCGATCCAGCGCAGTGGACGACAACCGATGATCGGCCCGAGCCGGGTGGCCGGGTGGGCCAGCACCCCGACCAGGACCGTGGTGGCGATCGCGAGGATGACCATCCCGCCGCGGTAGAGGAAGGGCGAGAACTCGGAGGTCTGCCAGATCAGGATGAGGATGACCAGCAGAGCGCCGACCCCTAGCAGGTCCATGTTGCGCCGGGCCTTGGGCGGCAGGTTCCGGTCGAGACGGCGGCTGGGCCAGACCATGGCCAGGGCCGCCCCGAAGAGCAGGGCGAAAGCGCGGGTGTCAGTGCCCTCATAAACCCTGGTGGTGTCGAAGCCCGGCTCGTAGAGAACCGCCATGAGTACCGCCGAGACAACCGCGAGGAAGAGGGTCACAAGCGCGAGGTTCGGACGGATCCGCTCGCGACGGGCCTTCTTGCCACGGTCCCTGTGCGGCGAGATCTTCAGCAGGAACAGCAGCAGCCAGGGCCAGATTATGTAGAACTGCTCCTCGACCGCCAGGGACCAGAGGTGGCTGAAGACCGACGGCGCGCCGAACCGGTCGAAGTAGGACATTCCCTGGCCGATCGCCCACCAGTTCTCGACGAAGAAGATCGAGGCGATGGTCTCGCCGCGCAGATTGTCCAGCAGGTCCGGATTGCCGATCCAGACCCAGATGAGGACGACGGCCATCATCGTGAACAGCGCCGGCAGGAGGCGCCGGGCACGGGCCAGCCAGAAGTTCTTCAGGCTCAGCTTCCGGGTCACCCAGCCCTCGAGCAGGATGTCCGTGATCAGGTAGCCGGAGAGGGTGAAGAAGACGCCCACGCCGAGCAATCCGCCCGGCGCGAAGCCCACCTGCAGGTGGTAGGCGATCACGGCCAGGACGGCAATGGCCCGAAGGCCGTCCAGGCCAGGCATGTAGCGCTGGCCGGATCGCCTCTCTACTGGTTCCGGCATGCCCGCAGAATCTACCCCTTCGGGGTGTTGTCATGGCCCCGGCGGCAGGCCGAACGTCAGCTGGCGGGAACCTCGGCGGTCCGCTCGGCTTTCTGCGCGTCGCGACGGTGCCAGCGGAAGAAGTATTCGTGGGCGATCACCCCGATCAGAGCGAGCAGAAGGAGAGCGCCGGTCACGAGCGCTGCCGGATGCACGATGGAGGCGAAGACCCCGACCAGCACGCAGGCAAACGCGCCGGTCATCCGCCGCCATGGCAGCCCGTGGGTCAGCTTCCACCGGACCGTCACGAAGGAGAGCAGGTAGACGGTCGGGCCGGCGACCACCGCGATCAGATCCGGGGTGTGCAGGTATTCGGTCGGGTGGGCGAGAACGATCTCGTCGCCAACCGCGCAGAGGATGATTCCGGCGATGATCGGAATGTGGCCGTAGGTGAAGATGTCGCGGCCGATCGCCGTCCTGTCTTCGGCCTCATCCAGGACCCGCACCAGGATGGTCGCCATGTAGTTGAAGTACAGCCACCACAGACAGGCTGTGCTGATGAAGGCGCCGGTGAAGGCGAGGGCGGTGGTCAGGTTGAAGTCCAGGCTGGAAGTGGTGGCACCGGTGAGCACGATGGTCTCTCCGAGGGCGATGATCGTGAACAGCTGGAAGCGCTCGGCAAAATGTCCGCTGCCGATCTGCCAGGCCTCGGTGCCCACCTTCTTCAGCCAGGGCACGAAGTAGGTGAAGAGGGGACCCGTGTAATCGATCAGCAGGGCGAAGAGCCAGATGTAGATGCGGGTGTCACCTTCGGCCAGGGCGCCACCGATCCAGAACGGCGCCGCGAAACAGAACCAGGTGAGGATGTGAAGGCCGCGGGCCCTGGCGATGGTTCCCGGCTCCGCCGTGAAAGTGAGGAAGCTCTGCCGCCCGATCTGGATCAGCACATAGGAGACGGCGAACAGCAGTCCCTTCTCACCGAACGCCTCGGGGATCGCCACCGCCATCAGCAGGCTGGCCAGCATGATCGCCAGCAGCAGGAACCGGACCGGCAGGCGATCGGTGTCAAGTTCATTGGTCGCCCAGGTCGTGTACTGCCAGGCCCACCAGACGACCAACAGGACCATGGCCGACTCCAACGCGCCCTTCCAGTTCAGATGCTCAAGCAGGAGATGGGTGACCTGGGTGATCGCAAATACGAAGACGAGGTCGAAGAAGAGCTCAAGGGTGGAAGCCCCGTAGTGCTCGGTCTGGTCCCGGCGGGCGCGGCTTCCCGGCATCAGGGTTCGATCACGTTGTTCGGGTCGGGCTGAAGCTCGGGTGGCGCCTGCGAGTAGTCGCCGAAGTCGCCGTCCCGGTCACGGATCACCGACCCCACCCCTTCCGACTCGGCCCGGTCAATGAACTCGAGGGCATCGGGGGTATTGCGCATCAGGCCGTCAAGGATCGGGCCCAGGGTCTGGGTCGAGGCCAGTCCCATGTTCTCGTAGGCCTGGTTGACGACGAGCTTCATCGCGGCCAGCTGGGACGCCGGAATCGAGGCCAGGTCTGCGGCAAGCCCGGCGACGGTCGCCTCGAGCTCATCGAAGGGAACCGCCTGGTTGATCAGTTCGACCTCCGCTGCCTGCTTGCCGTTCAGCGGCCTGCCGGTCAGGGAATGGAACTTGGTGCGGGCGAGGCCGAGCCGGTAGATCCACATGCCGGAGAGGTAGGCACCCCACATCCGGCTGTACGGGGTTCCGATCACGGCGTCTTCGCTGGCCACGATCAGATCGGCGCAGAGAGCGAAGTCGCTGCCACCGCCCACGCAGTATCCGTGGACCTGGGCGATCACCGGTTTCGGTGTCCGCCAGATGCTCATGAACTTCTGGGTGGGAGCGAGCTCGGGCGCGGTGGCCATCGCGAAGTCCTTGCCCGGGTCCCACTTTCCGTCGGTCGCCAGATAATCGTTCCAGTGCTCGAAGCCGCCGCCGAAGTCGTAACCGGCACAGAAGGAACGGCCGGCACCCCGGAGGACGATCACCTTGACGTCCTGGTCACGGGTCGCCTCGCCGACCGCTTGCTCGACTTCGTCCGGCATCGGCGGAACGATCGTGTTCAGGTGCTCGGGCCGGTTGAGCGTGATCGTCGCTACCGGCCCCGCGGTCGAGTAGAGGATCGTCTCGAAGCTCATCTGCCGCACCCTATCGCCGCTTCACGCCGGAATTCCCCGCGGCTGCGAGAATCCCGGCATGAGCGAGATCCCCGAGCCGATCACTGTTTACGGCGCAACCGGATACACCGGCAAGCTGGTCGCCGCCGAACTGGCCCGGAGAGAAGCACCTTTCATCGTGGCCGGGCGGAACCGGGAGAAGCTCGAGGCTCTGGCCGACAGTCTCGGAGACCATGGCCCCAAGCCGGAAGTCCACGCGGTGCCGAACACCGACTCCCGCGGTATGAAGGAGCTCTTCTCGCGGAGTGCGGCGGTGATCGCCTGCGCCGGGCCGTTCTCTCTCCATGGCGAGCCGGTGCTTGCCGCGGCAGTCGAGGCCGGCGTTCCCTATCTGGACACGACCGGCGAGCAGGACTTCATCCGGCGGGCCTTCGAGGTGTACGGCCCCCGAGCGACCAAGGCCGGCTGCCCGGTGCTCCCGGCGATGGGTTTCGACTATGTGCCCGGCGACATGCTGGCCGCGTTGACCGCCGCCGGACTGGATGAAGGCGAGAGCGTCGACAAGGTCCGCCTCGCCTACCACGCCCCTTTCCAGCCGAGCCGGGGAACCATGCGTTCGGCGATCGAAATGATCAAGGGGGGTGACGTTGAATGGCGGGAGCGGGCGCTTCGCCCCGCGTCGCAGGCGGTCGCCCGGCCGGACTTCGACTTCGGCGGCCGGCTGGGAGTCCAGAAGATGATGCATTACCCCGCTGCCGAGCACATCACGGTTCCCACCCATCTCGCGCCCCGCACGGTGGAGACCGGCCTGACCGTTTCCTCCTTCGCCCCCGGCACCGCCGGCCAGGTCCTGCTGCCGCCGATAAATCGCGCCCTGGGCCTCGCGATGAGGACCCCGCTGCGCAAGGCCATGTCAGGTGCGATCTCGGCCATGCCGGAAGGCGCCGACGAGAAGTCGAGGACCGCATCGGAGTTCACGGTCGCCTGTGACGTGACCTCCGCCCGGATGAATGTTCGCGGAACCCTGACCGGGACCGATGTCTACGGACTGACTGCCGCGCTGATCACCGAAGGTGCGATCCGCTGCGCAAGGGGTGAGGTCGGCGGTAACGGCGCCCTGGCCCCGGCGACCGCCTTCGAGCCGGCCGGCTTCCTCGCCGGTTTCGGACGTTTCAAGCTCGATTGGGAGATCACGGCAGCCCGCTAGCCGAGGCTCCGTTCGGGATCGTCGGGCAGAGGCCGACCGGTGTCCCGGTTCCGCTGGATTACGGAGTACGCTCGGAACAGATCATTCCCCCAAGCAGTCAGGGAGCCCCGAATGAAAAGCAACGGGAAGCGTAAGGCCGGCCAGCGGGTGTTCGTGGCGCTGGACCCTCCCTCGGCGGTCCGCGAGGAAGCGGAAGCGTGGGCCCGGCAACTGGCCCGGGGCACGCATGGCCTGAGGGTGGTGCCGGCCCGCAATTCGCACATCACCCTGGCCTTTATGGCTCAGCGCGACGAATACGAAATCGAAAGCATCATCGACGCGATGACCCGTTCCGCCGGGCCGGTCGGTGGTCTCGGCCTCGGCGCCCCCGTGTGGCTGCCCCGGCGCCGGCCCCGCAACCTGGTTCTCGACATCCACGACGATCGGGGGCAGCTGGCCCGGTGTCAGGAGGATCTGGCCAGGGAACTCCGGCGCGAGCTCGGGTGGAGGGAAGAGCGTCCGTACCGGCCACATCTGACCTGCGCGAGAACCGGGCGGGGATTTGACCCTTCCGGTCTGCTGTTGCCGATCAGTCCTTCAATCTCTTTCGAGGGGCGATCGATGACCCTCTATTCATCCCGGCTCCGGCCCGAGGGGGCCGAGTACGAGGCGATCGAGAGACTCGCGCTGGGACAACCGGACCACGAGGAACATCACGAACCGGTCTGGGCCCGCACCGCGGAAGCCGGGTAGCGTCCGGTCCGGGTCAGTCCACGCGGAAGGCGCCGCGCATCAGCGGATGGATGCGGCAGAAGAAGGTGTAGGTGCCCTTCGGCAGGTTCTTCGGGGTCTGCCAGTAGGTGCGTCCCACGGTCGGCGCGTCGGCCTGTCCCTCACCCGGCAGGTCACCGAGCTGGCCCGATTCGAACTGGAACTTGCCGTCGGCGATCGGGTAGGCGATGCCGGTCGACTTGTTACACGGCGTCTTGCATGAAGTCAGCGAATGCCAGATCTGCTGGCCGACGTCGGCATCGGAAAGCTCGAAGCGGATGCTCTTGCCCTGCTTGACGGTCGGCGGACGGCCGGCGGCCCCGGGCAGCCGGAAGTCGGCACCGTTGTAGACGAAGTCACTGATGACGAACGGGTTCGAACCCGCGGTGGCACCGTCGGGAAGCCTGGTCGGATCACGGCCGACCACCGGCAGACCTCCGCCGTGGTCGTTGTTCTCGTTGTAGTGGCCGTGAATCAGCCGCCCCTTGTAATCGACCCTCGTCTTGTAGGGGTCGCGCCCGTGCTCGCCTTCGGCCATGTAGACGACCATGATGCCCATCGACTCCGGCCAGGAGGCGATCTTCGTCTCGTAGGTGGCATTGGTGGAGAGCACGTCGCCCTTCTTGACTTCGACCTTCCAGTTCTCTGGTGAGCCGTACATCGCCATGTCCCAGGAGACGGGTCCGGCCGGCTCGAAGTACTTGGCCCGGGACCGGTAGAGGTGGACCTTGTTGCCGTTTACGTTCGGCTGCGTCGACTTGCAGGCCTTGTACTTCTTCTTTGCCGCAGCCTTGCGCTTTGCCAGGGCACGATTCTTCTTCCGGATGGCCTTGCGCTTCGCATTGCTGCTCACCGCCTGCAGCGGGCGGGCCTTCTTCTTCAGCACCTTCGGCTTGGCGCACTTCGGTCCGGCGTACTTCGCGCCAGGCCGCTGTAGGTAGAGGTCGGTGTAGAGACCACCGGTGTGGACGTGACCCGCTGTCGAGAGCAGGACGCCGTCACGATCAACGGTCCACTTGTTCTTCTCGTCCCCGTTCGGGTACGGGTTCTTCGCCTCGTCGGGGTAGGTGAACTTGCCGTCCTTGTCGCCGCTGTGACGCCAGACGTCGAAGACCGGGTAGATGCTGCCGTTGTCCACGTCCATCCAGATCGGCGTGACCGGCTTGATGCCGTCGGCGGCCGGCGAGTCGGCCGGAATGAAGTCGATGGTGTAGGTCGCGTAAAGCGTCATCGCTTCCGGCGTGAGGTTGTGGATCATGTGGTTGAGGATCCACACGTCGGACTTCTTGTACTGGTAGCCGTACCCCGGAGGGAACTGGGTGATCGTCTTTTCCTCGCCGGTCGCGAAGAACCGTTCGGGCCCGCCCGCGGTGGCGTCGGTCCGGCTGTAATTGATCCATACCCCGTGGTGGAACATGACTTTGCTCGAAAGCGGGATCGAGCCGTCCTCCCTGACCATGTCCGGCTTGATCCGTGTGATCCAGCCGTCCACATCCGGCTTCTCGACCCCGGTCATGGGCCGGAAGGCGATTCTGTTCTGGCCCGGGGTTACGGTCAGCGGGCCAACCCGGTAGGTGATCCGCTCGGCTCCGTTTGCGAGCCTGGTGGTGGTGCTGTGCGGCAGAAGTGCCGAGGCAGACTGGGGCAGAATGAAGATGACTGAGAGAGCGAGTACTGCGAGGACGAGCTTGCGGGGGGTCAACCGATCACTTCA
Source organism: Solirubrobacterales bacterium (assembly GCA_020438395.1). Classification (GTDB taxonomy): domain Bacteria; phylum Actinomycetota; class Thermoleophilia; order Solirubrobacterales; family 70-9; genus 67-14. The sequence continues at coordinate 73,059 of JAGQUR010000025.1, read as the reverse complement.
CCTTTCGGCTGGCGGTGGAGGTCTTTCCGAAGGGGACCGAAGCGCTGACCTTGATCTTCGCGGACTTGCCCTTCTTGATCGCCTTGCGCCCCGCCTTGGTCAGCCGCAGGGTGAGCGTCTTCGACTGGCCGGCGTTCAGGCTCAGACCGCGCTTTGACCCGAGGGTCACCTTGCCCTTCTTCGCGAACAGGAACACACCCTTGCTTGCAGTGAGTGCCTTGACCTTCACCTTCACCCCGGACTTGCGGACCTTCCGGAGCTTCTGGGCGGGGATCGAAACCTTGACCGAAGGACGGGCAACCGCGGTGCCGGCGTCGTTGATGATCAGGGTTCCGCTCATCGCCGCTCCGTGAAGCGTGCAGTAGAACGGGTAACTCCCCGGCTTCAGGTATTCAGTTCCGTTCACCCGCAGGATTGATCCGCCCGGCGCCAGGCTGGTCATCGAGAAGAGCGGCTTGCCGTCCGGGCCGTTCCCCTTGGCCTGAACGTCGTGGTAGGTGGTCGAAGCGGTGTTGTCGAAGTACGCAGCCTGACCCTGGTCCTGCGCGTAGGGTCCCGGCAAATAGGTACAGCAGGTCGGGTCGGAGGCGATCACGGTCCCGCTCTCCGGAGCCAGCGCCTCGGCGGCGCCCAGGCAGGCCACGAAGGCAGCCATACCGACCGCCAGCCCCAATGCAATTCTGGAACCAATCCCTCCCATCGGAATACATCATGACGCATATCAACTCTGCGCGCAGAAATTGCCGGGATGTGACAGTTTTCGGGAATGTCGCAGAGCCCTGAAGAACGGCCAGATCTGACCGAGCTCAGACGCCGCCGCTCTCTCACCCTGGACGAGGCGCGGCCTGACGCCGTGGATCGCCGCCACGAGCGAGGCGGGCGTACCGCCCGCGAGAATCTCGACGACCTGGTCGACGCCGGCAGCTTCGTCGAATACGGCCGATACGCGATTGCCCCGCAGCGGGCCCGCTTCGAGACGGAAGATCTGATCGCCCGTACACCGGCCGACGGACTCATCGCCGGCACGGCAAGCGTCAACGGCGATCTCTTTGGTGAAGCTGCGCGCTGCGCCGTTCTGTCCTACGACTACACGGTCCTGGCCGGCACCCAGGGCGCGGTCGGACACCTGAAGAAGGACCGCCTCTTCGAACTGATCGAAAAGACCCGCCTGCCGACGATCTTTTTCGCCGAGGGCGGGGGCGGCCGACCCGGGGACACCGACTTTCCGGCGGTCTCGGCACTGCAGGTCAGGGCCTTCGCACTCTGGGCGAAGCTTTCCGGACTGGTTCCGCGGGTCGCGATCGTCAAGGGACGCTGCTTCGCCGGTAACGCGGTGATCGCCGGTTGCGCCGACCTGATCGTTGCGACCGAGGACTCGTCGCTCGGCATGGGCGGCCCGGCGATGATCGCCGGCGGGGGGCTCGGCGAGGTCGACCCGGACGATGTCGGGCCTGCCCCGATGCAGGAAGCGAACGGGGTCCTCGACCTCGTCGTCGCGGACGAGGCCGAAGCCGTGGCCGCGGCAAAGAAGCTGATCGCCTATTTCCAGGGCCGCACGCCCTGGGTCCCCGGCGACGACCCCGACCAGACGACGCTGCGGGAAATGGTCCCCGAACGCGAGCGGCGCGCCTTTGACGTGCGTCCGGTGATCGAGACCGTCGCGGATCCGGAATCGGTGACCTTCCTGCGCGAGAAGTTCGCCCCCGAGATGGTCACCGCGCTGGCCCGGATCGAGGGCCGCCCGGTCGGCATCCTCGCCAACGACTCCCGCCACATGGCGGGGACGATTACCAGCGATTCCGCCGACAAGGCGGCCCGTTTCCTCCAGCTCTGCGAGACCTTCGGGCTCCCGGTGATCTCACTGGTCGACACACCGGGGTTCATGGTCGGCCCGGACCACGAGCAGACGGCGCTGGTCCGCCACACCTCCAGGCTGCTGGTCGCCGGTGCCGCTCTGACGGTGCCGCTGGTCTCGATCATCCTGCGCCGTGCCTACGGCCTCGGAGCCCAGGCGATGGTCGGCGGCAGCCTGCATGAACCGCTGCTCACCGTCGCCTGGCCAAGCGCCCACCTGGGGCCGATGGGTCTCGAGGGTGCGGTCCGGCTCGCGATGCGGAGGGACCTCGAGGCGATCGCCGACGAAGCCGAGCGGGAAGCACGCGTTCGCGAACTGACCGCGATGGCGGAGCAGAACGCCCGGGCAATGAACGCCGCCCAGCTCTTCGAGATCGACGACGTGATCGATCCGGCCGAGACCCGATCAGTCATCGCCGCCACCCTGGCGGCGGCGCCGCAGCGGATCGCCGACCGGCCTCCGCATCGCTTCGTCGACACCTGGTGAGTCCCGGCCCGCACCGGCCAATCTCTCTCCCGGAACGCAACCCGACTGCCCGCTGCCGGTTATTGGGGTAACGTGAAGGTCTCGTTGTCCGAACGAACCGGGAGAGGTTGATGGGAATCGGTAGGACCGAAACATCAAACGCGGGCGGTCGCATGGCCCTCGCAACCGTAGTGCTGCTTGCCGCCGTTACGGCCCTGATGGGGCTCGCGAGCGGTGCCCGCGCCGAGATCTATTCAACGGAATCCCTGCCCAGCGGAGTCCAGCGCACCACTTACCGCCTTGGCCCGGTGGACGTGACCCCCGGACAGAACCGCATCGTCTTCCGGCCGATTACGGGTGCCTCACGCCCCGGCGTCAACGGCTGGATCACCAGGATCAAGCCGGACCTCGTCTACGGAGACGGATCGATTCCCAAGTCGAGCAAGGTGATGTTCCACCACGGAGTCTGGATCAACGCCTCGACCGGCGAGAACTTCTACGCGACCGGCGAAGAAAAGACCATCCTCGACCTCCCGGACGGCTTCGGCTACCGGTACAAGACCAACGAGGGGTGGATGCTCAACGACATGATCCACAACCTCACGCCGGAAGCGATGCAGCTCTACTTCGAGTACACGATCGACTTCATTCCGGACTCGGCCCCGGAAGCGGCGAACATCGTCAGGGCACGTCCGATCTGGATGGACGTCCAGAAGGGCATCTACCCGGTCTTCGACGTCTGGCGCGGCAGCGGCGGCGCCGATGGCAAGTTCACCTATCCGCAGGACGATCCGAACGCTTACCCTCCCGGACAGCAGCTGAACGTCAAGACGATTCCCGCCGACGGCGTTCTGATCGGGACGACCGGTCACGTACACACGGGCGGCCTCTCGACCAACCTCTACCTCCGCCGGGATGGCGCCTCCTACCAGGGCCCGAGTTGCCCCGAGAGGATCTCCTACGCCGACCAGCTCAAGCCGCTGCGCAAGAAGAAGGTGAGCCTCGCCGCGAAGATCAAGAAGATCAAGAAGCGCAACGCGAAGATGACCCGGACCCAGAAGAAGATCCGGAAGTCGGCCGCCAGGCGCGGACACAGCGCCGGCAGCAAGAGCCAGATCGGCAAGCTCAAGCGCAAGAAGAAGGCGAACGCGAAGATGATCGCCAAGGTCAAGCGCCTCAAGGCCCGGAACCAGAAGAAGCTGAACAAGGTCGAGGCGAAGGACAAGGCCGAGCGCGCCCGCGACGCGGCCTGCCGGGCCACCCAGCCGCAGGTCGATGACGGCAACCGGGTCCACCTCTTCAACTCGAAGGCGAAGTACTTCGACCCCCGGGGACCGATTTCCTGGGACATGGCGATGTACAGCACCGACAATGACTGGCGGGTACGGGTCAAGGCCGGAGACAAGCTGGATCTCCAGACCACCTACGAGACCAAGCGCGCTTCCTGGCCCGAGTCGATGGGAATCAACATCGTCTACTGGGCTCGCGACTCCGCTATCCAGGCGGTCCCCGGCAATTCGGATCCCGCCAGCGCTCCCGACCCGTATGTGACCAGGGTCGACACCGAAGGGGTCCTGAACCATCCGCACCTCAAGGAGAACGAGGATTACGGCGGCGAATCGGGCAAGAACGGCAGCAAGCTGGTCGGCCCCGATCCGACCAAGTTGCCGGACGGCAGCGAGACCGGTGGCCCGTTCACGATCAGCGACTTCGTCTACAACGGTGCCGACTTCCGCCTGCCAGGTGCGCTGGGCCGTCCGCCGGTGGTCAAGCAGGGCCAGTCGTTCACGTTCAAGCTCTCCGACTCGGACATCACGAACGAGGTCTGGCACTCGATCACTTCCTGCGCGACGCCCTGCAACAAGTCGACCGGCATTTCCTACCCGATCCCGAACGGCAAGTACCAGTTCGAATCGGGGCAGATGGGGCCGGGACAGGAACCGACCGTCGGCTACACGGAATGGTCGACCCCGGCCAACCTGCCGAAGGGCACCTACACCTTCTTCTGCCGGATCCACCCGCTGATGCGGGGCGCCTTCAGGGTTGAGTGATTACCGCATGAGTGATCGCCTCCGGAAAGCCGGGGGCGATCCTCAGCGGAGGATCTCGACCAGCAGCACCCAGGCGTTGAGGACGGCGGCGATGATCGCCCCGACCATGCCGGCGAAGACCCAGTACATCGCCATGTCACTGCCGGCAAGGAGCAGGATCGAACCGACCACATAGGGCACGGTTCCGAGCAGCGGCAGGACCAGTCTCGAGGCCAGCCTCCCTTCTCCCTCGCCCACCCCGGCGAGACTGCGGTTGACGAAGTGGGCGATCGCCGCCGACCAGATCAGCGACTGCACCAACAGTTCGGCGCCCAGGGCGTGTTCGGACTGCCCGGGGATCAGTCCGAACATCGAGACGATCAGCACCCCGATCAACAGGAGCAGGGTGACCAGGCCCAGCTCGGCCACCCCCTTCAGCCCGATGATCCGTTCGACGTTGATCGAGATCGCGACGAAGACCAGACCGGCCAGGGCGGCAGATGCCCCCGCGGTCGCCACGAAGTAGTCGCTCCATTCACCGATCTCCGCTACAGAAACCGGCATCGGCTCAGAGTCCGAACCAGCGGGACTCGCGACTGGACCCGAACTGGTTCTTCTGGTCACGGAGTTCCAGCGACGGGGCGTTGAAGACTCCGGTCCTCTCGGGACCGGAGAGGAAGTCGATGTCGACCCTGGCGATCCTGTCCTCGCCGAACTCGATGTAGCAGGAGCCCTTGCCGTCATAGGGGGCCGGGGGCTCCTCTCCCCTCGCTTCGGCGATCAGCTCGCGGGCGACCACCTTGGCGGCGCCTTCGGAGAAGACCCCGGCCTTCGGAACCCCGGCGGTGGCGACGTCTCCCACCGCGTACACGTTCTCGTACTTCGACTTCAGCGTTGCGGAGTCGACTGTCACGTACCCGTCCTCGGTCATGCCCGAAGCGATCACCACATCCGGGGCGCGGTGCTTCGGCACTCCGAGGAGAAGGTCGAAGGGAAGTTCGGTGCCGTCCCGGTAGATGATCCGTCCCGGCTCCACCCTCTCGGGCCTCTTGTCGCCGAAGAACTCGATCCCCCGTTCCGCGAACTCGGCCTTGAGGGCGGCCGATGTCTCCGGTGAAGGTGGCACCGGTGAGGGCAGCGGCATGGTCAGGGTGATCTCGCACTCATCGCGCACCCCCCGGCGGGTGAGTTCGTCGCTGAGCATCAGCGCGCATTCGCTGGGGGCGGGCGGGCACTTGAAGGGTGCCCCGCAGACGGCGATCACCGCCTTGCCCGAATTGAATTCGCCGATCGGCCCGGCCGCGGCTTCGGCGCCGGCGAAGGAATAGAACTCGTGGCCGTATTCGGCCAGGCCGGGGGTCGCATCAAGGTCATAGTCGGCCCCGAGCGCGATCACCAGCACGTCGGCGGTGTGGGTTCCGGCGTCCGTGGTGACCGTCCGCGTCTCCGGGTCGATCGCGGTGATCTCCTCCCTCACCAGAGTGACCCCGGATTTCGTGAAATTCGAATAGGGGATCTGCACCGAATCCAGGCTGGCAGCGCGAAACAGCATGTCGAGCTTCGAGTAGCCGAACGAGAACCCGTTTCCCCGGTCGATCACGGTGACCTCTACTTCATCCCCCAACTCCTCCGAAAGCATCGTGCTCAGTTCGAGACCGGCGAATCCGGCTCCGAGGATCAGGACCTTTCTGCTCACCCGGCCAGCATACTGCCGGCCGGGTGCCCCCACGCACTATTGACGGTGGCCCCGAATCCGTTCAGGGTGCGAATTCGGGCTTGACCTGGGTCAGCCGGATGCTGTTGCCGGAGGGATCGCGGAAGCCACAGTCGACTCCGTAGGGGGTCTCCTCCGGCTCCGAGGTGAATTCCACCCCGCGTGACTTCAGTTCCTCGTAATCGCTCCGGCAATCGTCGGTGGCGAGGAAAATGGTCCCGGCGAACCCCTTCGACATCAGGTTCCCGACCTCGGCCCGGGTCTCGGCATCCATCACCGGTTCGCCCGGAATCGCCATCAGCACCACGGTGACGTCCTGCCCCGGTGCGCCGACGGTCAGCCAGCGAAACCCGCCCAGTTCGGGAAGGCTCACGTCCACCCTCAATTCGAGTCCGACCTTCTTCGTCCAGAACTCGAGTGCCTCATCCTGGTCTCGCACCCAGAGCTGTGCGGTTCCGACTTTCATCTGCTCTCCTCTTCTCGATTGGTTTGCGTCGCCGATGCTAGGCCGGGGGCGGGCCGGTGTCTTCTCGAAACGTCCGGTGTTGGGGCCGTCCGTATACACGGGTCACACAGGCCGGCACCATCGCCCGATTCGCCGCCGGAGGGAAGGAGCGCCGATAGGCGGTGGGCGTCATTCCATAGGCCCGCTTGAAACTCGTGGTGAACGAACCGACGCTGGTGAGACCGACCGAGACGCAAATGTACGCCACCGTGTAATCCGTGTTCCGCAGCATTGACGCTGCCCGCTCGAGGCGGCGGGTCAGCAGGTAGGCGTGAGGTGAAACTCCGAAGGTCCGCTTGAACTGCTCGCTGAAATGGGCCCGGGAGAGATTCGCCGCTCTTGCCATGTCGTCGACCCCCAGCGGTTCGGCGTAACGGGAATCGGCAAAGTCTCTCGCGCGCAGCAGTTCACGCGAAACGCTGGAAACCACGGTCTGCGTGCTTGTGGGCTCCACGGCCTGATTATCGCGTGACTTCCCTCGACGGCTCGTGTTAAGGAGACAGATTCACAGGTAGCTCTCAGGGTCCCCGCGTAACCTGAGGGGAATCGTCCCGGAGGAACCTGAGGGAAATCGATGGAGGATGGGCCGATAGAAGCAAAGGTTGAACAGGTACGGCCACTGGCCAGCGGCACACTGAAGCTCCAGTCGGACGAGCGTCTGCTGAAGCTCTTCCGCCGGGGAGTCGAAGCTGCCTTCGAGGAACTGATCGGCCGGTACCGGCCTGCCCTCGTCGCCTATGCAGGCTCGATCGCCGGTCCGGACCGGGCCGAAGACGTGGTGCAGGATTCCCTTGTCAAGGCACACCGTTCCCTCCAGGACGACCGCGACATCGACCCCCGTCCGTGGCTTTACGCGGTGGTGCGCAATACCGCCCTCAATGACGTCCGCGACAACCGGAAGCACCGCCACGACGGGCTCGGCGAAGTGGCCGGCCCGGGGGCGACACCGGATGACGTCGTCGAACAGCGTGAACGCTTCGCGGCGGTGCTTGCCGCGGTGGCCGACCTCCCTCCCGCGCAGCGGCGAGCCCTGGTCGACCATGAACTGAGCGGTTTCTCGCACGAGGAGATCGCCGCCGAACTCGAACTGAGTACGGGCGCCACAAAACAATTGATCTACCGGGCCCGGATCTCGCTTCGCAACGCCTTCGGCGCGATGATCCCCCTCCCCCTTGTCGCCTGGCTGTCAGAAAATCCGGGGCTGGTCGCTACCGGGGCGGCTGGCACCAGCGCCACCGGGACGGGGCTGATGTCAGCGATCGGAGGCGGCGGCGCGGCCAAGCTCGCGGTGGTCGCAGTCGTGGCCGGCGGATCGCTGGCCGGAGGGATCGCAGTCGAGCACAATCAGTCCGGCAGCAAGCTCGGAGGCGAAAGCCTGGCCCGGGCGACCGAGCCACCACGTGCGGCCGAGGACAATTCCGTCGGAACGGAGTCTGCTTCCGGAGCCGACGATTCGGGCCGGAGCCAGGGTTCTGGCGAACAAAGCATGGCCGACGACAAGTCCGGCCGGGAGTCGGGCAGCAAGGACGACCGGAGCGGCGAGGGCTCTGGCGACAACCCGTCCCGGACCGGGGGCCGGGAGTCGGGCAAGGACGGCTCCGGCAGTTCGGGAGGATCGTTGGTCGAAGATGGTCGGCCGGGCGGTCGTCCGTCGGGCGGCAGGCAACCTCAGGACGGCAACTCGGAGGATGAATCATCGGGTGAAGGTTCGGAAGGCGGCACGGGCGGGGGAAGCCGACCGGGCGGCGGCGGATCGGATTCGGGTACGCGCCCGACCTCCGGCAACTCGCCGGGCGGCGGTCCCGGACCGTCGGGCGGCTCGGAAGACTTCGAGGATTCGATCGACTCCGAGAAATCCGACGAACCGGAGCGATCGACGGCCGGGGGGTCGGGATCGTCCGGAAGTTCCGGTTCGGGCATCTCCGGAAAATCCGGCAGCGGAGATGACATCGAGCTTCGCATGAGCCTCGATTGACCCTGACCGCGTGACTTCCTGCCCTGGTTCGGGTCTCCGGTCCAGAAGCGCAAGCAATCACTCGAAAGGGGAAGCATGAAGATCAGGAGGAGAGAAAGGATCGGAGTCCTCGCGACCGCCATCCTCGCCTTGTTCGTGATCGCGCTGCCAGGCGCTGCGTCAGCGAAGGACAGGAACAAGGACAGGATTCCGGATCGCTGGGAGCGGAGCCACAAGCTCTCGCTCAAGCGGGACCAGCGCAAGCTCGACCAGGACCATGACGGGCTCCGGAATCGCGGTGAGTGGCTGGCCGGGACCAACCCGCGCGACAAGGATTCCGACAACGACGGGGTCAGTGACCTCAAGGAGAAGGCCGGAGTCATTTCGGCCTGGGACTCGGAGAGTGGCGAACTCACCATCACGCTCTACTCGGGAGGCGAACTGACCGGAACGGTCACCGACCAGACCCGGGTTCACTGCGAATCCGAGGACACATCAGACGACTCGTCCGATGACACATCCGAGGACGAAGCAACCGATGACGATTCCGGTGAAGCCGGGAACCTCCGTAGCGGCAGCGGTCGCGACGGGCCGGACACCGGCCGGGAAGGATGTGACGGGAACTGCTCGGTCGACGATCTGGCTGAAGGCGTGGAAGTGACCGAAGCCGTGGTCAAGTACACGGCCTCGGGCAAGGTCTTCAAGGAACTGGAGATCGTTCCCGCGAGCGGTTGATCTGGCCCCCCAACAGATCACCACGGGAAAGGGGCCGCACAAGCGGCCCCTTTCTTGTGGCAGCATCGTGGCGTGGCCGAAGCCGGAGAACACGTTGACCTCGCCCCGCTGACTTCCCTCAGGCTCGGGGGCCCGGCCGAACGGCTGGTGAAGGTGACCGACACCGCGGAACTGATCCGCCTGGTTCAGGCTGCCGATGCGGAGCGGGAACCGGTCTTCTTCCTCGCCGGGGGCTCGAACGTGGTGATCGCAGACGAAGGCGTGCCCGGGACGACGATCTGGATCCGCACGACCGGGATCGAGGAACGGGAACTCGAAGACGGAAGACTTTCGCTGACGGTCGCGGCCGGAGAGCCGTGGGACGACCTGGTCAGCCGCAGTGTCGATTCGGGCCTGGCCGGGATCGAATGCCTCTCGGGAATCCCCGGCTCGGTCGGGGCGACTCCGGTCCAGAACGTCGGGGCCTACGGCCAGGAGGTTTCATCGACCATAGCGTCGGTCCTGGTCCTCGACCGCGAGTCCGGGCAGGTCGGGCCCATGGAAGCTTCGCAGTGCGGTTTCGGATACCGCTCCAGCCGTTTCAAGGGTGACTCCCGCTTCCTTGTGCTCGCGGTGGAGTTCATCCTCGACCCTTCCGATGAGTCGGCTCCCGTCGCCTACGCCCAGCTGGCCGATGCCCTCGAGGTCGAGACCGGCGAGCGCGTTCCACTTTCGGTAGCGAGGGAAACGGTCCTCGACTTGAGGCGGTCCAAGAGCATGGTGCTCGACCCGGACGATCCGGATTCCGTGAGCGCCGGGTCCTTCTTCACCAACCCGTTGCTGGACCTGGCCGGCATGGCCGAGCTGAACGCCAGGGCGGAGGAACTCTTCGGCCCGGACAACCTGCCGCCCGCTTACCCGGCACCCGAGGGTATGGCCAAGACTTCGGCCGCCTGGCTGATCGAAAGAGCCGGGTTCTCACGAGGTTTCGGTGAAGGGCCGATCGGCCTTTCCCACAATCACACCCTCGCGATAGTGAACCGCGGCGGTGGGACCACCGCCGAGCTGGTTAGCTTCGCTCGCCTGATCGCGGGCCATGTCGAGGAGGTCTTCGGGGTGGCGTTGAAGCCGGAACCCGTCTTCGTCGGCCACAGCTGGTGACCGCGGGCTCAGGGCTTGCCGGTAATTTTGCCGACCGTGTCCTTGACCCCTGAGACGGCGCCGTTCACTCCCTGGGACCCGGGGCCCTTCCCGGCGGGCGGGCCCGGGACCACATCGGGGACATGCTGGGCGACCTGCTCGGCGGCCTGCTGCGAGGCCTGCTGAACCTTGGCCTGCACTGTCTCGTTCAGGGTCTTGACCGGGTTGGCCGTAGTTGTGGACCCGCCGGAAGAGCTGCCGCCGCCGTCCCCGCTGGAACCGCCGGTCGACCCGCCGGTCGACCCCCCGGTCGACCCGCCGTCTGAACCATCGGACGAGCCCCCGCCGCTCCCGCCTCCGTTGCCGCCGGATGAAGAAGTCTTGACGTCACTGTTGGAGGACTCGCCGTTGCCGTTGCGGCTGCGGGAACCGGACTGTTTCGGGCCATCCTTCTTGTCGGCCTTCTTCGTGTGCTTGCCGGCTGCGGGGCTCTCCTGAACCGACGCCGTCTGGCTGGCGGCCGTAACCCCGGGTCCGGAGGAGACCTCGCCTTCCTTCACGATCCGCGGCTCGGGGGAGGACTCTTTCTGGTGGTCGACCTGCGTGGCCGGCGCCGTGCTGATAACCGCGGCCGCCGCCCCCACCGCGACCACCTGGCTCGCTCCCGTGCCGAAGCTGACCAGGGACTGGCCGGCCAGACGCCCGAGCCCGAGAGCCGCCGCGACAAGTGCCACCGGACGGCGGCTGGAATAGCGGCCGTCAAAGGCCTCAACCGCGTTGGAGTCAAGCTGTGTCCCGGCTTCCTCGCGAAGCACCTCGAGCGCCTCCTCATGCGAGCGCGGCTGCCGGTAGGAGCGGGCCGAGGTCAACGCGTCGAAGGTGTCGGCCACGGCAATGATCCGGGCACCGATCGGGATCTCGTCGGCCACGATGCCGTCCGGGTAGCCGCCGCCATCGATTCGTTCGTGGTGGTGCCGGACGATCGCGGTCAGTTCCGGATCGTCCATGCCCTCGACCAGACTTGCGCCGGCAACCGGGTGCTTCCTGATCTCCGCGAACTCCTCGTCGGTCAGGGCGCCGGGCTTCTCGAGGATCTCCCAGGGCACTTCGATCTTGCCGACGTCATGAAGCAGGGCAGCGGTGCGGACCCGGGCGACCTCCGCGGTCTCCAGCTTCAGCGAGCGGGCGATCGTGGTGGCATGACGCGCGACCCGCCGGGAGTGTCCATGGGTGCGCGGATCCCGGGCTTCCAAGGCACCGGCGAGTCGCTCCAGTTCCCGGGCGCGCCGCTCGGGACTGAGGCCGCGGCCGGCCTCAGGGCCGACGAAGTCCTCGGACCTGGCGAGCAGCTTCTCGAACCTTCGCCGGCGCAGCCAGCCCCAGAGCATCAGGTCCTCGAAGAGGAGGGGGCTTCCCGTGCGGCGCCGCTTCCAGAACTCGGCTATCGAATGGGAAAAGAGGACCGACACCACGACCGGAATCAGGATCAGCAACGCCGTTGAGGTGACGAGTCCGCTTGCGCGGAGACCGATCGCGGCGAGGCAGGGAACGACCAGGACCAGCGCCGTAAGGCTGGTCACCAGCACAAAACTGCCTGCGTTCTTCGTTGGCGGGACGCGTTCCATCAGCCCTCCGGAGCCTGAGGTCGGTTTCTACCCGTCAGTCAGAAAAAGAAACACCCCTGTTCACCGAGCATACAGCCCGTGAAACCCGAAGGGTATGTGGTGGGGAACCGAAGCCCGGGCAATCTCCTCCATGTTGCGGGCGTCGAGAACCAGCAGCCCCGACTTTCTCCGGCGCCCGTCGAGCACGACCGAGAGCAGGACGCCGTCATCTTCTGCCTTTGCCCCCGGCCGCGGCACGAAGACCGGCTCGCCCGGGTAGACGCCCCACTCCCGCCAGAGCTTCGACTCGCCCTTCTTCACATCCGCCTTGACAAGCTGGTCGATGAAGCCGCTCGAGCCCTTGCGCGTACCAACCCCGTACGCATAGCGGTAGCGCTTTCCGTTCACCCGTGAATAGTTCTTCTGCGGGAGTTCGATGTAGGCGTCGATCAGGTCGCGCTGGGTGAGGCGGCCGTTGGAGAGACGAACCTCGAAGCGGCGATACCGGGCCTGGGGCACCTTGTTGCCGGCCCGGATCTTCTTCAGGTAGAGGGCGTCGATGATCCCGGCGTCCTTGTGGGCGCAGACGTCGATGACCACCTTGCCATCGTGCTCGTAGGCGTTGATGTGGTGGAAGGCGAAGAACGAGTCGGTCTCGACGGTGCGGGCGACACCGCCGCGCTTGCGGTCGACCAGGATGATCCGGGTCGGTTCCTCGCCCTTCCATTCGTAGTTGGTGATGATCGGACCCCGGTCCGGGCTGAGGAACTTCGCGAGATTGAAGTTGAAGGGCTGCGAAACGATGACCACGAAGCGCCGGGTGAGTCCGAAGGAATGCAGGTAGCCGGGGTTGGACTGCGGGATGAAGGCGAGCTCCCGCCGGCTCTTGCCCTTCTCCGAGACGATCCTCAGACCGCTCGGCGGCACCAGTTCCACCTCGTAGGAGAAGCGCTCCCGGGTTTCGGGATCGAAATGCGGATGGGCGGTTCCGAGCCGGCCCTGCATCGTTTCGCCGTCTTCGATTCCCAGGGTGTTCAGGAACTTCGGATTGAACCTGACCGGGATCGGAATCTCCGTATGGGCCCGGAACTCGCCGGCCAGTTTCTCGATCGAGACGTTGGCGTTCGGGACCCGCCCGAGCACCGGCAGGGTCGAGACCCCCGAGAAGATCTGGCGGCAGGGGTCGGGTGCCGGGTCCGTGGCCAGTTCGGAGAACTTGATCCGCCCTTCCCTCTGCCAGGCCCAGTACTGGCTCGAGCGGAGGAAGCGGTTGCGGTAGTCGACCCTGCCCCGATGGAAGGAGAAGGCATGGAGCATCGCCAGTCCGTCGAACCAGTGGTTGAACTTCTCTTCTCCGATTTCAAAAAGGGCCGGCCCGTTGCGGAGGAGCGTCCCGGTCAGCCACTTCGGCAACTTGCCGTCAAGGTGAATGTGCGGAAGGTGGGTCTCCCTCCTCAGCGACTTGAAGGCAAGGTTGTAGCCCGGCCGCCGCAGCTTGCCGCGCGGGTCGGCCAACGCCTCGCCCAGACCGATCGGTCCGGTCGGCGACAGGGCATTCGCGACCGCGGCCGCAGCCGCAACCTTCGAACCCTCGACCAGCAATTCCCGACGTGTTTTCCCCATGTTTGAGCCTCTCTCCTTGCGACCACTATAGGTTGTCTTCCATGAGCGAGGAGAACCGGCGTTACGCATTGGCAGAGCGGCCCGAAGGGCTGATCAACGACGACACCTTCACTTTGGAGACCGGTCCGGTCCCGGAGATCGGCGAAGGCGAAGCCCTGGTCAGGGTCAAGTGGATTTCGATCGACCCGACCAACCGGACCTGGATCGGCGAGGAGCCGACGTATCTTCCGCCGGTGCAGATCGGCGAGACGATGAGAGCGCTCGGGCTCGGTGAAGTCGTCGCTTCCAACAACGACAATTTCCCGGTCGGCGCCCTGGTCAACGGACTGACCGGCTGGACCGACTACACGGTGATCAGCGATGCGAACCCGTTGATGGTGGTGCCGGACAGCGCAAAGAGCGCGCCGCCGGCCACCCTGCTCGGCATGCTGGGGATGACCGGATGCACCGCTTACTTCGGAATGCTGGAGATCGGCGAGCCCAAGGAGGGCGAGACTGTGGTCGTTTCGGCCGCGGCAGGGGCGGTCGGAACCGTGGCCGGCCAGCTGGCCAAGCTCAAGGGAGCCCGGGTGGTCGGCATCGCCGGCGGACCGGAGAAATGCGCCTGGATCGTCGACGAACTGGGCTTCGACGCAGCAGTGGACTACAAGGCCGACGACTGGCGCCAGCAGCTCAAGGACGCCACCCCGGACGGCATCGACGTCGACTTCGAAAACGTCGGCGGGGAGATCATGGAGGCGGTTTTCGCCCGTCTCAACATCGGTGCCCGGGTCGCTCTCTGCGGACTTATCTCCGGATACAACGATGACACCCGTCCGGTCGACCCCCGGGTCTTCGCCCGCCTGCTGATCCACCGGGTCAAGCTTCAGGGCTTCATCATCCTCGACTACTACGCCCGTTTCGGCGAGGCGATCGCGCAGCTGTCCGGGTGGGTGGCCGAGGGCAGGCTGAAGTCCGAACAGACCGTGGTCGAAGGCTTCGAGAACCTGCCCAATGCCCTCAACATGCTCTTCAAGGGCGAGAACAAGGGCAAGCTCGTGGTCAAGATCGCCGACTGAGCTTCTTCAGAGATTTCTAACGCCGCCCTCACCCGGCTCTGACCGGGAGTCGCCAACGTGGGATTCCGAAGTCCAATGACGAAAGGAATTTCATGAACGATTCGACAGGGAGACGTCTCGCCGCCGGGATGCTGGCGCTGACCGGCGTTCTCCATCTCGCACTCTCACCCGAATATTTCGGAGAGCAGGCCTACATCGGGGTCCTCTTCGTACTTGGCGGCATAGCGACCCTCGCGCTCGCCGCCTGGCTGTGGAACAGCAGCCAGCCGGTGGCCTGGCTCGGTGCCGCAGTCGTCTGCGCCGGCATGGCCGTCGGTTTCATCCTCTCCAGGACCACGGGGCTGCCCGGCTTCCATGAAGCCGAGTGGGAGCTCTCGGGGATCCTCTCCGTCCTGCTCGAAGTCGGTGTGATCGGACTGGCAGCGCTCGCTCTCGGCTCGGGTCGCCAGACCACCGCAGCCACGACCTGACCATCCGGCCAGCGAAGTCATCCGGCCATCTCCGCCCCGGCGCAGTTCAGGTCCGGGGCGGAGACAGCCGGCAGGCTTCGATGCCCGCGTCCCAGCCCGGCGCCCGGCCGCCATGCGGCGGTGAAATCCGGTCCGCTTCGATACCGGTGGCAAGCAGGAGCCAGGCGATCACAGAATTCGAATTCCACATCTCGCCCAGCCTCAGTTCGTCCCGGCCCCAGATGAGCAACGGCACCTTCGCGGTCAGATCGATCAGCGTGGCGGCAAGTTCGTCCGATCTGCTCAGGGCCAAGGGCTCCCCGGATTCGAATTCCAGGTCGGGGATCTCCCCCTCGCGCCAGCATCTCAGTTCGTAACGGAAGGCCCGGAACCGCCCGGCCCATCCCGCTCCGACCGGGCCTTCGCCCACGACCCCGTGATCCGCCGGCAGCGAATTGACGGCCGGTGCTATCTCGATCACTGAAACCCCCCGGGCGTCACGAACTTCCAGGGCCGAGTGGAACAGCGGCACCGGTGAACGGTGCTCCCGCCTGGCGGTCAGCCGCTCCCAGACCCGCCCGCTGAACCTGACCACCATCCCGCCCGCCCCGAGCGGCAACCAGTGGAGAGTCACGGTCGCGTCGGTGACGGCCACGGACTCAGATCCCGTCGAGCCAGGATTCGATGACCTCACGGGCAGCGTCAGCCAGCTGGCAACCGTGTCTGGCGGCGCCATCACGCAGCGCCTGCGGATCGATCCCGGCGGTGGCCAGCTCCCCGGAATGGCCGATCAGCCACCTTTCGATGAACCGGAGGTCGGCTTCAATGTGGAACTGAAGGGCGAGGTTCTGCGAACCGAGTGAAAACGCCTGGTTAGGGAATCCCCCGGTCGAGGCGAGGCGATCGGCTCCCGCCGGGATCTCGAACTCATCGCCATGCCAGTGGAAGACGGGTACTCCTTCAAGCGGCGCCAGAACCGATTCGCGGCCGTCCTGCGTAAGTGTGAGCTCGCTGAACCCGATCTCGGTCCTGCCGGTCGGGCCGACTCCGGCACCGAGCGCCGCCGCCATCAACTGGGCCCCGAGGCAGACCCCCAGCGTCGGGAGCCCTGCTTCGGCACGCCGGGAGATCAGGTCGATTTCCTGCCCGAGGAAGGGGTAGCGATCCGCGTCACCGACTCCGATCGGGCCGCCCAGCACGACCAGCAGTTCCGCATCCGCGGGTGAGGTCCCGAGTTCGTCCACACCCGCGTCCAGGTAAGTCACCTCGAACCCCCGCCCGGCGAGGATCGGCCCGATCAACCCCAGGTCCTCGAAAAGGACATGCCGTATGGCGGTTGCCTGTGGTGCCGAAGACTTCACCGGGGCATCCTCTCAGGTGACCCGGGACGCTTGGCATGGCCGACAGCATGTGCGAGCATGAATTCGATGTCAGGCAAGGCGGTTCGGGGGAGGTCCACCAAGGCCCCTGTTGGGGCACGGCCGGCTGGTCTGCTGGTTTGTTTACTCCTGGCTTTCTTCACGGCCTGGCAGGGTCTCGCCCAAGCCGAAGCCCCATCCGGCGGGAGGGTTCTCGAGTTGCGCTTCAAGGGACAGCTTGCGGTCCGCGGGGACGCAGCGAATATGCGGGCCCGATCCCGAACGGCCCTGGACCGGGTCGGCCTGATGCTCGCGGAGATTGAGGCGACCGCGGTAAGACCGCTCGTGTCGGGACTCAGCCAGGCCGAGGTCACGGACCTGGCAAGCGAGGCCCGGGCCTCGTCCGGGGCAGGGACGGTGAACATGGCCAACTGGTACCGGGTGACCGTGCCCCCGGAGGGCGCCGAACGGGCACTCGGGATTCTGCGCAGATCCCCCCTTGTGGCCGTTGCCGAAAAGGCACCAGTGGCCCTCCCTCCCCCGACCACCCCCGACTTCAGCAACCTTCAACTTCACCTCGATGCGGCACCCACAGGCACAGGACTCGAACCGCTCGCAGCGGACAGCCGCACCCGGGGTGCCGGAATCAGGATCGTCGACCTCGAGTACTACTGGACAGGAACTCACGAGGACCTGCAACTGCCGCCGTCAACCGACATGGGTGAGGGCCAGTACGTCCAGTACACGGCCTTCGGCGATGAACACGGGACAGCGGTGTTCGGAATCCTGGTCGCCAAGGACAACGGCTTCGGAGTGACCGGTGGTGTGCCGGACGCCACCATGAAAGGAATCTCCCCGACCGAATCTCCGGGCTTCGGCTACAACCCCGCGGGAGCGCTCACCTTCCTGGCCAGCCGACTTGCCAGGGGTGATGTGGTGCTGATCGAGCAGCAGGCTGACGGACCGGGACCGGGCAGTTCGGACTATGTGCCAATGGAGTGGAACCAGGCCAGCTTCGACGCGATCAGGCAACTGGGTGATCTCGGGGTGATCGTGGTCGAGACCGGCGCCAACGGCGGATATGACCTGGACAGCCCGGACATGCTCGGAAAGTTCGACCGGACGATCCGGGATTCCGACGCGATCCTGGTCGGAGCGGGGGATTCGGTTACCCACGCTCCGCTCTGGTTCACTTCACACGGTTCCCGGCTTGACCTTCAGGGCTACGGCAACAACATCGTGACCACGGGAAGCGTCGGTGACCTGCAGGGGGCCGGACCGAACGAGCGGGATATCCGTTACACGAACAGCTTCGACGGCACCTCGGGAGCCGGGCCGATCGTCACCAGCGCGGTCGCCTCCGTCCTCTCTTACCTGAAGGCGATCGGACAACCTCCGATCACCGGCGACCAGATGGTTTCGCTGCTCCGCGGCACCGGCACCCCGCAGCCGAGCCCCGGCTCGGGGCAGATCGGTCCTCTGCCCGATGTCCAGTCCGCCATCGGGCTGATCGACGACAGCCTCCCCTCGGTGTCCATCGGCGGTCCGGCAGATCAGTCGTCCTTCGATTTCGATTCGGACCAGAGCCTCGATCTGGACTGCAGGGGAGGTGGCCCCGAACTCGAGTCCTGCCTGGTGGTAGATCACGGTCCGTCCGGGGATGCGTCCCTGGTCCAGGGGGATCAGCTCCCGACCGACCAGCCCGGAACCCACACGCTGACCGCAACCGCGGTAAATGCGCTCGGACTGACCGCAACATCGACGGTCTCCTACGAGGTCGGTCCGGGATGCCATTCATCCGGGACCAGACTGGCCTCGGTCGAATCGCGGGGCTCCAGGGTCAGACTGAGCGGCGCGGTGGATCCGTCCCTGGCAGGCGCAACGGCCAAGGTTCTCCGTAATGGCCGAAAGGTGGGGTCGAAGAAGGTGGCGACGGACGGGATCATCGAGGTCTCCGTAGCCGCGCCACGGTCAAAGAAGGCACGCAAGACCGCCCGTTACAGCCTGAAGGTCGGGAGTTCTTCGTCGAAGCGGATGCGGGCAAGCAGCGCGATAAGAGTGCTCTTCCGCAAGCCCCTGCCCGCAGCCGAACAGGTGAGGGCCAGACTCTCCGGAATCCGCCGGAAAGGGTCCCTCACCCTCAAGTCCGTACCTCTTTGCGGCGGCAGCCCTTCAAACCGCAAGGTCAGGCACAACCGCCGCGGGATCTTCACGGTGCGGCTCGGCTTCGGCCCGGCAACACAGATATTCGAGATTCGCAAACGCGGACGCAGGGTCTATCTGCCGGTGGTTATGCCTGCCGCCCGTTTCGTCCTGGCCGACCGAGCCAGCCGGCTCAGGCCAGCGAATCCGGGCCGAGTTCGGTGACCGAGTTGCTGCCGGTCAGCGCAAGCGCCACGTCGGCATCGGCGCGCAGCACCTTCAGCATGTTCTCGACCCCGGCCTGACCTTCGGCGGCGACCGCCCAGGCCCAGGCCCGGCCGACTATCACCGCCCTGGCACCGAGCGCGAGCATCTTGACCATGTCGAGCCCGTTGCGAACGCCGCCGTCGGCAATCACGGTGGTCTGGCTGCCGACCGCCTCGGCGATCCCGGGCAGGGCCGATGCAGTGGAGGGCACCGCATCGAGCTGACGGCCACCGTGGTTGGAGACGACGATCCCGTCGACCCCGGCATCGACCGCGCGGCGCGCGTCCTCGGAGTCGAGCACGCCCTTGACGACCAGCTTCCCTTTCCAGTGTTCCCGCACCCAGGCGATGTCGTCCCAGGTAACCGAAGGGTCGAACTGGGAGTCCACCCATCCCTTGAAGTCTTCCGGAGTCCGTGCACCGGGCACCACTTCGGCGAGATTGCCGAAGGTGAGCGGCTTGCCCCCGAGCGCGACCGATTTGACCCAGCCCGGGTGGGAGGCGATGTCCAGTCCCCGGCGGACCTTTGCCCAGGTGGAGGGATTGCCGACCATTGCGTTGCGGGTGTCCCGGTGTCGGGCGCCGACCACGGCGAGGTCGATGGTGAGCATCAACACCGGCGAGCCGACTTCACGGGCCCTGGCCATCAGCTTCTCGGCATAGGCGCGGTCCCGCATCACGTAGAGCTGGAACCAGGGCGGGACGCTGGTCGCTTCCGCAACCTCCTCGATCGAACAGATCGAAACGGTGGACTCGGTGAAGGGAACCCCGGCGGCCTCCGCTGCCCTCGCCGCCTGGACCTCTGCCCGGGGCGCGAACATGCCGGCCAGGCCCACCGGCCCGAGGATCACGGGCATCGAGAGTTCCTGGCCCAGCAACTCGATCGACTGTTCGCGGACCGACACATCCCGCATGACCCGCTGCCTGAGAAGGACCTTCTCCAGGTCGGACTCGTTCGCCCTCATCGTCGTCTCTTCGTAGGCACCGCCGTCGGCGTAATCGAAGAGCTGGCGCGGCAATCTGCGCCGCGCCAGTTCGCGGTAGTCCCGCACGGTCGCGGGCTGCACGTTCAGGGGGCGATCCGCGGAAGTTCGCATGGCCGCAAACTACCGGCTCGGCGGAACACCACCCGACCCGGTAACGGGAATCTCTATCTCGAACCGGGCGCCGCCGAGGGGCGAATCCGTGCAGCGTGCGACCCCGCCATGGGCCCCGGCTATGGCCGCAACGATCGCGAGACCCAATCCGGAACCCCCGGAGGCGCTGCTTCTCGCCTGATCGAGTCGGGCGAAACGATTGAAGATCCGTTCCCGGTCGGCCACCGGCACTCCCGGTCCGTCGTCGTCGACGATCAGGGCGACGGAGTCACTCCGGTCGAGTGCCGACACCTCCACCCTGCCTCCCTCGGAGGTATGGGCGACTGCATTCGAGATCAGATTCGAGACCGCCCTGGCGATCTGTTCGCGATCGATCGCGACCCGGCGCCCGGTGATTTCGCCCACCGTCAGGTCCCTGTTTCCGTCGAAGCCGAGGCTCTCCACCTCACCCTGGATCAGGGGTCCCAGCTCGACCGATTCGAGACGCAGGCTCTGTTCCGATTCCGACCGGGCGAGCAGTAGCAGGTCATCGACCATCGATTCCATCCTCCCGGTTGACTGGATGACCAGCGCGGAAACCCTGCCGACCTCCTCGGGGGTCGGATCCGGGTCCCGGGCCAGAACCTCGATCTGCCCCCGCACGACCGTGAGCGGGGTTCGAAGGTCATGGGAAGCGTCGGCAACGAATGCCCTTTGCCGGTCGAATGCGTCCTCCAGCCGGTCGAGCATGCCGTTGAACGATTCGGCGAGCCGCCGGACCTCGTCGCGGGTCCCTTCCACCGGCATCCGGGAGGACAGATCCCCTGCGTCGACCCCCTCCGCCACCGAGGCCATGCGCCGCATCGGCCGGGTGGCGGTGCTGGCCAGAAGCCAGCCGGCAAGGGCCCCGAGCAGAAGGGTGGCAATTCCGACGATGACGAAGGTGTCGCTCAGTCCCTGAAGGGCATTCTCGGAGGGCGCGAGGGGCTGGCCGACCCGGATCGACGCGGCCACCCTGCCGGGAAGTTCCACTTCGCGGGCCAGCAGCCTGACCTTCCCGACGTCCTCGATCTCAATCGTCGAGTACCCGGGTGACGCGGTCAGGATGCGCCGGGCGTCCTGCCTCTTCTCGTCCGGTTCGTGACTCCCGTCGTCGTCACCATGCTCACCGTCACCGCTCGTGCCGCTCCCGTCGCCTCCCCCGTCCGGCCGGTCGATTCCCGGCTCGACCAGTTCCGGCTGGTTCGTGGCCGTGCCACCATCCGCGATCGAAATCGAAACTACCCGGGCATTCGGGCCGAAGTTCTCGGCCGAGGTGATCGTCCTGGCCCGCCGCGTGTAGGCGTCCGGGTCTTCGCCCGCGGCTGACTCAAGGCGGGTAGAAATCCGGTCGACTTCCTGGGCCAGTTCGTTGTCGGTCCGGCTGCTCAGCTCGGATCCCGTCCCCCGATAGACGGCTACATAAGTGATCCCGAGCGCAGTCAGGAGCACCAGCGCGATGGCCAGGGCGAGCTTGCCCCGGAGACCGGGCCGATGCAGGTTCACCGGTCGTCCCGCAGCCGGTAGCCGACCGACCTCAGGGTTTCGATCGGGTCGATCTCGCCGTCGATCGCCAGCTTGCGCCGCAGGTAGGCGATGTACACACCGACGATGTTGGTGCCGGGGTCATGGTCGTATCCCCAGACACCGTTGAGGAGCTGCTCGCGGGAGAGGACCTGGCCGGGATGCCTCATCAGGTAGGCCAGCAGGTCGAATTCGCGGGCCGAGAGCAGGATCTCCTTGCCGGCCCGGCTTACCTGGCGGCGAAGCAGGTCCATCTTCAGGTCACCCACCTCGAGTTCGGTTGCGGTCCCCTGGCCGGGCCGCCTGAGATGTGCCCGGACCCGGGCAACCAGTTCCTCGAAGGCAAAGGGTTTCGGGATGTAGTCGTTCGCTCCCGTGTCCAGCCCCGCCACCCGGTCTTCCACTTCGCCCTTCGCGGTGAGGAGTATCACCGGCGTGTCGCCGTCTTCGCGGCGCAGGTTCGAAAGCACCTCGAGGCCGTCCCGGCCGGGCAGCATGATGTCCAGCAGGATCAGGTCGAACCGGCCGGTGCGGGCAAGGGTCTCGCCGTCGATCCCGTCCTCGACACAGGTCACCGCGTATCCCTCGGCCTCCAGCCCGCGGGAGATGAAGTCAGCGATAGCCCGCTCGTCTTCGACCACAAGAATTCTCATCGCCGCCGATCGTAGCTTCGATTGCGGGGTTTCCCGGCATTCTAAGAAAACTCTCATCTTTCCTTACGGAAACTCCCAGCCGCCTCCCTCAGTCTTGTCCACATGAGCGAAACTCCAGACAACGAGAAGCAGGATGCAAACGAAGCAGGGGAAGAACCGACGCGCGAGGCGCCCACCGAGGTCGCCGAGACGCGCAAGCTTCCCACCCCGGAAGACGAGGTGACGGAGCAGGCGGAAGCTGCCGGCCCGGCAGTTGAGGACGGCACGTCCGCGACCGCCCGCTATTCCGGAATCGCGGCGGCCACGAGCCGTTTCGCCAACAACCCCATCGGTCGCTGGGTCGCGGTCGGCGCCGCGGTAGCGGTTGCCTTCTTCAGCGGCCTCCTGATCGGGCGTGCCACCCAGGAGAACAGTTCGGAAGCCGACCTGGCCTCGTTCGGCCGGCCGGAAGGCAGCGGTCCCCCGATGGGCGGCCAGGTTCCCTTCCAGGACGGCCAGGGCTTCGGTGACCAGCAGTATGGACACGAAGACGGAGACAGCTTCGGCCCGCCGCAGTCAGGTGATGACTACGGCAACGGCGAGGAGGGCTCCATGCCGCAGGGCGGAGACCAGAGTGACTCTTCCGGAGGTTCAACCCCCGCCCCGCTGGAGAGCGGCCAGTCCTGAGCAAGTTTCAGAGAATTCTCACGCGCGATTCACACTCCCCCAAGCCTGATATTCGAACCTTTACCAACCATGGAAACACTGAACGGAAAAGAACTGGCAGAGGCAAGAAAGCGGGCCCGAGGGATTCGCGTCAGGAACATCCGGCGCCGGATCGCATACGGAGCAACAGTGATGGTGGCCGTCTTCAGCGGCGCCATCCTGTTCCGTTCTCTCGAACAGCAGACAGGCTCGACCGCGACGGTCACTTCATCGGTGACCAGGAGTGATGACGGTGAGAGCTCAGACGGACTGAGCTCACTCGCGAACCAGGTTGCATCGGCCTTTGGCGACGACGGCGAGGAGGAAGGTTCCGGCTCGACTTCAACCACCGTGGCCCCCTCCACCACGACGGTCACTCCTCCCACGACAACCGTCACTCCGCCGACGACCACCACTGCTCCGCTGACCACCAGCCAGTCATGAACGCACAGGTCACGACCCTCGACTTCCCGGCCCTCGGCGGCAAGGTCCTGATCCAGGCTGAAGGGCCCGGATCCGACCTCGCGGTCGAAGAGGCCCGGGAGATGGTTCTTGACCTGCACCGGCGGCTGACCCGCTTCGAAGAGTCGAGCGAGCTCTGTCGGCTGAACGCCAACTCCGAACAGTCCGTGGCCGCGAGCCCGCTCCTCCTGCGCTTCGCCGAGGATGTCCGCCTGGCCGGCGAGATGAGCGGCGGTCTGGTTGACGCCACGCTGCTCGATCAGGTCGAAGCCGCCGGATACACCGAATCGATCGATCCGGACAGCCCGCTCGAGCCGCGACCGGAAACTCCCACGGCGACCGTCCCGGCCAGGCAATGGAACTGGTCCGACGTGAAGGTCGACCGCGACGCATCGGCCGTGATCCGCCCTCCCGGGCTGCGCCTGGATTCCGGGGGCATCGGCAAGGGCCTGGCCGCCGACATCGTCGCCGAGAGGCTGCGGGACTTCGATTCCTGGGCAGTTGTATGTGCCGGCGACCTTCGGTTCGGCGGAACCAACGGTGCCGAGCGCCGGATCGACGTCACCTCCCCTTTCCCCGATGCCGGGGTGATCGCCGACTACACCGCCCCGTCGGGCGCGATCGCCACCAGTGGCACGACCCGCCGCTCCTGGGAGGTCGAATCGGGACGCTCCCACCATCTGATCGACCCCCGCACCGGCCTGCCGGCCCGGACCGGACTGGTCCAGGTGACCGCCGTGGCCCCCACCGCGGTCGAAGCCGAGGTGCGGGCGAAGGCAGCCCTGCTTTCCGGACCCGACCGCGCCTCCGAATGGCTGATCGACGGCGGCATGTTCGTGACCGACAGCGGCGAGATCCGCGCCTGGGATTTCCGACGGAGGCCGGGCCGTGAGTAATGGCGTTCACATCTTCTGGATCCTCAGCCGCGGTGCGGGTATCGCGGCGATCCTCTTTGCCGGGCTCTCGGTGACCATCGGCCTGCTCAGCAGCCGGGGCATGCCTTTTCCGAAGCTGAGGAAGAACTTCGAACTCAGGCCTCTCCACGAGGCGCTTTCAATGGCGACGATCGTGCTGGTCGCCGCTCATGGCCTGATCCTGCTCGGCGACCCGTGGCTGAAGCCCGGCCTGGCCGGGATCTCCATTCCCTTCGTGATGTCCTACCGCTCGCTTTGGACCGGGATCGGGATCATCGCCGGCTACGGACTGGCCCTGCTCGGTCTGAGCTACTACCTGCGCCGCTGGATCGGGCCGTCGCGCTGGCGCACCGCTCACCGTTTCATCGCGATCTTCTGGCTGCTCGGCCTGGTCCACACCTTCGGCGCCGGCACCGACGCCTTCCAGCCCTGGGTCTGGATCCCGGTTGCGCTCACTTCGGGCCCGGCCCTGGTGCTGCTGATCATGCGCTTGACCCAACGGAGCAGCAAGCCGGCCCCGGCCCGGGTGGCCGGCACCCCCGCCTCCGCGGGAACGGTCATGATTGACCGGCATTGAATCCGGACGTTGAGACGATGGACGAGACGGGGGTCGGCGAGGCGGTTGCCTGGGCCGAGTCCGAGGGCTGGCAGCCCGGTCTCGGTGATCACCGGCCCTTCTTCGCCGCCGACCCCGAAGGCTTCTTCCGCTCGGTAACGGACGGCGAGACGGTCGCCACGATCTCGGTCGTCCGCGGTTCCCCGGATGTCGCCTTCGTCGGTCTGTACATCGTGGCCGCTGAGTTGCGGGGGCAGGGACTTGGCAAGCAGTTGTGGGATGAGACTCTTGGACGTTTCGAAGGTCTGACCCTTGGCCTCGACGCGGTTCCCGAGCAGGTCGCCACCTACGCGTCTGAAGGGTTCGAGCCCGCCTACGGAAACGCCAGGTTCTCGGCCGAGGCCGCTGACCTTCCGGACCCGGAACCGGGCTCACCTATCCAGCCCGCCACCTCGGTGCCCTTCGAAGATCTGGTCGCCTTCGACGCCGGCCACTACTTCGGCCCGAGGCCCGATTTCCTGAGCCAGTGGATGAACGGAGAGGGCCGCCAGGGCCTGGTAGCCACGAACGACGGCGAGATCACCGGCTTCGCCGCCTCCCGCCCGACCAGCACCGGCAACCGGATCGGCCCCTTCTTCGCCGCCAACAAGGACACCGCCCGGGACCTGCTCCTCGCCCTCGCCGGACGCTTGACCGGCCCGATCTCGGTCGACGCCCCCGAGCCCAACCGGAACGCCTTCGACCTCTTCACAAACCTGGGCATGGAGAAGAGCTTCCCCACCACCCGCATGTACCGAGGCCCAGCCCCGGACCTCCCCCTCGACCGGATCTACGGCATCACCACCCTCGAACTCGGCTGACCGACCCCGGCCGAGACCAGTAGCCGGCCACTCGCGGCCGGGGGACGTTCTCCCGGTCCAGTTCATATGGTTGGCGTGGTCCGGGGGAAGACGAACTCACGAGCAAGACCGAAAGGCGGGCAGATGATGTTCTCAGCGATGCGCAGGATGAGCACCGGCAGGCTGACCGGTTCGGTGGTGGCAGCAGTCGCCATCACGGTTTCACTCTTCATGGTCGAATCACCGGCCGAGGCCAGGTGGAAGCAGCCGGGCTGCACCAAGTTCAGCAAGCAGATCCGGACAGCCAACACCCCGGCGGCCAAACGGGCCGCGCGCAAGCGACTCGCAAAATGCAAGGTCAACCGCCGCGTCTACGGAATCCTCAAGAACAAGATGATCGCCGGCACCAGGGCCGACGGGGTGTACGTCGACAGCGTCTACTGCGCCAACGGCTCCTTCAGCTACGACGGCGGGGAAAGTTTCGTGAAGAAAGGCTGGCGGGTAGAGAACGCCCGGATCAGGGGCAGGAACATCACCGCGATCGTGCGAGGAAAGATCAAGGGCGGGTCCTATGTGACCGCCGTGGCTCGTCGCGGCAGCCAGTGGAAGGTCGGCTGGGAATCCTTCGGCCAGGCCAGGGATCTCGGTGATGCCGAGCTGACCAACGCGAGGGCGCTTTGCCGCAAGGCCTGACGTGACGGAGGGCAAGTGGTGGTTCGTGCCGCTTCTGCCCGGCGCGACGGTTCGCGACCGGGCCCTTGCCTGTGCCGGTGCCCTGGCCGGGGTCGCGCTGATCGGAATCAGCGCGAACCTGGCCGGTCACGAGCTTCACGACCAGACCTGGATCCTGGCGCCGGTCGGAGCTTCGGCCGTACTCGTCTTTGCCGTCCCCGCCACGCCGCTTGCCCAGCCCTGGCCGGTGATCGGGGGCAGCACGATCTCGGCCCTGACCGGGGTCGTCTGCGTTCACCTGATCTCCCCCGAACCACTGGCGGCGGGAGTGGCCGTGGCTGCGGCGATCGCGGTAATGACGGTGGCCCGCTGCCTCCACCCTCCCGGAGGGGCGGCCGCGCTGACCGCGGTCCTCGCCGCGACCACCGACACCGACATCGGAACCCTCTTCCCGGTGGTTCCGATCCTGCTTGACTCGCTGGCGATCGTCGCCCTGGCCTGGGTGTTTCACCGGGTCGTGACCGGCCATTCCTACCCCCACCGGGCCCTCGTCCCCTCTCCCGGACCGGGCGTCAAGGCAGGCGAAGGCCAGTTCACAGACGCCGACCTCGACGCCGTACTCGGACGGGTCGGCAGCACCTACGACATCAACCGCGAGGACCTGGAAGCGATCCTCGATGCGGTGCAGACCGAGGCGGCCCAGCGCCGCGAGAGGCAGAAACAGACAGGAGCGGCCCCGCCCCGGGGCCAGACCTGACCCTCACGGGCATTTCGGCCCGTTGCTGAAAGACTTTCCGGCGCATGGCCGCCCGTGAGCAGAAGAAGAGCGATCGCCTGAACCGCCTCATGGGCGAGGCGGTCGACGTCATCGACGGAATCTTCCACGTCTACCGCGCCTGGTGGGCAGACATCCTCACCCTCTCGCTGATCATCTTCGTTCCGCTCGGGCTGCTGGGCGCCGCCGACTCCCACGCGCTCGAGTCGATCGGTCCCGGCCACGACGTGAAAGTACTGGCCCTGATCGTCGGCGCCCTCGCGGTGACGGCCACCGGCGTCCTCGGGGAGGTATTCCTGGCCGGTGCGATCGGGCTTTCGCTGACCCATGCGGAGGACGGCAGGCCCCCGGGCATCCGGTTCCTGACAAAGCACCTGAAGTTCGGTCCCCTGATCGTGGTCGACGTCCTCTACGTGCTGTCGATCGCCTTCGGCTTCGTGCTGCTGATCATTCCGGGCTTCGCCGCGCTCGTCTATTTCGCCCTGGCCGGGCCGATCGTCGAAATCGAGCAACAGGGCGTGAAGTCTGCGTTCAGAAGAAGCTTCCGACTGGTCCGCGGCAGTTACTGGCTGGTCTTCATGATCCTGGTTCCGATCGAGGTGCTGGGCGAATCGGTCCGGAAGGGAATCGAAGCGGCCTGCGAAGCGCTCCTCGGCCACTCCTTCATCGCGGTCGGTCTGGGGGAAGCCCTCGCCGAAGTGGCTCTCTCCCCGCTGTTCGCGATCGCTGTTGTGGTGCTGACCCGGAAGATGATGCAGCAGAAGGAAGGCACCATCCTGCCCGGCCCCTCCCCCCGCCAGTTGAAGTCCGGGAAGCTCAGCGCCTGAGTCCAGGGGCCGTAGCACCGGCCCGGATCACCCGTTTCGGATGATTTAGACAAACAGGCGAGTCTTCATACCCACAGGCTCTAGAGTCGTGTGTTCATGGATCCGCAAGGCACTGTGGAAAGACGATGAGTACGTCGATCGCCGACGATTCCGTCGCGGCCGAAGAGATCACGACCGCGGTCTCCGAACGACGGGGCTGGATGCTCTACCAGACCGTCCGCCTCATCCTGCGGCCGCTCCGCTGGTGGGCGCGCATCCAGGTCAAGGGCCTCGAACACCTGCCGGGCAAGGGCGGCGCGCTGATCGTCTCCAACCACGATTCGTGGCTTGACCCGCTGGCGATCATTGAGGCGATGATGTGGAAACAGCGCCAGCTCCGCTTCCTCGCCAAGCACACCCTCTGGAAATTCCGGCCGCTTGCCTGGATTCTCGACGAAGCCGCCCAGATCCCGATTCGCCGCGGAGAGAGTGACACCGCGGCGCTGGAGGCAGCGGTCGATGCGGCCGGCCGCGGCGAGACGATCGGAATCTTCCCCGAGGGCACCCTTTCCCGCGGCACCAACCTGAGGGCCCGGCGCGGGATCTCCCGACTGGCCCGGGCCTGCCCGGGAACGCCGGTCGTACTTGTCGCAGTGACCGGCGGCACCGACCTGAAGCGCTTCCCCAAACGGCCGCTGGTCACGGTCGAGTTCTTCGAACCGGCGGGTGGCCAGCCGCGTCCGGACGAAGACGACCAGGAAATGGCCCAGCGTCTGCTCGACGAAATCCGCGCCAAGGCGCCGATCGCCTCCTGACCCGGAGCCACCGGACCCTCGATTAGAGTCGCTGCCAGATGGCCGAAATCGGAATCATCGCCGCGGTCCTGTTCGCCTACAGCCTGGTTTCGGACAAGCTCTCCGGCTGGGCCATCACTCCTCCCATGGTGTTCGTTGCGGCAGGTGTCCTGCTCGGCCCCGACGTGCTGGGGGTTTTCGATCTGACCCTGACCGGCGAGACCGGACTGGCCCTCGCCGAGATCGCCCTCGTGATCGTGCTCTTTGCGGACGCGGCCAGAATCGACCTTCGCGCACTGAGCGGGAACCGCAACCTGCCGGTCCGGCTGCTCGGCATCGGGATGCCGCTGACCATCATTCTGGGCGTCCTGATCGGCGCCGTGCTGCTGAAGGAAGTCGAGTTCTGGGAAGCCGCAATCGTGGCGGCGATCCTCGCTCCCACCGACGCCGCCCTGGGCCAGGCCGTGGTTTCAAGCCAGAAGGTGCCTCAGCGAATCAGGCAGGCCCTGAACGTGGAAAGCGGCCTCAACGACGGACTCTCGATTCCGTTCCTCTTCCTCTTCGTGGGACTAGCGGTGACCGAAACCGTCGTGACCGCCACCGGATGGGCGACCTTCGTGATCGAGCAGATCGGGATCGGCGCGGGGGTCGGACTCGCCACCGGACTGGCCGGCGGCTTCCTCTTCGAGCGGGCTACGGACCGCGACCTGGTCTCCACGCCCTTCCAGCAGCTCGGCCTGGTCGGGCTGGCCGTCGGATCCTGGGCCCTGGCCGACTTCCTTGGCGGAAACGGCTTCATCGCGGCCTTCACCGCCGGGCTGGCAGCCGGACGCATCACCCCTCACACCGGTCAGAGGATCCTCGCGTTCACCGAGGACGAGGGCCAGCTCCTCAACCTGATCATCTTCTTCGTGTTCGGTGCCAGCGCGATCACGCTGCTCGACGGCCTGACCTGGCACGTGATCGTCTACGGCCTGCTCAGTCTCACCCTGATCAGGATGGTCCCGGTCGCAATATCCACGATCGGGACCGGGCTGAAGCGAAGCTCGGTCCTCTTCATGGGGTGGTTCGGACCGCGGGGACTCGCCTCGATCATCCTTGCCCTGGTCGTGATCGAGGAGGAACCGGAGCTGCCTGCCCTTGCGACCGTCCTCGCGGCAATGACTTTCACCGTTCTGGTCAGCGTCTTCGCCCACGGACTGACGGCCGAACCGCTGATCAACCTCTACTCTCGCGTGATCAGGTCAGACGGAGCCGCCGCCGAGAGCGAGGAGGCGATGGAACTCCAGATCAGGAAATGAGACCTCAGGCGGGAATCGACATGCGGTCGAGCCCGCCTCCGATGTTCCTGATCAGAACCTTGGAGATGATGAAGTCGAGACCGGGAAAGGCGGCGCCGATCTCGATGTTCCACTCCATGTGAGTCCCGGATTCGGTCGGCGCGAAGGTGACCGTGCCGAGATGATGGTTCAGCGGGGTTCCCTTGGTGATCTTGTAGACGATCTTCTCGTCCGGTACGAACTCGGTGACCGTCTCCTCGAAGGCGGGAACCGGGCCGGGCGGCTTCAGGCGACGTGAAGAGCCGACCCCGTTGCGGTGGCCGTCAGTGCCGTCGCTCAGTCTGGTCACCTCTGCTCCGAGAACGCCCCCCAGGTTTTCGTGCTCGGCGAAGAAGCTGAACACCTGGTCGGGCGGCAGGTCAAAATCCTTGTCGAATCGCATCCGCTGCATGAGCGCGATTCTACGGGTTCATTTCGTAGCCGCCGGCCAGAGCGCGGGTCTTCTCCCAGACCGAGTCGAACCGGTCCTGGTCAACCACCGGCCTGGTGATCGCCGAACGCGCCCACTCGGCCTGTGCCTCCGTGGTCGATGTCTTGCCGTGGAGCTCGGCGGCGTAGGCGGAGAAGTCTCGGATCATCACGTCGAAGATCTGGTCGAGCGTGTCCTCCGGCAGCCCGATCAGGGCCGCCTGCTCGCAGATCAGCTGGCCGTAGGGGATCAGGGTGAAGATCTCGCCCAGGGTGAGCAGGAAGTCGAGATCCTTCTGCTGGTCCTCGTCGGGACCGCATTCGACCAGGAAGCTCTTGAAGGACTCGGCCAGCTCCATGAACCTCGCCACGTTCGGCACCCCGGCGAAAGGCTCATAGGATTTCTCCCAGGGGCTGAAGCGGATCTTCCCGAGACCGCGGGCAGGGCCCTGTCGGAAGAGGAAATCGTCGTCGCCCGGCTCCTGCATCCGGTCGGGCGCTTGCAGGTCTGGGTCCGGGTTGAACAGGTACGAGGCCATGAACTTGAGGACCAGGGCCATGTTGACGTGGACCGTGCCCTCCAGTTTCGGCAGGGCTCGAATGTCCCGGGCTGCCATCTCGAACCACATGTCCCGTTCGAAGCCCTTGGCCGCGATCACGTCCCAGAGCAGGTCGATCACCTTTTCGCCCTCGGTCGTCACCTTCATCTTGGTCAGCGGGTTGAAGAGCAGGTAGCGCCGGTCATCCGGCGAGGCGGCGCGGAAGTAGTCGACCGCCCGCCAGGCGAAGAGCTTCATCGCGACCGCCCGGGCGAAGGCGTCGGTGAAGGCCTGCCGGACCTGGGGGAAGTCGGTCACCTTCATGCCGTAGAGCACGCGGTTGTCGGCATGGGTGATCGCTTCCCAGAAGGCGTGCTCGCAGATCCCGATCGAGGCGAAACCTAGGTTGAACTTGCCGATGTTGACCGTGTTCAGGGCGGCGTCGAAGGCGCCGGGTCCCATGTGCAGTACATCCGCCGACTCGACCGGATAGGCGTTGAGGTTGAACTGCGAGACGTAGTTCGACGAGTTGACCACGTTGCGGACCAGCTCGTAGTTGCTGTGGCTGGAGCTGGCGGCGAAGAATGCGTAGCCGTCCGGTCCCTCGATGCCGTCGACCCGACCGAAGACCGAGACCATCGCCGCCTTGTTGCCGTTGCCGATGTAGTACTTGCCGCCGGTCGCGGTGTAGGTCTCCCCCGCCCCGTCATTGCCGGCGGGCCGGAGCACCATGTCGGTCGAATAGATGTCGGCACCGTGTGCGCGTTCGGAGAGACCGAAGGCAAAGATCGACCCCTTCTCGAGCTCGGCCGCCGCCTTCTTACGGGCCGTCTCGTTCCCGGATTGGAAGACCGGGCCGAGGCCCAGAATCGAGACCTGCCACGTGTACCAGTAGGGCAGCCCGTAGAAGCCGGAGAGCTCATTGAACTCGCAGATGCGGGTCGTGTCCCATCGCCTGGCCGGGTCGCCTTCACCGTCCCGCGCCGGAGTGAGGAAGGTGCTGAAGATCCCGAGTTCCGCCTGCATCTCGAGAAAGTCCGAGTACCAGCGGTTCTCGCGGTCATCGTCCTTGAGCTGCTTCAGCCCGCGGTTCTCGAACCACTCGATCATCTTCTTCAGCCGGTCCTCGTCGGCGGCCTCGAGATGCGGCGCCGACCAGGTCTTCGGATTGAGGATCAGGCCGTCACCGGGAGTACCGGGAGCGATCCGGGGGGCTGCAGCTTCAGAACTCGCGTTGGGCTCCATGCGAGGAGCATATGCCCGACGGAGAATTATTCGGTGAGGGGGACCCCGGAACGTTTCAGGTTGGCGAGCGTAGCCAGGACCAGGAAGGCCGCGAGGGCTCCGAAGGCGACGTCACCGGCGTCACGGGAGATCGCATGACCCACCAGGGGAATGACGACGATCGGGAGGAGCAGGGCAACAAGGGTCATCAGGGCCAGCGGTTCTGCCGGCTCTTCCGGGTAGAGGTCCTGGGCCTCGTCAAGGGCCGTGGCGTAGGGCAGTCCGAAGCCGGTGGCGAGCAGCACCGCGGCGAGGAAGGCGGCGCCGGCGACCGGGTCGATCGCGACCGCGGCAAGGCCGGCCGCAGCCAGGCCCAGCGAACCGCAGAGCACCTTGTGGGTCCAGCCTTTCGCTCTCAACTCGGCGCCGCCGAAGCGCATCGCCGCCGACAGGCCGAAAAGCAGGAAAGAGGCCAGGCCGGCCAGGGTCTTGGAGACATCGCCCTCGCTGGAGAGGTATTCGATCATCCAGGCCCCGAGGATCATCGGCACCCCGTAGATGGAAAGGAACAGAAGCGAGAGCCGGTAGACCCGGGCCTTGCGCCAGGCCAGCCGGAGGAAACCGGAGGACTTCTTTTCCGGGGTCGGCGGGGTCTCTGCCCAGGGGGGAATCCAGCCCATCGCGAGAGCGGCCAGCGAAGCGCTGATCAGGAACCCGACCCGCCAGTCGACGCCCTGGTCGAAGAGGACGCTTCCCACCAGGAGTGAAAGCGCTATCCCCATCTGGATCGCGGCACCGAATACCCCGACCAGCTTCACCCCGCCCTCGTGCCTGGCCCAGACGACTCCGACCGTCGTGGTCAGGGCGAAGCCGAGTCCGGGCAGGATCCTGCCCACGGCGACCCCCAGAAAGTCGGGAGTGGCGGCGATGATCAGATTGCCGGCCACGATCATGATGCACGCCGTCCTCATGCCCCAGACCAATCCGATCTTCTCGCCGATCTGGGCGGCGAAGGCAAGCCCGATCACGTTGGCAGCGAAGAAGAGGGTGCCGGAGACCACGCCGACCATGGCCAGGGAGACATCAAAGTCCCCCGCGAGCTGCGACGCCACCGGGCCGACGTTCCCTGCATTCCAGGCGCCGGAGAGCGCAAGCAGGGCCACGGTGACGGAAACCCGGAAGGGAGGCGAGGACTCGGACACGGTCAGAAACTACACCGAGTCCCGGAGGCACCGTGGCCGCTGGGGGATAATCGACCCATGAGCAAGAGGGGAGTTCTGACGGGGTTCGCAGCACTGGCCGCTCTGATGGCCCTGACACCGGGGGCCGGAACCGTATCGGCACATGAAGCCGGGGCGTCAGCGAAAAAGCGGCCGATGGTGAGGGCGGTCGTGATGGGGCTGCCCGGCAAGGGCAATGCGCTGGCCGCCGCACAGCAGATTTCCCGCCCGGCCAGCGGCCGCTACCGGCACTTCCTCAGCCTGTCGCAGTTCCGCAGCCAGTTCGGGGCCGGTCCGAAGGTCCGCAGCAAAGTCCTCTCACTCGGCAAGAAGAACGGCGTCAGGTGGGTCCGCCTCGACCCCACCCAGACGGTTGCGACCGCCCTGGTGAGTCCGGCCGCAGCGAAGCGTCTCTTCTGTGCCGGCCCGACGATTCCCGGACGCCCCTGCCGCCCGAAGGGATACAAGTGGGCGATCAAGCAGGTCTCGGTCGGCGAGACTTTCCGGCAGGGTCCGGCCCCCAAGCCGCCCCATTCGGGGACTTCCCTCACCGGCACTCCGGAAGGCTGCGGCGGCGCGATCAAGTCCGGCGCCCTGACCCCGAACCAGCTTTCCACCGCCTACGACGTGGACGAGCTCCACAGCCGGGGACTCGACGGTTCCGGGGTAAGGGTCAACACGCTCAGCTCCTTCGTCGTCGGCACCAGTGACTTCAAGACCTGGGCCAACTGCTTCAACCTCCCCGCCCCCAGGGTCAACCAGTTCGCGATGCCGGGCGGCGTGGCCGACACCCAGGACGACCCTGACGAGACGGTCCTTGACGTTGAGGCCCTCGCCGCTCTCGCCCCGGGCCTGAAACAGATCACGCCGATCTTCGTTCCGCTGGACCAGGGCTTCAGCAACTCGTTCATCCTGTTCATGCTGGGCGCCCTCGACCCCGGCAGGCAGGACGGCACGCTGCCTGACGTGCTTTCGATCAGCGACGGTGTCTGCGAATACCGGTTCAACAAGTCCGAGATATACCTCTCGAACCGGCTGCTGGCGGAAGCCGCGGTACTCGGAGTCACTGCCCTTTCGGCTTCCGGCGATCTCGGCTTCCAGGGCTGTGAGACGAGCAAGCCCGGCACCTCGTTTCCGGCCAGCTCTCCCTACATCACCGCGGTCGGCGGTACAAACCTGAGCCTCAACGCCGGCAACGGCATCGTTTCCCAGCCGGTCTGGTCGACCTACGCGACCGAGCCCCAGCAGGGGGTCGGGAGCGGCGGGGGCCCGAGCCACTTCTGGTCCCGTCCCGGCTACCAGACCGGGCCCGGAATCACCCCCTCGATCCAGTCCGGAAACCCGATGCGACTGGTTCCGGACCTGGGCGCGATGGCTTCCTTCAAGCCGGGAGTGGCGGTGTTCCAGACGTCCACCGGCGGCTGGGGTGGCGGCGGCGGAACCAGCGCCGCGACGCCGATAACCGCCGCGATGGTCGCCCTGGCGGTGCAGCAGGAAAAGCAGGCGGGCAGGCCGCCGCTTGGGTTGATCACCCCGCTCCTCTACCGGCTTGGGCGAGGCCCTGGTTACGGGACGACCTTCTACGACGTAACGGTCGGCACCTCCTCGAGGAAGCCGAACAGCGCGGCCGGCAAGACCCCGGCCGGCGGGGCCGCCCAGCCCGGATACGACCTCGCAACCGGGCTCGGCTCCCTGAAGGCCACGGCCTTCGCGGATGCGGTCGCGGCGAACCCGCCGGCGCCCTGAGCATGAGGGCAACCGGCGGGTAGCCGCTAAGGGAAACCGGCTAGCGGGCCTGCTTCCCGAGTGGTGTCAGCTTGGAGTTGCCGATCACCTTGTTCTTGTAGTCGATCGCCTGGACCATCACCATCTTTCCGAACTTCTCGACCGGGATTGTGGTCTCGAGGTTCTTCCAGGGCGAGTTGCCGATCACGGCGAGGTGCTTCGCGTCGGGCCCGGAGAGCACCCGCCAGCGGGCGATGTTTGTCGCACCATTCCAGCTGGCCCATACGGTGCCGCCCTTCGCGGTCCCCTGGCTGGCGATCGCCGGCCGGAACTTGGGGATACCCATCCACTGCGCCTTGCGGGCACGGTAGGAGGCGGTCGGTGCCGTGTTGAACGTGGCGTCAAAGGCGATATCGCCCTTGGGGGTGATCTCGGAGATCTGCGCGTTCGAACCCCAGCCGAGCAGGGCATTTCCGTTCGGCAGCAGGGTCATGCTGCCCTGAGACCCGGAGGTGACCCCCTTTGGCTTGTGCTTGTAGCGGTGGACCAGAGTCGCCGTCCGGCGGCCCTTGCCCTTGTTCGTCAGCTTCAGGATCAGCCCGCTGGACTGCTTCTGCACCGCCGGCATCGAATCTCCGGCCGAGCCGTTGTCGAACATCGAGATATTCCCGCTCTTCAGGCGACGGATGTCGTGCTGGTATCCGAAGCGGGTTCCCTTGCCGAGGCGGAAGTCATTCGTCTTCGGTTTCCGGCCGTCACCGCGGAGCCGCCAGCGAAGCCAGCCGGTGCGGCGGTCGATCCGGTAGATGGAGCAGGTGTGACGGGCCGACACGAGGATGCTGTCCCCGTCATTCGAGATCGCGTTCGCGTGGAAGAAGTCCCAGGGTGCACCGTCGTTGGTCGCCTTGTTGACCGACGCTTCCAGGTTGATGTTTCCGATGCTGTGCCATTCAAATATCACGGCTCCGGTCTTGATGTCGATCTCCTGGATGACGTTGTCCATCACCCGGCTGGTCTTCGTACCCCCGGCGAACCGGCTGGTGTCCCAGAGAACGCCGCGGTAGGAGATGGTGAAAGCGGTCCCCCGCGGAGAAAGGGTCATTTCGTGTGCGTCGGGCTTGTAACCGTTACCGACCCGGAACCTCGCGATCACGTTGTACTTGCGGTTCAGGACCGAGAAGTAACCGAGCTGGCTGAATCCGCGGGACGTCGAGGCGCCCTTCCAGTAGGTGAGGACCTGCTGTCCGTTCAGGTACTGCGGATGGAAGTCCTGCACCTGCTCGCCGTTTCCTCCGTAACCGGTCATCTGGAACCAGTTGATCCGGCCGTGGCTGTCGAGGATCGTGAGCCCCGTCTGCTTGGGCGCGAAGAAGACCCGGCCGGGATAGGCCTGGTCGGTGTGCTTGAGGATGTTGATCTTCGGCGGCTTCAGGTCCGGGCGCGAATGGAGCGCGGGGAACTTGTTCGGTGCCCCGGGATGGCCGAGCTTGTCGTCATTGCCGTAGAAGCGGCCGATCCGCACGGCGAAGTCACCGTTGCGGGCTCCCCATATCTTCTTGCGGGTGTACACGCGGACCAGTTCGCCGGGAGTGAAATTCTTGTAGGCGATGAAGCTGACACCGCGACCGTCGGAATGGGCGAGTCGCCGGCCGAAGTGGCGGCCACTCTGGGCGCCATAGACCTTGATCGGTCCCATGTAGCGGGGCTTGACCCCGCGGAAACTGAAAGTGGTGCTTTCAGAAGCAACCGGAGTTCCGGGAGACGGAAATACCGTGACCGGATACTTGTAGGCGGCCGACGCGGTTGGCGCGTTGGCAAGGCTCAACAGAAACAGGGCGGAGAGACTCAGGCCGAAAAACCGGCCAATCAGGGAAGGCATCGATCCTTTCTTGGAATTGGACTACTGACGCTATCGGTTGCAACTGCCGTCAGGCAAATAGTTGCGGTAACAAAACCGAATCGCAAGGGCGATCCGCGCTAGCGTTACGGATGATGCTGACGAGAGCCACAAAGGGTTTGCCCCCCGGACCGCGCATGCCCAGTGCGATGCAGACTGTTGGCTGGTGGACGCGACCAACCGGTTTCCTCGATCGTTGCCGCCGGCGCTACGGCAAGCGGTTCACGGTCAACCTGGCCGCCCAGGATCCCTTCGTGGTGATTTCCGACCCCGCCGAGATCAAGCAGGTCTTCACCGCCCCGCCCGATGTCCTCCACCCGGGCGAGGGAACCAGGATCCTCGAGCCGATCGTCGGGCCGAACTCGATCCTGCTGCTGGACGAGGGCGCCCACATGACCCAGCGCAAGCTGGTCCTGCCCGCATTCCACGGCGAGCGCATGCGCGGGCTGGAATCGGTGATCGCCGAGGTGACGCAGGAACAGATCGCCTCCTGGCCGCATGGCGAGTCCTCGCCGATCCACCCGCGAATGCAGCGCCTCACACTGGAGGTGATCCTGGCCGCCGTGTTCGGGGTGCGTTCCGGTGAGCGGCTCGACCCCCTGCGCGAATCGCTCACCGAAATGCTCGATTTCGGGATGAATCCGCTGAGCCTCGTCCCTCCGGCCCGCAGGGCGCCGTTCGGTCGTGGCCCCTGGGCGAGGTTCCTGAAAGTCAGGGCCCGCACCGACGAGTTGATCTACGGAGAGATCCAGGACCGGCGCGACAGCGGGGACGAGGGTGGCAGCGAGATCATCAACTCGCTGATCGCCGCCCATCACGATGACGGCTCACCGATGTCGGACGTGGAGATCCACGACGAGCTGCTCACCCTGCTGGTGGCAGGCCACGAGACGACCGCGACCCAGCTCGCCTGGACGATCGAGCGGCTGACCAGGGAACCCCGGGTGCTTGAACGGCTGGTCGAGGCAGTCGATGTAGGCGACGGCGAGCCGTACCTGACCGCGGTGATCCGCGAAAGCCTCAGGCTGCGCCCCGTTCTCCTGAACGCCGCCCCGAGGACGGTCAAGAAGCCGATCGAGATCGGCGGCATCCTCTACAAGCCCCGGGTCCACATGCTGGCCAGCGCCTGGCTGGTCCAGCACGACGCGGACATCTATCCGAACCCCTATGCGTTCCAGCCAGAGCGCTTCCTTGAGTCCGACCCGGGCACCTACACCTGGATTCCGTTTGGCGGTGGCCGTCGCCGTTGCGTGGGGGCGAGTTTCGCCCAGCTCGAGATGGCGATCGTGCTGAGGGAACTGCTCCGCACCACGGTGATCCGGGCAGGAATCGACGGACCGGAAGCAACCAGGCGCCGGGCGATCACCGTCACCCCGGGCCGCGGCGCCGAGACGATCCTGACCGGCCGGTAACCGGCCATCGGTTCAGGTTGCGGTGAGAGTTTCGACCAACCGGTCGACTGCCGCTCCACGCCTCGCAACCGGCCAGATCACGATCAGCGGAAGGCTCAACGGTTCATCCAGAACGAGTTGAACCGCGCCGGACGGAATCTGATCGCTCGCGGCCACGAGCGATATGGCGTTCTGTTTCTCGATTTCGCGAATCATCATCTGCGGAGAAGAACCGACGACCGATGATTCGACCGGAACGACCCGGGCACCGACCGCATCGAGCGAAGCGAGGATCATGTCCGTATAGGGAGTGCCCGGCGGATTGAAAGTGAGTAACCGGTCACCGTCAAGGTCCGGGCCGGAAACCCGGTCCCGGTTAGCGAGCCGATGGCCCTCGTGCACGAGGATCACGGCCGGGGTCGGAGTCAGAGCCTCGCTATCGAGCCTCGGCGAATTCGCGCCGGAGCGGGCAAGGATCAGGTCCAGGTCGCCCGAAACGAGCCGGCCTTCGATCTCGGCGGGTCGCACCTGGTGAACAGAGATGAGCAGGTCCGGGTTGGCCTTCGAACGAAGCGCCTCGATCGTTCTTGCCACCTCCGCGTCGGAGACTGCCGGACTGTGCCCGAGTTGAATAGTGCCGCCCAATCCCGCCCCGACCTCCGACGCCCGGGCAAAGGCCGCGTCCGACATTTCAATTATCCGGGGGGCATCCTCAAGCAGGGACCGGCCCGCCCGGGTCAGCCTCACCTCTCGGGTTGTGCGCTCGAACAATTCAACTCCCAGTTCCGCTTCAAGCTGGCCGATCGTCTTGGAAACGGCCTGTTGGCCAATCGAGAGCTGTTCGGAGGCGCGGGTGAAATTCAGGGTCTCGGCAACCGACACGAAGACCCTTAGCTGCCTGAGGTCAGGCATACCGGCCAGTCGCGGGCCAGTCAGGGGGTGACTTCACTACCGATCGGAGTTTCAGTTTCCCGCTCACCTGACTGATCATGGCAGCACCGAACCCCCAAAGCGAAGGCAGACCATGAAGCAGAGAAGACTTGGTAGTGACGGACCCGAAGTTTCGGCGATTGCGCTCGGTGCGATGGGAATGTCCGGCCTCTACGGGCCCAGCGACCGTCAGGAGAACATCGCCACCGTCCATGCAGCCCTCGCAGCAGGGATCAACCTGATCGATACCGGCGACTTCTACGGCATGGGTCGCAACGAGATGCTCCTCGGCGAGGCGCTCAGGGGCAGAGACCGGGACTCTTTTCTCGTCAGCGTGAAGTTCGGCGCCCAGCGATCTCCCGACGGTCAGTGGATCGGCTTTGACACAAGCCCGGCCGCCCTCAAGACAGCGCTTTCTTACACGCTGGCCCGACTCGGTCTCGATCACGTTGACATCTACCGGCCAGCCAGGCTCGATCCGGACGTGCCGATCGAAGAGACGGTCGGTGCGATTTCGGAGTTGATCGAGGGGGGATACGTCCGCTACCTGGGCCTCTCAGAGGTCGGGCCGGAAACGATCCGCCGGGCAGCGGCCGTCCATCCCGTCGCTGACCTCCAGATCGAGTACTCGTTGATGTCGCGGGGTATCGAGTCGGGAATACTCCCCGTCACGCGCGAGCTTGGCATCGGAATCACCGCCTATGGAGTACTCAGCCGGGGACTTCTGAGCGGCAATTGGAGCCCTGGCCGGCAGTTCGACCAGACTGATTTCCGGGCTCATGCCCCGCGGTTTCAAGGCGATAGTCTGCGGCGCAATCTCGAGCTGACAGAACGGCTCCGGGCGATCGCCGATGAACTCGGGGCGACCGTGACCCAGGTTGCAATCGGTTGGGTCTTCTCCCGCGGCGACGACATCGTCCCGCTGGTCGGTGCCCGCCGAAGGGACCGGCTCGCCGAGGCCGTCGGCGCAGTTGACCTGGAACTGGACCAGGCGACTCTCGACAGGATCGGGTCGGCAATCCCCGAAGATTCTGTGGCCGGCTCCCGCTATCCGGAACCTCAAATGGCAATGCTGGACAGCGAAGACTGATCCCGTTATGCCGGCAGTCGCATCTAGATTCTGGTCTGTCGCCGCAGTCTGCCGCTGGCGAACCGTTCGGCGAGTTCCCGAACCGCCGGATCCGGGTCCTTTTCGAACTTCCCGCCGAGGTAGTCGTTGGTCAGCGAGGGGTTCCAGGAAAGCATCCCGAGGACCACGTACCGGACGACCGGTTCCTGGTGCCCGGCGAAGGAGGTGATCGCCGGGAGGTCCATTTCGTCGCGCCGGTAGCCGATGTTGATCAGCAGGTCGCAGAGTTCGGGGCGCTCTTCGACGCCGGGCAACTCAAGCATCCGGCGGATATCCCGCGCACCCATGGTCTCGACCGGGGTGTCTCTACCTCTGGCCTCGCTGTCGTCGGAGAACAGCATTTCGTCGTCTTCCGGCCGGCCGAAGTTGACCTGGCAAAAGGCCCGGAACTTCCCCGGCGCAAGGCTCCGGTCCTCCGAGGCGCTGATCAGATAAGGCGAGGACCATTCGTCCCGTTCCCACCAGGAGATCGCCTTGACCCCGTTGCGCTCGACCTCATCCCAGAGCAGCCCGAGTTGAGCCTGCGCGGTTCCGCGGCTCCAGGCCTTGATCTCCCGGTCAACCAGTCTCAGCATCGGTTCTCCCGCGGCTCAGCCTAAGGGTTCGCCTGGCCCGAGCGGTTCAGCACACCTCGACGACCGAGCCGAGGGCCTGCTTCTGGCGATTGATCTCCCGGCTGGCCACGTTCGCCTTCCGGGCCTGGGCCTGCAGTTGGTTCAGCAAGACCATCAGACGCGCGTTGAAGTGAGGGCTGCCTTCGGCCGCCACGCGGACCTGCCCGAAACCCAACCGGACGAGGTCGTCCAGATCCGGGGCGAGCGCCAGGAATCGGGGATCGGCGTTCTCATCGACCCGTACCGCGGAAGGGCGCTCGGTCCGCGCGAAGTTGATCAGGAGCGAACACATCGCGTCCATTGCGTTCTCGGCCGTGGTCGGGTCGTTGATTCCCGGAGACAGTCCCTTCAGAGCTATGTCAGCGAGTTGGCGAACGCAGAATGCGGTGTCCTGGACAAGGGTTCGCTGCTTGCCCAGCACGAAGGTTTCCCGGACCTTGGCTTCCAGAACTTCCATCCCGTCCTCGCCCGGCCAGACCTCAACCAGAGTCTGACCCGGCAACACATAGTCGCCAACCGCGACCGCCTGGCGAGCAAACCCGTCCTTCTCCTGCAGACAGGAGATCAGCCCGTCGAGGTCGACCAGGGTCAGGTATCCGGGATCTTCGGAACAAACGGTCTCCGGCCCCTTCCCCCGCATCAGGTCACGGGCCGCCAGTCTGGCTGCCGCCGGGTGATCCGGTTCCCCCGCACCGGTGGGGTACTGGTTCCGGCCCATTTCGACGCCGTCCTCATAGATCCCCGACACCACGGTCGAGGGCTGGAGAATCTTTATGACGTGACCGATGAAGAAGGCAAAAACCAGAAACGATGCGAAAGCGAGCAGCACGGCGATGGTGACCGAGAGGTTCGGTGCTTCCCCCCCGGTACCGTTGACGCCGAGCCGCACCAGCAAGGTCAGGCAGTAGACAAAAGTCCCGAGAAAGAGCGCCAGCGTCACCTGGCTGAGCCGGTCACCCCGGAAGGTTCGCAGCACTCTCGGGCTGAGCTGGGACGAGGCCAGGGTCAAGGCGACGATGGTCACCGAGAAGCTGAGGCCGGCAACCGAAACGGTCGCGGTGCTGATCGTCTCAAGCAGCCCCCTTGCCGAAGACTGGCTTTCGAAGGCGAGTGCCGGAAGCTCGATTCCGAACTTGTCGTCCATGGCCGGGAGGGTGAGCCCGAGGAAGATGCCAGCCAGCATCGCCATGCCTGACGGCAGGCCGAAACTGACCCGCATCGCTTCGAACCAGCTCTTCGGCGCGAAGGTCAACTTCACTGGAAGACCCCGATCAGAAGCTCCGGTTCCTGTGGGAAGGCCCCATCGACCCGATGGTAACAACCACCACGTCATCCTCTACTCGGTGACGGGCCTCGGCCGGTTGAGGAGGTAGGCCGCGAAGGGGCGAAGCCGGTAACCGAACATCGCCAGCCGGTGCCGGTGCAGGTAGCGGCGAACAGCGGCCATGACCTGACCGGCGGGCACCGGGTCCTGGCCGATCCGGGCCTCCACTTCGGCCCGGAAGACCTCCAACGCTTCCGGCATTCCCTGCCAACGCATCGAGTGGTGGGCGTTCTTTCCGTGGAACCGTTTCAGATAACGCGCCTGTTCGACCCCGATGAAGTTTCCCTCCAGGGCCATCGAGAATGTCCAGGCAACATCGGCACAATCGTCGGTTTGCGGGATGGGCCGCGCCAGACGAGTCCTGAATACCCCTCTCCAGCAACCCAGGGCCATGTTCCATTCCCTCAGCATCCGGACTGCCTCAAGCTCGGGCGGTTCCTCACCGAGCTCGAACGGGGGAGACTGGTAGGGCACTTCGCCGATCGACCTCTGGCGCAGACGCCCCACCTCG
This sequence comes from Solirubrobacterales bacterium, assembly GCA_020438395.1. GTDB lineage: Bacteria > Actinomycetota > Thermoleophilia > Solirubrobacterales > 70-9 > 67-14. Next base: position 30,136 of record JAGQUR010000025.1, on the reverse strand, counting down.
AGTTCCCTGAGAACCGTCGGGAAGGCAAGGATCCGGTCGGGGTTCTCATCAAGTGCCGCGACGAGCAACTCGAAGTACTCCTCCGGCGAGACCAGGTCATCCTGCGGCATCCAGCAGAAGTAGTCGGTTTGCGCTTCCTCGAGCAGCAGGTTCGCGTGATCGACCCAGCCCAGGGTTTCCGGTCGCGAAATCGCTTCGACCCGGTCGTCACCCCGGCAAGCGCCGGCAAGGGATTCGACCGCGTCGTCCAGATGGGTGGCATCGCTCAGCACGACCCGGCTCCATTCCGGCGCTTTGGCAACCGTGTCAAGGATTCCTTCGATCCATTTCGCGCCCCCGTGGAGCGGAATCGCGATTGTCAGGCGCGGTTCCAACTCAGTAACCGGGATCGGTCCCGGTGATCGCGGCGGCACAGCGCTCACCGGCGAGAGGCCCCGTGGTCAGCTTCGATGAACGGATCGAGAACCATCCGTCGGACTCCACATACTCGGCGCCAAGCCTTACGTGGAGCTCGCTCCCCGGATCGTGAATGTCGGTAGCGCCCTTGGCCAGGATGTAGCAGGGCGCGTGGCTCAGAACTTTGAACCCGGCCAGGGACGGGAACAGGTCCACGATCGCCTCGTGGACCCGGTCAGCGACTACGGGGTCGATCTCGAGCCCGTCTTCCGGCCGGTCACCGAAATGGGTTCTTGCGATCGGGTACCAGCTGATGTAAACGTCGCCGTTCGGCCAGAGGACCACGTCCCCGTACGGACCCTGGACCAGGGTCGCCGGAATGATTCCCGCCGTTTCTCCGCCGTGGATCATGACCTGATGCTTGACCCGAAAGCTCTCATGCGACTGGTCTCCGAGGATCATTCCGTCCAGTGCCGGACGACCGTCCCAGGCGCAGTTGATCACGTTGTCCGACTCGATCCTTCGGTTGCCGGAAGCCGTCTCCGCCTCAAGGGCGAAACCGCCTTCGAGTCTTTCGACATGCGCCACGCGGTGCCCGCTCCGAATCTCCACCAGGGGCTCGCGGCTCGCGGCTTCGGTGATGAACTTGGAAAGGGCACGCGGGTCGACCGCCCGTTCCGGAGTCTCGAACCAGCAACCCGAATGACCCTCGGCCATGCCGGGGAAGGTCCCTTCATGCCGGACGATTTCGGCGCCGCCGAGGTTCACCCCGACATAGTTCGAACCGAAGGCGGGAGCCGCCCTTTCTGCCTCCTCGATGACTGACCTGTAGTGGGCTTCCACCTGGTCGGGCCCGGCCAGTCCTTCGTCCATCACCACGTAGCCGAAGCCGTCGGAGCGGATCTGCTCCCAGGGCAACGGACCGCACCAGTGTTCGATCAGCGGTGCGAAGGAGAGCGATCCTTCGACCATCGCCTTTGTCGTCGCACCGGTCTCGTCGAGGGCGTAGACGAAACCCAGATGAATCTTCCCTTCGTTGCGGGCGCTGGCTCCGAAGAAGGGGCCGGTGCCGGCCTCGAGCACCAGGGACCGCCTGCCGCGGGAAGCCAGCGCAAGGGCTGACGAGATGCCGTGAATGCCGGCACCGATGACCACCGTCTCCTCCCGTTCACTTTTCATTGTCGCGACATCCAGAATTCCATTCGAGGAAGCGAGAAGATGGGACTGGCCGAAACGCAAATCAGCCGCTTGCGTCGGGCCCCTGAGACTCCTTCGCCCCGTCTCCCGAAGGGGCGATAACTGCCGCTATCGCGGCGTTGATCCTGCATCCGATTCTCAACCCGGGCCCCCGGTCATCGGAGATTTCACCGTATCAGCAAGGCCCCGAAGGACCTGATTCAGGCCATCGTCTCCTTGATTCCGCGACGGATCAGCCAGATGTTGACCGGGTAGCTGGTCATGAAGCCGATCGCCATCCCGATCTGCATCAGGAACCAGTACGAGGCATGCTCAGGCGAAAGGTGCGGGTTTTTGAAGAGGACCAGCTGCATGATCGCCATCCAGCCGAAAAGCCCGACCTCGAAGGCGGTCAGCGAGAGGGTGTCGGCCTTGAGGGCCTTCTTCAGCACCTGACCCAGAGGCATTTCCGGCCTCATCGGCCGGATCGCGAAGAACTGGAAGACGATCCCGAGCAGGAAAGCGAAGGTGAAATCGAAGACGTATTCGTAGGGGAGAGCAAGGCCGGCAATCGTGAGGCCGAGGGCGAAGACGATCCAGGTGGCGATGATGTCGCCGAGGGTGCATCCGGCGCCGCAGTGACTGACCCCGATCGCCACCTTGACCGGGAACGGTTTCGGGCGCGGCTCACCCTGATCCTGTTCCTCGGGCCGCCCGACCCGGGCCCAATGCCAGTAGGCCCACAAGCCGAGCGGCCCCAGGTAGAGGGCCGTGATCGGCCACACCGCCTCCATGACCCCCATCGGCTGACGGTTTCCGGCGACGAAGATGTCCCAGAGGATGATGATGGCGCAAAGAAACGCCACGCCGAGCGATATCCAAGCCAAGGTCTCAAGCCATTGCGGAGGCATCGGTACTGGATCCAGTATCCCACCACCCTCCGGGCAAACAGAATCGGCGACCGTCAACGACGGCGAAGCGGCGCTTGGCCTGTTTGCCCGGAAATGCCGCCGGGTACCGGCTCACCATGACTTTCGGTTTTTCACTCTTTCTTGTCGCGGTGGGGGCAATCCTCGCCTTCGCGGTCACCGCGACCGTCAGTGGCGTCGACATCAACATCGTCGGCTGGATCCTGATGGGCGTCGGTGCGTTCGGCCTGATCTTCTCGATCTTTGCCTATGGTCGACGGGGCCGCCTGCCTGGCGATCCACCTCGAGATCTGCCTCCGAGGTACTAGCTCTCAGAGACAGAGGCGTAATCGTCTCGGCACCTGCCGTCCTGGTCAGGCGGCCCGGCCGCATTTGGCACTCTCGTCATCCGGTCGGCTAGCCCTGCTCTTCCAGCATCGGATGCCACAGGCCGTGCTCCGCGCAGAGCTCGGACACGGTCTCCGGCTTGAAGCGGTGCCCGTACCTGGCGCCGAGTTCAGCCAGCTTCTCCGGGTCGAAGGCGCCGGCCATTGCCGTGGCCAGCTCGTCGAAGAAGTGCTCGAAGCCCCCCGGAGCGATGATCTCGAGGATGCGGCAGGGCGCGTCGTCGGGATTCCAGAAGGTGTGCCACTGCTCGCGCGGCTTGAAGACGAAATCCCCGGCCTCGGCATAGACGACGTCGTCGCCGAGTTTCGCGCCCATGCGGCCTTCCAGCACGTAGCTGTATTCGTCCTCGCGCTCGTGGATGTGAACCGGAGCAACCAGGGTCTTCGGGGGGATCGGATGCTCGACCAGCGAGAAGCCTCCGCCGGTTTCTTCGGTCCAGGCCATGAAGCGCACCCCGACTGAACCGAGGTCAACCGACTTTCCGTCACCCGGCCCGATCAGCCTCGGACCCTGGCTTGCGTCGAAGCGAATTCTCTTGGTGTCTACCGCGTGTGCCATACCTTCTACTTTTCATTGAACAGGACTGTTTTGCGAAAGTAACACACGTCCTGCCCATCTGTCAATATTGCATGAACAGGTATGTCTCACGAAATCGAAAAGCCCCGCACCTACCGGAAGCGTCGTCGAGCCGACAAGGAGGCGGAGACGCGCCTTCGGATCACCGAGGCCGCGGTGAAGCTTCACGGCACGATCGGCCCGGCAAAGACGACGGTCAGTGGCATCGCCCGTGAAGCCGGTGTGCAACGGGCAACCGTCTATCGGCACTTTCCCGACGAAGCGGCGATCTACCAGGCCTGCACCTCCCACTACAACGCCCAGCATCCACCCCCCGACCTCGAAGAGTGGAGCGGCGTGGCCGATCCCGACGAGCGGTTGCGGTTGGCCCTGACCGAGATCTACGATTTCTACGCCGAGACGGAGCAGATGCTTGAGAGCACCGGCCGCGACGCCGACCGGGTGCCGGCAGTCCGGGACGCGGTCGCCGCCATGGGCGCCTACCTGACCGAGGCCACTTCAATCCTGATGCGCGGTCGCAAGCAGAGGGGCAGGCCCCGGGAGCGGGTGGCCGCGGCAATCGGGCATGCCCTCGCCTTCAGCACCTGGGGCTCGCTGGTCCGTGAACAGGGGCTCGGCCGGGACGAAGCCGCCGATCTGATGACTTCACTGGTCGAGACGGCCCACTGCTCGATCAGCGCTACTTCCTGACCCTGACGTTCTTCTTGACGGTCTTGCCGCCGGCGTTGCCTGAGGTCACCTTGAACGTGACCTTGACCTTCCCCGTCTTCTTGAACCTGAGACCGATCTTGACCGTCCTGGTCTTGCGGGCGCCAATCTTTCCGGCCGACTTCTTGAGGCCGACGCCCCTGCCACTCACTTTTAGCCTCACTCCGGTGGCACTCGCGTTTCCGGAGTTGGTGATCCTGACCTTGTAGGTGACCTTCTTTTTCCGTTTGACCCTGGCAGGACCGCTTACGCTCACCTTGCTGATCCGGGCCCTGTAGACGGTGGTGTTGACCGTGAAGTCGCGGGTCGCCGGGGTCTGATCCGTGTTCTCGGCCGGGTCGGTCGCCCTGACTGCGAAGCGGTGGGATCCGTTTGAGAGGTTCGAGTACGACTTCGGCGACGTACAGGACGACCACGCCCCGCTGTCGAGGCGACACGCGAAGGTCGAGTCCGTCTCGCTCGATGAGAAGCCGAAGTCGACGGAGTTTGTCTTTATCGTGGCGCCGTTCGCGGGTCCGGAGGTGATTGTGGTGTCGGGCGGCGTCGTGTCTGTATAGACGAGCTTCATCGTCCCGCCCGAACTGTCAACCACGTAGGTGTCTCCGGCGGAATCAACTGCAATGCCCTGTCCGGATTCGCTGATGTTCGCACGGGTGACACTCAAGAAGACCAGTGAGCTACCGGCCGGGTTCAGCTGGAAGACGAAATCATCGGACCCGTAGTAGTACGAGCCGGTCCAGCCGTCGGCGCCGAAGTCTTCAGATGAGGTGCCACCCGTTACATGGGCCGATCCGGTCGAATCCACGGCGACGTCACTTGCGAAGTCGGAGCCACCCCCGCCGAGGTAGGTCGAGTAGGCGAGCGAAGCGCCGTTGGGGGCGAGCTTCGAGACGAAGGCGTCTTTTCCGCCCTCGTCCCCTTCGATGCCGCCGACCCGGTTGAAGTCGCTCGAGTCGGTGGCGCCGGCGACGAAGGCGCTGCCCGAGGCGTCGACCGCGATTCCATTGCCAGCGTCATCGCTGCTGCCACCCAGGTACGTGGAGTAGACAAGTGACGAGCCGTTCGGTGCGAGCTTCGAGATGAAGGCATCTTTCATGCCCTCATCACCTTCGATACCGCCAACGCGATTGAAGTCGCTCGATTCGGTCGAACCGGTCAAATAGGCGCTGCCTGAGGCGTCGACCGCGATTCCATTGCCGGCGTCGTCTCCACCTCCGCCGAGGTAGGTCGAGTAGACGAGCGACCCCCCGTTGGGGGCGAGCTTCGAGACGAAGGCGTCTTGCCCGCCCTCGTTTCCTTCGATGCCGCCAACCCGGTTGAAGTCGCTCGAGTCGGTGGCGCCAGCGACGTAGGCACTGCCGGAGCCATCGACCGCGATTCCTCTGCCGTAGTCGTAATCGCTGCCGCCGAGGCAGGTCGAGTAGGTGAGCGATCCGCCGTCGGGGGCGAGTTTCGTGACGAAGGCCTCGGAGTGGAGATACGAGGCACCGGTACAGGCCTGGATCTCGTTGACGGTCGGAAAGGTACTGGAGTACGTGAAGCCGGTTATGTAGGCCGCGCCTGCGCTGTCGATCGCGATCGAACTTCCATAGTCGTCGCTGGTGCCACCCAGGTAGGTCGAATAAACGAAAGACTCGCCGTCGGGCGCGTAATTGCCTACGAATACATCGGGGGTGTAGGTATCCTCGTCGGGCTCATCCTGGCCGACCACGTAGGCGGAACCTGAAGCGTCGACGGCTATGTCGCTGAGGTCTTCCGGGGCACCATCACTGGCGAAATAGGTGACGACGACCGGGTCGATCTGCAGCGGCCGGCTTCGGTCATAGTCACCGATCTCGAGACCGATCCGGTTGCCCTGGAGGGTGTAGCGGGACTCCACGGACGCCCGCGCGTCTCCGTTTGCGGCGGGCTGGAATGAAACAGGGGCCTTCTGCAGGAACTTGCTCCCGCCGGTGGTGATAACAACATCACCGTTTTCCGCGAGGCGCAGCCGGTCGGCTCCCCGCACCCTTACCCCGATGTCTTGTGGATCGGCGCCGGGGGCGACGCGGAAGTCATAGTCGAGCCGACGCTGGGTGCCACGGTATACGGCGTCGATCCCCGACCAGATACGCCGGTAGCGGACAGCAGCGTAGGTCGGGATGCCGGTCCTGTAACGGGCTGGATCATCGCCGCGCAGGTCGTTCACGACGCCGTCGAGCTTGTCGTCTCCGACGACTGAAGTCGGGGATCCCCCGGTGAACTCCAGGGCGAACCGGTTTGGCTTCTGACTGGCCGCTATGAGCTCGGCCCCCGAGCGCGACAGCAAGACGGACCCCGATTCCGAGCGGGCCCTGTAGCGAAGTCCGGCCGGATAGCGCCCGGCGTTGGGCTCGAAGGCGAGAGGCAGCTTTCCGTACGAGCGCTCGATACTGACCTTGGTGTCCCCCTTGTCGAGAGAAGGCTTCCCATTGTCCCCGGACCGCAAGATGATCACCAGAGCAATGGCTGCTACCACCAATGCCGCAACCGCCACCAGGCCGAACGGCCCCAACCGCAGTGCTCCTCTTTCACGCTCTCGCCCGCCCCGGATCATTGAGGCTCCCTTCCTGTCGTGTCGGACCAATCGATGTCCTACACCCCCGGCCCCCGTCACATTCGGCCCGCAAGAACGGACACTCCTGATTAGGGATACCTAATGTAGCAGACGTCATGGGACGAATCCGTTCTGGCCGGAGAGCGTGGTGGTCAGACCGTAAGTCCCCGCACGTCCAAGGCGGTGGTCGTCTCCACAACGCGCAACCTCCGGCAAGGGCCGGGTCCCGTGGGCCAGGAAGCGTGATGGTTGCTTGTTTGCCCGCGGTCCCGCCGCTACCGCTCGTAGACATCTCGCCGGTGACCAAGCGTGACCACGACAACGAGAAGTACATCGTCTTCAACGGTGTAGATCACCCGATAGTCACCCACTCGGACCCGGAAGGCTTCACGTCCTTTCAGCTTCTTCGCGCTCGGCGGCCGGGGGTCGTCGGCTAGGAGGGCGATGGCTCCCTGGACTCTTCCTCTGATCTGCGGATCAAGCTTTCGTAGGGATCGAAGTGCGGCCGGGCGCAGTTCTATCCGGTAACGATTCAATCCCAGCCCAGGTCGGCTTTGGCTTCATCCCACGGGATGTTCGGGCCTTCTTCGGCCATCGCCTGATCGAAGGCAGCAACGTCTTCGATCTCCTCGAGCGCCTCCATCATCTCCTCGTAGCGCTCGGGACTGACCATGACCGCAGCCTTCTTGCCGTGCCGCTCGAGAAAAACGGCTTCGGTCCGGGATAGCTCGACCGCGTCCGAGAGAGACTCCCTTGCCTTGCTGATGCTGAAAGTGGACATGAGAGAATTGTACAGTTTGATGATCTATTTGTACAGATCAGGCCGAAACCAGCAATTGCGACATGACTCCGTCGCAGGAACCAAGCCACGAGACGAACGCGCCCGACAGGATTCGAACCTGTGACCTTTGGTTTCGTAGACCAACGCTCTATCCAGCTGAGCTACGGGCGCGGGACGCTGGGGGTAAACCCCGGACGGGCATTGTATGGGTCAGAACCTGATCGCGTTCTTCCGCCGGCGTGGCTCGATTCTCGCGCCTCCGTAGGATCGAGTTATGAGCATCGTCAAGATCAACGCAATAACAGTCCCCAGCGAGCGATTCGACGAATTCGCCGAGCGCTTTGCCTCCCGCGCCGGCAAGGTCGAGGAAGCGGAAGGCTTCGAGTCCTTCGACCTGCTCCGCCCCAACGACGAGCGCGAAGTCTGCCTGGTGGTCACCCGCTGGCGATCCGAGGACGACTTCAGGGCGTGGCTCAACAGTCCAGATTTCGCCGCCGGCCATTCCCAGCACCGCGAACAGGGACCAGTCGGCACCTCCAGCGAAATCTGGTCCTTTGACGTGCTCGAATCGATCACCGCCGACTGAGCAATCGCCGGGGTAACTGCGACCGGCTCAACCGAAGGTGAAGGCGAAACCGCGGATCCCCGACTCGGGGCTCACGGTCAGCAGATGCCGGCCGGGTTCCGGCAGATCGATCAAGGAGTAGAGCCGCTCGCCGGTTACCTTCACCTCGCCACCCTTGACGTCTCCACCGGCGGCCGTGGCGTTGACCGGCTTGCCGTCGAGTTCGATGCCGGCGGTGCGGGACCTGCCGGGTGAGGAGAGCACCAGGTAGACCCGCTTGGCCCGGAAATGCACGGCAATCTCACCCCCGTCCGATCTCGCCTTCTCCGGGCCAATGCTCCACTTGCCGCCGTAGGCCAGCCAGTCGAGTCTCGGCTCCTTCAGCGGGCCGAAGTCGTGGACTCCCGGCAGGATGTACCCGTTCTCGAACCGGTCGGCCCGGGCCGAGCCCAGGTAGCTCTCCGGGGTCAGCAGAACGTGGGCCGCCTTCATGCCGGTCGCTCCGGTCTTCCCGGCCCCCGGGTTCTCCCCCGCCTCGGCGAGCAACTCGCGGATCACCTCTTCCTTGTGGCCGTAATCCCCTTCCCCGAAATGGGCGTAGCGGATGTTGCCGTCGGCATCGACGAAATACTCGGCTGGCCAATACTGATTGCCGTAGGAATTCCAGACCGTGTAGTCGTTGTCCTGGGCCACCGGGTACTCGATGCCAGCCCGCTTGATCGCATCCTCGACGTTGCCGGCGTCCTTTTCGAAGGGGAACTCCGGGGTGTGAACTCCGACGATGGTGAGCCCCCGGTCTCCGTAGCGCTCGTTCATCGCGTTCAGCCACGGCTGGGTCCGGATGCAGTTGATGCAGGTGTAGGTCCAGAAGTCGATCAGAACCACCCGGCCGCGCAGACCGGCCATGGTCAGCGGCCGGTCACCGGGGGTGTTGAACCACTGCTGGGTGCCCTGGAACTCCGGAGCCCGGCCGATCACCGGGAGATCTGACGCCGCCCTCGCCTCGCTCTGAACCGCGGCAGCGCCGGCCGCTATCTGCTCAGCCGACTTCGTCGTATGACCAGCCCGCAGGTCGGCCAGGCGCGAAATCGAGGCGTCGCTGGACTCGAGATCCTTCGTGGGGTTGACCAGCACTGCCGGCAGGTCGTCGGCAATCCAGTTCTGGAACTTCAGGTCCCACTGCGCCGCCATCCCGATACCGAAGACGATCATCACGATTCCCGTCGCCGCCTGAAGCCAACCAACCCTGCGGCTCAGCGGGGCGATCAATCGGCGGCCGCCCAGCATCAGCAGGTAGAGGACCAGCCCCGAACCGAGCGCGTAGGCGAAGGCGATCGCCAGCCGGTCTACGGTGAACGACTGGGAAGCGGAGACCGTGATGACCCCGGCCAGGATCGGCCCGGCGCAGGGCGCATAGACCAGGCCGAGGCTGGCTCCCACCAGGGTGCCTGACCAGAAACCGTCCGCTTCCGTCTTCGGGGTGAACCTGGCAGTGAAGCGACTGAGCCAGCCTTCCAGCCTGGAAGAAACGGCCGGCAGCAGCAGGACGAGGCCGAAGCCGATCAGAACGGCGATCGCCAGGTTGCGGATCAGGTCATCGGGCAGGCCCAGCGCATCGATCAAATAGACGAGGGCCACCGTGGCGAAGGTGAACGAGGCGGTCAGCCCGGCCACGATCCCGGCCGGACGACGCCTGCCACCGGTGGCGCCGGCGGAAAGCGCCACCGGGAGAACCGGCAGCACGCAGGGCGAGACCGCGGTAGCGGCCCCGGCGATGAACCCGAAAAGGATCAACAGCGCCATACCGGAAGATTCGCAGACAGGCCACACCGGAACTTGACCGTCCGGGTAGGGTTTTGAGGACATGCCCGATACCCGGAATTACGCGAATCTGACCCGTCGATACGCCAAGTTCTCCCTCGCCGGAGTTCTGGCCCTGCTGGCCCTCGTGGTGCTGGTGGTCGGGGGCAGCCCCGACAAGGCACAGGCGGCGCAGGTCAAGTGCCCGCAGTTCCGGGTCCTGAACAACGACCGCATCGGCAAGGTTTCCTTCCCGGCCGGCTATTACAACGTCACCCTGCTGAACGGCAACAAGCTCAGCTGTGCAGGCTCGACGAAGCTTTTCCAGGAGTTTCTCCAGGACTGGGACGGCCGGCTCCGCAGCCCGTGGCGGGTGTACCTGAGCGGCAACAAGCGGGTCTTCCGGGCCGGCAACACGGACAAGGGCTTCACCGCCACCCCGGCCAAGAAGAGTGGCGGCGGCGGAGGCAATTCCGGTCGTTCATGCCCGGCTTACTTCACGGTGGTCCGGGGCGACTCGATCGGCAGCTTCAAGGTGCCGCGGGGCCAGTACCGCATCACCCTGATCGACCCGAAGAAGATCACCTGCGTCCAGGCATTCAAGCGCTTCAAGGAGTTCCTGCTCGATTTCGACGGCCGCCTCCCCTACCCGTGGAAGCTGAATCCGCTGATGGGCATCTTCTACAACAGCAAGCACGGCCGGATCGGCTTCAAGGTGAACAAGGCCTACGGGCCCGCGCCGAGGCCGAACAAGCACACCTACGTCCGCTGCCCCGCGACCTTCCGGGTCCTGAACAACGACCGCATCGGTGCGCTCTACCTGCGAAAGGGGCCCTACTACGTCTACGTGGTCAACGGTCTCAGCTGCAGCAGCGCTTCAAACTACTTCCGCCAGTTCCTGAACCGGACCGACGGCAGGCTGCCGCGTCCGTGGCGCCTGAACGTGGCCAAGGCCAAGTTCAACACCGGCAAGGGCGGAGTGGCCTTCCGCGTACAGCACGCCTAGGCGCGCTCGGCCCTGATTACTGCGATGGGTCCGGGGCCCTGGCTTATCGGCCGGGGCTCCAGACCTGCTGACCTGATCCACCCGCCGATTTCGGCTTCGGTCCAGGTGTAGCCGCCTTCGTTTTCGATCACCATCATCGGGGTGAACGAAGCGACGCCGGCCGGTGAGGTGCGGCCCTCGTCGATCACCCATTCGTAGATGACCAGCGAGCCTCCGGGGGCGAGCAGACCAGCTGCTTCCCTGACGATCCGTTCGTTTTCCCCGGCCGGATGGTCGTGGAGGATGTTGGATACGAGGACGTAATCCCACTCCTCCCCTTCGGGCCGGCCGAAGCGGGGCTGGTCGATGTCTCCCTCCACGAAGGAGAGTTCCGGGTGGCGTTCCCTCAGGACCGGCTCCGCCCCAGGCAGGTCGAGCACCGTGGCCTCGAGACCGTCGACCGCGGCGAGCAGGTTGGCCGAATGGGAACCGGCCCCGCCGCCGACATCGAGCAGGCGACCGCCCGACTCGAGGTCCGCCAGCCCGGGAAGGTCGCCGCCGTAGAGCCGGCAGAGGTCATCCAGCGCCCTCAGGAAGTCATGGGCCTGCTCGGGGTCATTCTCCAGGCGATCGCGCCAGGCCCGGGTCTGGGTGTGACCGGTCCGGACCGCCTCGGGCATGTTCGCCCAGAGCTTGTAGAAGAACCATTCCTTCCGGGCGATCATTGCGATCGAATCGGGGTGGTCGTCGGCCAGCAGTTCCCCGTCGGCGGTCAGGGAAAACCGGTCGCCGTCCCGTTCGACCAGGCCGAAGGTGACCAGACCGGAAAGCAGGCCCATGGTTCCGCGCGGATCGGTGCCAAGGGCCCCGGTCAGCTCGTCGAGGGTCTTCGGAGACCCGTAGAGCACGGCCGGAAGACCGACTTCAACCGCAGTTCCGATCAGGGCCGACTGCTGGTAGGAGGTGATCTGGTCGGCGACCGAGTAGGCGTCGCCTGTGCCACCGTTGGTCCGGTCTTCACTCATGCGTTCTTCCTCAATTCTCTCGTGGCCCGGAGGGCATCCTTCAGGAGCGCCGCCTGCGCTTTGAGTTTTCCGCCCCGGGTCCGCTTCGCGAGACCCAATTCCGCGAGGATCACTCCGGCCGCGTTCCTTCCCGGCATTCCGGTGATACCGCCACCTGGGTGGGTGCCCGCCCCGGTCAGGTAGAGAGACCCGATCGGAGTCGAATAGCCGGAAAGGTTCACCGATGGCCGCATCGCCATCAGCTGGTCGATGCTCATCTCGATGTGATTCGGATTGGCCCCGGGGTTGCCGTGGCGCTCCACCCATTCGAGCGGACCGGTCATCTTCTTCTCGACCGGGGTCATCTGCCAGCCGAGCGCCTTTTCGGCCGTCTTCCAGGTCAGCTCCGACGCCTCTTCCAGCAGGGCCTCGTCCCACTGCCCCCGCTCCGGGGTCCAGGGCACAAATGTCGAGAGCCAGACCACGCCCTGTCCCTCCGGGGCCCATCCGGACTCGAGGGTCGAGGGGAAGGCGATCATCACCGGCGGTCGCTCGGGCAACTGGCCGAGACCGAGGCTCGCGAAGGCCTTCGCGATGTCGGTACCGGTGTTCGCAGAAAGCATGAAGGCCTTCTCCATGCCCTCCGGACCGTTGACCTTCGGCACCTCCGCAATCACCGCGTCGACCTTGAGCTCCGAGACGTTGTGCTGGCTGAAGTGGATTCGGCGAACCTCTGCGAGAAGCGGCGCCGGCAACTGGCTCTCGTCCATCAGGCCCAGGAAAAGCCTTCGGGCATCGATAGCGGAAACGACTGCCTTGCCTGCCTCGTATCTCTGGCCGGCGGCGATCACCGCGGTGGCCCGGCCGCCGTTCGTCTCGACTTTCTCGGCCGGGGCATCGCAGACCAGCTTTCCCCCGGCGTCCTCCAGGCAACTGACCAGGGCATTGATCGTGCCAACCGAGCCGCCGGCCGGACGACTGGCCGGTGAACCATGAGAGGCGGCGAGGAAAAGGGCCCCTGCGCCGGTGCCTGGGGCCTGCGGCGGCTGCTGGGAATGGGCAGCCCAGTGGTCGAGCGGGCCGCGCAGGCGATCGTCCCCGAGTGCCGCTTCGGTGACCGCAGTGGCCGGCGCGAACAGGGCCTGCATCAGCCGTGCCCCTTCCGCGCCAAGGGTCAGGTCGGCCAGGGACGCGAGCGAGCGGATGCTTGGCGGCGGCCCGTTCTCGGTCTGGCCGAGCACGCCCATTGCCGCTGCGGACCACTTCGAGAAGGCCCGGTAACGCTCGGCTTCCTCGCGGCCGAGCAGGTCGGCCAGTGCGTCAACCGTGCGGTCGAGCGAATTCCAGAATGGCAGGCCGGTTCCGTCGTCACATGGGGCGAAGAGAAACTCGTCGCGTTCGTGGAAGCTCAGCCCGTACTTTGACTCCAGTTCGAGCTCCTCCGCCACCCCGCTCCCGCGAATGCCGCCGTGCTCGTAGGCGCCAAGCTCGAGGCGGTTTCCGGAAGGCTGCTCCTCGGTATAGATGCAGCCTCCGGGAGAGTGGGAGGACTCGAGCACCGTCACCGAGAGACCGGCCCGGGCAAGGTAGGAGCCACAGACCAGCCCGTTATGGCCGGCCCCGATCAGGACGACGTCACTGGTTTCCGACACCCTTTACTTCCCTTCTTCGAAATCCAGGGGGCCGGCGTAGGCCGACTCGCCCTTCATGTCACCGCGAATCGCCAGGTCCCGGGCAGACTCCCGGGCCTCGGCGGCAAGTGCCGAACGGTCCACGCCGACGGTCTGGGCCCCGGTCACCCGGAGCTCTCCGTCGACCCAGACTTCGGAGACGCTGCGCGGAGTAGCGCCATAGACGATCTGCTGGAAGGGATCGTGAAGCACGGCCAGTTCCGGGCCGTTGCCGTCAAGCAGGACCACGTCGGCCCGCTTTCCCGGCTCGAGGCTGCCGATCTCATGTTCCATTCCGAGGGCCTTTGCCCCGCCGATGGTCGCCATCTCCATCACCTGTGGCGCGGTCATCGAAACCGCCTGCAGATGGTGGACCTTCTGCAACAGGGCGGCCGACTTGATTGCGCCGAACATGTCCTGGGAATCGTTGCTGGCGGCGCCGTCGGTGCCGATCCCGATCCGGATGCCTTCGCGGAGCAGACGCGGGACCGGGCAGACCCCGGAGGCGAGAATCATGTTCGCGACCGGGTTGTGCGCGACCGCCACGTCACTGGATGCGAGCAGGCCGATGTCATTCTCCGAACACCAGATGCAATGGCCGGCAATCACTTCGTGGTCGAGCATCCCGGCCCGGTCGGCATGCTGGATGGTCGAGCCACCGTGGAGCAGGGTCGACTCGGTGATCTCCTCCCGCACCTCGGCGAGATGGGTATGGATCGCCCAGTCGTTGGCCGCCGCGGCCTCGATCGTCCGCTTGAAGAGTTCGTCACTCATGCCGAGCACGGTGCCGACCCCGATCCGGAAGTCGATCATGTCTTCGGAGGAGATCCGGTCGGCCAGCGCCTCGTGCTCGGCCATGAACTCATCGGCGGCCGGTGCCCCGTCGTACATGTCCTCGGCCCCGAAGCAGACCACGCCACGCATGCCCATGGCCGAGAGGCCGTCGACCGCGCCGAGCGAGGCCAGCGACCCGATGTTCCGGTGGCAGCACATGTCATTGACCGTGGTGATGCCGGATTCGAGCATCTCGACCGCCTTCAGACGGGTACCGAGCTCGACCTGGTCCCTGGTGATGTTGATTCCGGAGGGGTTCACGACCCGCTCGAACCATTCCCAGAGGACTGCCGTCTCACCCATCCCGGTGATCAGGCCCTCGGTCAGGTGGGTGTGGGCGTTCACGAATCCGGGCAGGACGATGCCGTTGCCGTCACCGACCACGGTCGCCCCGGGATCCGCCGCCGCAAGCTCCACCGCCTTTCCGACAGCGGTGATCCTGCCGTCTCCGTCGAAGGCGACCGCGCCTTCGCGGATCGCGCCCCCCGGCCCCATGGTCAGGGCCCAGGCGCCGCGGACGATCGTGCCGCTCATGCCTTCTCCTCGACTTCGAGGTGGAGGCCTTCCCCTTCGCTCTCACGCGACTCGTAGTACCAGGGGAGCAGCAGCCGTTCCAGCAGGGTGACGATCAGGAAAAGCAGGATGCCGATCAAGGCCAGCGTGAAGATCACAGCGAACATGTCAGTGGTCGCAGTCTGGTTGTTCAGGACCAGGATCAGGTAGCCGAGGCCTTCCGACGCGCCCACCCATTCGGCGAAGACCGCGCCGATCACCGAGAGCGCGGCGGCGACCTTCAGCCCCGAGAAGAGGAAGGGCAGGGCGGCAGGCAACTGCGCCTTGCGGAAGCGCTGCCAGGCGTTCGCCTTCAGGGTCTTCAGCAGGTTGAGCAGTTCCGGCTCGGCCGCCCTGAGGCCATCGATCGTGTTGACCGCGATCGGGAAGAAGCTGACCAGCATGATGACGATCACCTTGGGCTGGAGTTCGAAACCGAACCAGATGATCAGGAGCGGAGCGATGGCCGGGATCGGCACCATCTGGGAGACGACCAGCCAGGGATAGATCGCCCGTTCGATCGTGCGGGAACTGCGGATCAGGACCGCCAGACCGACCCCGAGCAGGATCGCGAAGACGAAGCCGATCAGGATTTCCTTGATGGTGACCCAGGCGTTGTCGATCAGCAGGGTGCGGTTCTCCCAGATCGACTTGGCGATGTCGGTCGGCGGCGGCAGGGTTGACTCCCTGATGTTGCCGACCACCGTGTAGAGCTGCCAGACGGCGAGCACGAAGATCGCGAAGAGCAGCGGCGGGAGCACCGCCGCGGCGACGCGGCGGGAACGGGTTCCTCTGGCGAACATCAGATCTGCTCCTCCAGGGTGGGCCGGTCATCAACGAAGAGGCCCCCGCCGGCGGCGGCCTCCTCAAGTGGCCTGAGCAGCTTCTGCTTGAGCAGCAGGAATTCGGGGGACATGGTGACCTCCGCCTTCCTGGGCCGTTCCAGATTGACGTTCACTTCAAGCGAGACCCGGCCCGGCCGGCCGGACATCACATAGACACGGTCGGAGAGGTAAATCGCCTCTTCGACGTCGTGGGTAACGAAAAGAATGGTCTTGCGGTCTTCCTGCCAGACGTCCAGCAGCCACTCCTGCATGTTCCCCCGGGTCAGGGCATCGAGGGCGCCGAATGGCTCGTCCAGCAGCATCACGTCGCGGCCGGCGAGGAAGGTCCTGAGCAGGGCGGCACGCTGTTTCATGCCGCCGGAAAGCTTGGCCGGCCAGTGCTTCTCGAACCCGGCCAGTCCGAAGCGGTCGAACTCGGCCAGGGCCTGCTTGTGGGCTTCCTTCTTGCGGACGCCGTTCAGCTCCAGGCCGAGGGTGGTGTTGTCAAGGACGGTCCGCCAGGGCATCAGGCAATCGCGCTGTGGCATGTAGCCGACCGATCCGAGCAGCTCGTCGGGCTGCCGGCCGTCGAGCAGCACCTTGCCACCCGACGGCCGGATCAGTCCGGCGATGATGTTGAAGAGGGTCGACTTGCCGCAACCCGAAGGCCCCACGATCGACACGAACTCGCCAGCCCCTATCTCGATGTTGACGTCCTTCAGGGCGGTGACGTTGTCGCCACCCCCGACGCCTCGATAGGTCTTGGAAAGATCTTCGATCCTGAGTTTCGAACCTGCCTGCAAGTCAATCCTCCTTACTTGTGTTGAGCCCTGATCGCTACTTGGGCTGGGTGAACTCGGTGGTCGCGTAACGATCGGGCGAGATCGGCTGGCTCGCCAGGTCGTTGTCAACCATGAACGTGGACAGTGACTCCAGGTTGTCCTTGTTGAACTGTCCGAACGTGTCGGACGGGCCGAAGTAGGGGACATAGGCTTCGAACACCTTCTTCTGCAGACCCTTGTCGAGACCCTGGGTCTGGGCGTAGAGGGCGTTCAGCGCCTCCTGCGGATCGGCCAGGGCATCCTGGTAGCCCTTGATCGTCGCGTCCACGAATCCCTGCATCAGGTCGGGATCGTCACCGATCTTCGTCTCGGTCGAGAAGACGACCAGTCCCGGGTAGGAGGGTCCGCCGTACTCGTCCAGCGGGAACGACCTGGTCGGGTATCCGTCGGCTTCAACCTGGACGCCGTCGGCCGGGATGAATCCGGTGAAGGCGGACACCTTTCCGGCTTCGAGGGATTGGACCCCGTTGAAGCCGATCGTCACCACATTGGCGTCGTCGGGGTTGCCGCCCGCGTCCTTCATCACCGTGTTCAGGATCGCCGTGTCCGAAGGCACACCGGTGATTCCGACAGTCTTGCCCTCGAGCTGCTTCGGGTCGGTGATGTTGTCGTCCTTCAGGGTGATCAGGCCACCGGGCGGACGCTGGAGCAGCGCCATGATGCCCTGGGCTTCGCGGCCGTCGCTGATCTGGGTCGCCAGGTCGATGCCATCGGCGATGCCGAAATCGGCCTTGCCGGCGTCGATCAGCTTCAGGGTGTCGGCGGTCGAGGTCGGCTCGATGATCTTCAGGTTGATGCCGTTGTCCTCGTAGTAGCCCTTCTGCATCGCCTCGTAGATCCCGGCGTGAACCGCTCCCGGGATGAAGTCGAGCACAAGGGTCGCGTTCTTGGTGCCGCCTGAACTGCCAGATCCGGAACCGCCCGAATCGTCGTCACTTGAACCGCAGGCTGCGACGCCGACCGCAAGGGCCATCGTTGCCGCCAGCAGCAACATGATCTTTTTCCAACTGGTTGTGAACTTCATGGGTCCTCTCTAGTTAGTCAGTTCGAAACACCCGCTCGGCGTCCGGCCGGGACGAGCTCACAGCGATCCGTCAAGAATCTCCTCCATACCTCCATCGCAACCAGGCGAAGGCCCGGGTCGTTTCCTTTTCGAACCACCTGGCCCGGGGCCCCAGCAGGTCGGCCCTCCAACCGGCCTCCTGTTCGAGCCCATTTCCAGCCAGGCACCTCTCCTCCAGATAGCGGGCCCGGACGACCGCTTCGGCCATGTTCCGGCCAGTGGCGATCGCGCCGTTTCCGCGGATCAAAAGACAATTTGCCTCCCCGAGATCTCCTGCGACCTCCCTGCCGGCCGCCTCGTCGGCAACCAGGTCGGTACGCCCCGAGTAAGCCACCTCACCGGCAAGTCCGCCGAGGCCATGGACCAGCGGCGGCACCTCGCCCTCGGCCCCGGCCCGGACGGCAGCCGGGGAATGGGTGCGGCAGATCGCGTTCACGTCATCCCGGGCCGCGTAGACGGCGGCGTGCATCGGGGTCTCCAGCGGCACGTCCGAAGCATCTTCCGGGGCTTTGCCCTGCGAATCCATCCTGTGCACATCCTCGCCGCCGGCGGCGCCGAGCGGCCGGGTCGAGGTGATCAGGAAACCGTCGCCATCGCGAGCCGAGACATGTCCGAATGCCTCGACCAGCCCGGCTCCGGTGAGGATCCGGGCTGCTTCGGCCACTTCGTCGGCGGATGTTCGCGGCACTCCGGTCACTCAGTCACTGGTCCTCAGCGCCATCGGGGTCGGGTTGAAGGCGTTGACCGCGGAGATGTCCTGGGGGCAGGCCGAAAGGGCCACGGTCATGTCCTCCAGCACCTCCATCGCAATCGTGGAACCGGCCGGATGAGGCGGCTCGTAGGTGACGATCTTCCCGTCTTCCACCTGGTTGTTCATGAAGACGTTCCAGCACATCTCGCCGCGCAACGGAAGGCCCATGCCCTCGGTCGCGGTCTGCAGGGAGAGCAGGCAGGAGCCGTGGTCCGGTGCGTCGTAGTCGATCGCGTAGCGCTCCGGGTCGCAGCAGGGGACAACCAGGTCGTGCCGTCCGACGTCGTCGCGAAGGATCTTCAAGAGAGGGGTGCGGTGGTTCGACAGGATGTTGTCTCCGACCTCGGGAACGAGCTTCCCGTTCGACGAGACCGTGTGGCTGGGCGAGAGGTATTCGTTCGGGTCCGAGGCGAGCCAGGCGGTGAAATCCCCCACCTGCTGCCCTTCGAGATCCACAATCTCCAGGGTCTGGCCCTTCTTCACTTCCATGGTCCTTGCTTCCCTTGCCGGGACGATCACTTCAGCCATTCTTCTCCTTGATTTCACAGGCCCCGTCCGGAGCCGGCGTGTTTCTCGACCTGAGTGCCCTCACCTCGCCGTCGATCACAACCGCGGCGATCCCGGGGATGTCGCCGTATTCGATTGATTCCAGCGGCCCGTTCTGGGAAGAACCCAGAGGACGGAAGCAGCAGAAGAGATCGGCGGGGCGGCCGGTGTCCAGCACCCCCTGTTCGACCCCGAGGACGGCACCGTTGTTGCCGGTCGCCAGGGCGATCGCCTTCGGGGCCGCCATGCCGCAGAGCGATGAGATCTCGCAGACCGTCTTGATCATGCCGAGCGGCATGACTCCGGTCCCCGTCGGAGTGTCGGTCGCCAGCACAAGCCGGTCGAGCAGGTCCCTGTCCCATGCGACCTCGACGATCTCCATGCTGGATCGGAGGTTGCCGGCCTGAACCAGCTGGATGGCACCGGGTGCGTCAAAGAGGCGGGGAAGGTCCTCGTCCGGCAGGGCCGTCGTTCCGCCGTTGGCGTGGCCGATGATGTCGCAGCCGAGGGCCAGCACATCATCGATGGTGACCGGCGATGAGTCGGGGATCGAGGCGCCCCCGGTGTGGTTCATCACGACGAAGCCGTTTTCCTGTGCGGCCCGGACCAGCGGCGCGGCGTCCGCCTGGGGGCTGAAGTCACCGAATCCGACCTTGGCCAGCCACACCCCGTTTTCCTTGAGTTCAGCGAAATCCCCCGGTTCAAGACAGGGCTCGATGATCACCGAGCCGGCCATCACCTTCACCCCGCCGGGACGGAAATTCTCGAAGGCCCGCTGGGCGGCAACCGCCAGGGCCTTCACCCCCTCCCGGTCCTTTGGCCGCCCCGGGAGGTGGACCTCGGAGGCCGACATCATCGAGGTCACCCCGCCGTTCATCGAAGACTCGATCCAGCCCAGGGTGCTCTGGCGCGGCGTCCAGTCCCCGAAGACCACGTGGGCATGCGAATCGATCAGGCCCGGGCAGACCATCGCCCCGCCGGCGTCGAGCACGACGTCGGGGTCGGGACCGGGCTCGAAGCCGGCGATCGTTCCGTCTTCGACCCGGATCACTTCCGGGGTCAGGACATCGTCATCGAGCCTGCCGGTCACCAGGCCGGAGAGGTTGCGGATCTCGAGGGTCCGGCTCACCGGCTTCCTCTCGATCCGCCTGCGGCCCGCGCCGCAAGTCTCTTGCCGGCCCGGGCCATGGTCTCTACTCGACCTCTTCCTTGGTCTTGCCACCGACGCGGGCGTTGAGCCGGCCGCGGGAGGCGACCGCCCCGATCAGGACGATCTCGTCCGGCGCCGGGGCGTCTTCGATCTGGATCGTGATCGTGTCGTAGTGCGAGCGGACCCAGATCTCGTCCTTGTAACAGAGGGGAACGTCCACAGTGGCGCCGGGGGCGCAACGCTTGGTGGTCGAAGGCAGCCAGGCCTTTCCGCCACCGAATCCTTCCCGGAACGGGTTACCGAACTCCGTGGTCTTGGCGGCGTTGCCGTGTTCCTGCTCGCCGCCCGTCCCGACCACGACCGCCTTGCCGTGGCTTTCGACTTCTCCGCCTATCGCCTCGTTTGCCCGTTCGCCGATCAGCTTGCCGAGACCCGCCGAAGCCTCGACCAACTCTGAAAGGTCCTCGGCAAAGGGCTTGCCCGCGTAAGGGTTCCTGAAGACCACCGCGACAGCGACTTTCTTCAGCGGGCCGCCGCCGTCACCCCGGCCGCCCTCGGTGTGGACTTCTTCGACCACGGTGACGATCTTCCGGACTTCCACGTCGAGGTCCAGCTCTTCACTCACTTCGGCACCTCCTGGTCGGTGTTGGCGACGCCGGTAGGGGTGTTCGGCCCGCAGGGCCGGTCCGGCAGGGACTTGAAATATTCGATCACCTGGTCGGTCTTCTTCACATCCCCGTATTTCATCTGGATGTCGAGCAGGTTGACCTTGTGGGAGATCATTGAGCGGTCCCAGACGCATTCCTCTGGCACGATCGAGCGGTAGTTGTACTGGGTGGCATCGACCGCGCTGGCCCGCACGCAGCCGCTGGTCGTGGTGCCGGTCGTGATCACCGTGTCGGCCCCCAGATAGATCAGGTAGTCGAGCAGGTGGGTCCCGTGAAAGGCGCTTGGCTTGTCCTTGACGAAGTAGATGTCCTGTGGCTCCGGCTTGATCTCCTCGACGATCTCGTTTCCGAGCGAGCCCTTGATGTCAGAGGCCTCGCCGGAGCGATAGCTCTTCCAGTTCCAGGCACCCTGGTCGAAGCCGTCCGGCCGGCGGTCCATGCCGGTGTAGACGATCGGGATCTGCTTCTCGCGGGCGGCGGCGATCAGCCGCTCGAGGTGCCTGACACCCTCCCAGCTGCGCTCGCCACAGGAGTAGCGCCAGCGCTTGATCGATTCGAGGATCGGCTCCGGCACGTCGCCGCAGAAGTTGTAGATCACGTCGACGACCAGCAGGACGGGCTTCTCGCCGAAGCCGACGTCCTTGCCCCAACCGGCGGCCTCGAAGACCAGCCGGTCTTCTTCCGGCAGGACGTCGTCCCAGACGTTGCCGCTGTCGCCCGTCTCAGACATCGATCCCCACTGCGCTGCCTTCGGGCTTGCCCAGCTTCGGCAGCTTCCGCACCTCGGCCCGGGCCCCTTCGCCGCCGGCCACCGGCAGCAGGTCCTGGCCCGGGGTCCGGCGGATGTAGTGACCGTCGGCATCACCGATGAACTCCGGGCCGGGGGCACCGTCGTCGAACTTCGACATCTGCTTGCCGCGCAGGAAGGTGGCGACCGGGTAGCCGTGAATGGTGTGGCCGTCGATGCATGTCCAGCCCGAGCGGGTCAGCACGTTCTCGTTCTTGACCGTGACTTCCTTGTTCAGGTCCACCAGCACGATGTCGGCGTCGGCGCCGACCTCGATCAGTCCCTTCTGCGGGTAGACGCCGAAGATCCGGGCCGGGTTCGCGCAGGCCACCTCGACCAGGCGCTCGATCGTGAGCTTGCCCTGATGGACCCCTTCGAGCAGGACCGGCAGGTGCATCTCGACCCTGGAGGTGAAGCCGGTCTTGAGCTCCCAGATGTTCTCGTTGTAGGAGGACTCGTAATCGGCGGGCTCCCAGGCGACCACGTGGTCGGAGCCGACCGAATCGATGATCCCGCACTGCAGCGCTGTCCAGATGTTCGGATTGTTCTCGCGGGAGCGGAGCGGCACGTTGATCCGCCAGGCGTTGTGCTCGCCCTTGCCGAAGTGCAGCCAGTGCGGACCGGTCTGGGCGTAGATCTCGACCCCGCGGCCGCGCAGTTCGAGGATCTCCTTGTAGGACTCTGGGGTGGTCGAATGTTGGATGTAGATCGGGCAGCCGATCTCGGCGGCCATGTCCCCGTACCAACGGATGTGCGAGGCCTCGAGGTAATGGGGGGAGCGGTCCGACCAGGTCGCCCAGTCGGTCCGCCCCTCTTCCTTCAGTCGCTTGTCGAAGATGCGGGCGATCTCCCAGTTCTCGCAGTGCATGCAGACCACGCCGGGACGGCCGAGCGCCGCGACGTTCTCCATGGTCACCCAGCAGACGCCGTCGTCGAAGCCGGCACCGAGTCCGGCCCGGCGGCCCGGCCAGTTCGGCTCGGCCTCGGGGCTCATCGCCTGGAGGTAGAGCTTGTAGGAGGTGACGCCGTGATCCTTTGCGTACTCGGGGATTTCCGCGGCCTGCTGGTCGGTCTCCAGCATGTAGGTGAGGAAGATGTCGATCGCCGAGTCGGATTCGGTCAGCGCCTCGAAGTAGGGGAAGGAGTCATGGAAGGACATGACGTCTTCCTTCTGGACGTACTCGGCGAAGTCGGGATGGCCCATCCGGGTCGAGGGGGCGTGGACCCCCCAGGTGGTGACGCCGGCGGTGACCGCAGCGATCGATTCGCTGGCGAGGTCGTCCTTGAGTGGCGAGTAACAGCCGGGGTGGGCCTCGGTGTCGACCAGTCCGGGGATCACGTGAAGCCCGGTCGCGTCAACCGTCTTCTTCGCAGGTGGCAGGAACTCGTCGGCGGTCACGGCAACGACTTTGCCCCCGTCAACCGCGACGCCTACCTTGCGGGTACCGCTCGGGCTGACCACCGTGCCGCCCTTGATGACCAGATCCACTTCCCTCGGTTCGCTCACTTCGGTCTCCTGTCAGAGCTCCCGGTTGTCCGGGAGACTGTTCAGCAAGTTCAACCTGCTGAACCAAGTTCTATATCGTGGACAGAAACCTAACACAGGCCCCCTCGGCCGGGCAACCCTTTTTCCTGTACCGCGGGAGAAAATACGGCCCGGTCATTTATCGGCCCGGCGCGGCCACTCCGGCGCCGTTCATCACCTCGTCGGCCGTGTCCCGCAGCACCTCTCCGATTTCAGCGAGCCGCTCCCCGTCGAACTGGGTCGGGAATCCGAGAGCGAGCAGAACCAGTTCGAGGTCACCGCCGGTCCCCCAGATCCCCGCCGCCACAGCGTTGTTCTCGTTGAATTCGCCGTGGGAGACGGACCAGCCCCGCGACCTCACCTCCTCCACCTCCCCGATCAGGGATTCGGGACTGGTGATGGTCGCCCGGGTGTGGGCAGGAAGCTTGCGGCCCTTGATCAGCCTTCTCGCCTGATCTTCGTCCATCGCGGAGAGCAGGACTTTGCCGAGCGCCCCGTCCATGGGTCCGTAGGCGCTACCGACGGTGATGCCGACGTGGACGTCACCCGGCGGGTAGAAACGGCTGATGATCCGTAGCTCACTCGAGTCGATCGGCTGGGCAACCGCGAAGGAGAGTCCGTAACGGCCGGCCAGAGGGGCCACCCGGTCGAGGGTGCTGCGGACCAGCTTGACCTGACGGGCCGCCTCATTGCCGAGGGGAATGAGGGCCGGACCGAGCCGGTACTGCCTCGTGTTTGCGTCCCGGCGCACGAAGCCGTGGCTGTCGAGGGTCGAGAGCAGGTTGTGCATGGTGCTCTTGGACAGCCCGGTTGATTCGACCAGCTGTGAAAGGGTCGCCCCCGCCTCACCGGTGCCGGAAAGTTCGTTCAGCACGCTGATCGCCCCGACCACAGCCGGCACCTGGTACTTGCCGTCGCCCTGCTGCCGGGCCATCGCTAGCCCCTCGGTTCCCGGAAGCGCCGGAAGATGATCGGCTTCTCCCGGGTCATCTCCTCCAGCGTGTAGCCGATTCCCTCGACGCCGCGCCCGGAAAGCTTGACCCCGCCGAAGGGGATCACCGGCGGCCGGTAGTTGTCGGTGCCGTTGATCACGACGCCTCCCGACTCGAGGACCTCGGCGACAGCAAGGGCCCTCTGCGGGTCGGCCGAGAAGACCGAGCCCATCAGGCCGAAGGAGGAGGAGTTGGCGACCTCGATCGCCTGCTCCTGTCCGTCGACAGGGATCAGGTTGAAGACCGGCCCGAAGATCTCGTCATCGATGGCCACGTCGGCCGAATGGGGCACCCCGGCCAGCAGGGTCGGGGCAAAGTAGGCGCCCTCCGCCTCGCCGGACCCGGCCGCAACCTCTGCCCCCTGGTTTCTCGCATTCGCGACCTGGGCGGCCACCTTCTCGGCCGCGCCCTGGTGGATCAGCGGGCCGATCGTGGTCTCTGATTCCGGCGCCGGACCAACTTTCTGGGCCGCCACGATCCCGGACATCCGCGCCGCCAGCTCGTCATGGATCGAGCGATCGACGATCACCCGCTTGCTGGCCGAACAGGCCTGGCCGTTCATCAGAACCCGGCCCCGGAGGATCTCCCCCGCGACCAGGTCGAGGTCGGCGTCGTCGAGTACCAGGCAGGCGTTGTTGCCGCCGAGTTCGAGGTGGAGGAAGGGGAGCCTGGCGGCGGTCGCCGTCGCCACCGCGATGCCGGCGGCGGTTGACCCGGTGAGCGAGATCGCGTCAACACCCGGCGCCCCGGCCAGGGCGGCCCCGACCTCGGCGTCGCCATAGACCGCGCCGATCGCGTCCGAGGGCACCCCGGCCTCGATCAGAGCCTCGCGGAACTGCTCGACCACGAGCGGGTCTTCGACCGGAGGCTTGACGACGACGGCATTGCCTCCGACCAGGGCGGCAGCGCATTTCTCGACGAAAAGTTCGACCGGGAAGTTGAAGGGCAGGATCGCCGCGACCACGCCGAGTGGCTCGCGGCGCGTGTAGGCGAGGTCCCATTCGGTGCCGAAGTTGCCCTCGGTCGGCAGCACCCTTCCAACCAGCCGCCGGCCTTCGATCGCGTTGCCCCGGAGGAAGTGGATTCCACCGCCGACCTCGAACTCGGCCTGGCCGATCGGCTTGCCGGATTCCTTCGACAGCAGCCTGCCAAGTGCTTCCTGTTTCGGTTCGAGCAGGTCAGCCGCCCGGTCGAGCATCGCCGCCCGCTCGGCCACCGGAAGGGCCGACCAGGCCGGCCTCGCGGCGACGGCCCTTTCCACCACCCCGGCAACGTCGCCGGGGTCGGTGAGTTCGACCTCGCCCAGCAGCTCGGTTCCTTCCGGATTCCTGATCTCAGCAACGCTCAAATTCACACCTCGAGGTACGCATGTACCCAGCTAGACCCAGTTCGTGGTGTTCAGCCTACAGAACCGGGTTCAAGATCACGAATCCTTACTTCGAGAGCCGATCTCGTTCAAAGTACCGGCGATCCGGTCCCAGTAGTTTTCAGTTCTCTGACAACTGCTGGATTGCAGACCGGGAGGGAGCGCAATGAGGTTCAAGTCAATCTGGACGAAGGCCGTAATCGTACTTTCAGCGTCGATTGTGTCGCTGGCCTTGGTAGGGATTCCGGCCAGTGCCCAGGCCGGCGGTGTATCGATGGGGCTCAAAGCCCGTTACATATTCCCTTCCGGGCAAGTCAAGATCGCCTACAAGACGAAGGGTTTCAAGCGCGGAAGCAAACTCACCCTCCAGCGTACTTATGGCACCAAACAGCGCTTCCGCAAGGTTCTGAACTTGAAGCAGACGAAGGGTCGCTTCAAAGCCGTCACGGTCGCCGGACCCGCGACCATGGGGCGGTACTGGTACCGCATCGTGATCACCAGGAACGGACGTTTCCGAGGCAAGTCGCCGGCCCGTGGCCTGCTCGTGCTCGACAAGGTGCCGCTGGAGCGGATGGTGAGATACCCGGTATCGCAGACCGTTCAGGTCGGCAGCAGCCTCTTCCGCTATGTCTGGTTCGACTCTTCCCTTTATCGCAAGGGCGACACGGTGCTGCGAATGGACAGCACCTCATGCCGTGCCCTCTCTGTTCAAGGCATCGGAAAGGACACCGAGGACGCGGATGTCTGGTTCGAGATGGTCCAGGAAACCGGCGACCCTTCCACGACATTTTTCCGGACCAACCAACTGGTCAGCACGGGGATGGGCCTGACCGGGGGTGCCTTCGTCCTCAAGATGGGCTCGACGGGTTACGGAGTCGACGGGTACGTGAACGGCTTCGGGCTCTGCTTCACGAAGGACGGTCGTCTGGCCAGAAGGTAGGCGCCACGCTCGCCGCCCAAACCGCGACACAAGTTCACCGGACCAGCGGGACCCTGAGGTGACTCAGGGAACCCGGTGGACTTCGAAGAGGTTGGTTCCCAGCTGCATGTCCGAAAGGCCCGCGACTATTGCGATCAGGTCGCCCGAGGCCGCCGCCCCGTAGGTCACCGCGTCATCGGCGCACTCGTAGAGCAGGTTGCGGATCTCCGTGGTCTGGTCGTTTACCACCGGCCGCACCCCGAAGATCAGCTTCAGCTGCCGCTGGGTCCTGACGCTGTGGGTCACGGCCAGCACCGGCACCTGGGGCCGGTGGGCGGCCACGACCTTCGCGGTCCGGCCCGAAGCGGTCGGAACCACAATCGCCTGCAGGTTCAGTCGGTAGGCGGCGATCACCGCCGATTGAGTGACCGAGTCGGAGACGTCCATCTCGTCCTGCCGCACCCGGTTCAGCACCCAGTCCCAGTAGGGAAGGTCTGTCTCCGTGCCCCGGGCGATCTGATCCATCACCTTGACCGCCTCGACCGGGTAGTCCCCGACCGCCGTCTCCTCGGAGAGCATGATCGCGTCGGTGCCGTCGTAGATCGCGGTCGCGACGTCGGTCACCTCGGCCCGGGTCGGGCGCTTGGCCGAGACCATCGAGGCCAGCATCTGGGTCGCCGTGATCACGGTCTTTCCGGCCTGGCCGGCCGCCCGGATCAGGCTCTTCTGGAGCACCGGCACCTTCGAGAGCGGGACCTCGATCCCGAGATCGCCCCGGGCGACCATGATGCCCCCGGTCGCCTTCTCGACGATGTCCTCGACCGCATCGGCCGCCTGCGGCTTCTCGATCTTGGCGATGATCGGGATGTCGGACTTGAGCTCGGACAGCTTGTCGAGTACCGGATCGAGATCGTCCGCCTTGCGCACGAAGGAGACCGCCAGGTAGTCGATCTGGTTGGCGACCGCGAACTCGACCCAGCGCAGGTCGTCTTCGGACACCGAATCAAGTCCGGCTTCCACTCCGGGCAGGTTCATTCCCTTGTGGGAGGAGAGCGGACCGCCGACCTCGACCTCGCACTGGACCACCCGGCCGTCGTTGCCGATGACCCTGAGGCGGATCGATCCGTCGGCGAGGTAGACCGTGTCCTCGACCTTGAGCGAGCCACTCAACTCGGGCCAGTCGACCGGGATCAGGGTCTCGGTGCCGGGAACGTCATCGGGGGTGATGGTCACCGTGGAGCCGTGGACGATGTCGACCACGCCCTGTGGGTAATCACCGACCCTGAGCTTCGGGCCCGGCAGATCACCGAGGATTCCCACCTCCAGGTCGAGCCGCTCGGAGATCTCGCGGATGTCCTTGATCACCCGCACGTGGGTCGGCCCGTCCCCATGCGAAAAATTGAGCCGGAACACGTCTACGCCGGCGATGATCATCTGTTCGAGCACCGGCGGATCCCAGGAAGCGGGACCGACCGTGGCGACGATCTTCGTGCGACGGGTCTCTGAGTGGGTCTGGTTCACGCCTGCATCATCACAGGCCGGGCGCCCCGGGCTGTGAAGGATGGTCACAGACGCAAGGTACTCACCAGAGTCTGCGCAGGCCGATCCCGGGCTTTCTGGACACGTACTTGACCCTGGTCTTCAGCTTCAGGTTCTGGTGCTGGGCACAGTCCCTGTCGCCAGGCCGCCAGATGGTGGCCCGGGCGGAGAAGGTGACCGGGGCGAACTGGACCTTCCGCACCTTCGCGATCGCCTTCTTCAGGCCCGAAGGCAGCAGGAAGCGCAGCCGCTGCCGCTGATGGACGGTGACCTGATGCTTGCGAAGTTGACCGACCCGGGTTCCTTCCTTGCCATGGAAGGTGATCTTCGGCCGCAGGCTGACGATCAGGGTGCCGCCGGTCCGGAAGGTGACCCGGACTCCCGGGGCGTTGTGATGGCCGAAGGGCCTCGGCGGCGTGAACTTCGAGATCCGGACCGAAAGCCTGATCGTCGGACACACCGGCGTCGGGTTGGGAATGACGATCTCGTTGCTTTCGGCAGCACCGATGCCGGCCGCATTTTGTCCTGCCCGGACGCACTGGTAGGTCCCCGGCTCGTCGGCCTGCACGCTGTTGCCGTCGGTCGCGTCGCTCTGTTCGCCGTTGATCACCCAGACCAGCTTTTTCTCGACCGGACTGCGGAAGTAGTGGGCCTCGGGCCGGTCGCCGGCCCAGGTCACATCACCACAGGTCAGTTCCGATCCGAGCTCGGACTCCCCTGTCAGTTCAAGATCAGACGTCGTTTCCGGAGCCTTCAGGATCACCAGCCCGCCGCTTCGGCCCCCGATCTGGCCGGGACTGACCTGTTCCCCCGCCCCTCCGGAAAGCGGCATCCTGAAGATTCCACGCGTATCGGCCTCGCCGAATGGGTATGCATTCGCCCAGTAGATCTCACCGGTGTCGTGGTCGATCGCAGTTGACGATGCCCCGAACACATCCACGGCGCCGGGGGTGAGCGAACCGTCGGTGCTGGCATCGGTGGCCATCCAGGAGAGAACATCCGGTTCGCCTGCTCCCGGGTACCAGGTGCCGTAGAGCCGATCGGCATCCCGATCGACCGAAAAACCCCCGTTCGTGAACGCGTTCGGTGAATAGGTGTCGAGCGTGCCGGTCCCGTCGAGGTTTCCGTAGCTGACCCACTCGGGACCGGCGATCCACAGCGTCGAGGAACGGGCGTCGACGAGAATTCCGTTGCGAAAGTCACCGTCGTTCAGGGCCCAGGTCCCCTGTGTTCCGCCCAGGCCCATCGTGGCCACGCTCTCTCCGTCGCCACCGACTATGTAGAGCCGGTCGTTTCCCCCGTCCAGCGAAAGGGCCGTGGGCGGGTCGATCGGGTTTGCCGTCGTGTTGACGGTGCCGCCGCCAGAACCATCCGCTGCCGCCCAGGACACATCGCCCGGATTTCCGGCGTTCGGCCAATAGAGGCGGCCCGTTACCGGGTCGTAGTCGAGCGAACCGGGATCAGCCGACTGCTGGTCGGCGTCGACCGAGGCCGGACTGATGTCGAGCACGCCTGGCGGCTGGCTGCCGTCGAGGGGCATACTCATGACCTCGTTGTTTTCGAGGTCGGTCCAGAACAGCATGTTCTGGGCCGAGGCGCTCGACGAGCAAATCAGAAGCCCGACCAGAAGGGCTCCAAGGGAAGTCAAGAAGGTTTTCATCGTTCCTCTCCCGGGTGCCTGTTCTCCTGTTCCGATACTAGCCCGAACCCTGACCCTGCGAATGCGGCAGGCGGGAAATGTGCGAAACGCCAAGGTTCCGGTTTTCAGTTCGAAATCCGGGGTAATCGGAGATCACGGCCTTCATTTCACCGGGGCGATCCCCCTGCGTCCCGGTGGATAGGCCTGGCGGTGAGTGCCTGCACCGCCATGGAAAGAGGAAAGCCCGCCCCAAGGATTGGGGCGGGCTTTCTCGATTCCGGCTTTCGGCGGCTCCTAGCGGTGACCGTTGAAGGAGATCACCTGCTGGATGCCGGACGGCCGGTTGGTGTACCTCATGGTGATCAGGCTCACCGGGCCGAACTTGATCTGCTCGCGGGTGGCGTCGGCGTGCCAGTCGGCCGGGTTCGCAGAACCCTGGTCGGCCTGCAGCTCCGTGCCCGCGGCAGCGATCGCGGCCCAGACCGCCTTCTGGCAGGCGGCCTTCTTGCCGTGACCGCAGTACTTGACGCGGAAGGGGCTCTTCACCTTCTTGCCGAGCAGAGCCCGGATGTCCTTGTCGAAGTACT
>JAGQUR010000141.1 GCA_020438395.1 Solirubrobacterales bacterium | reverse complement strand
ACGTCGATGCCGCCACCGGATCCGAGATCAAGAACGGTCTGTCCCTCCTCGAGATCGGCGACAGCGGTCGGGTTGCCGCAGCCGAGAGAAGCGAGCTGCGCGGCTTCGGGCAGTTCGCTTCGTTCGCCCTCTTCGTAGAGGCTGGAACCGAACACGGCCCGCTGCTCTTCGGTTATGACCGCGTCATTTGCGCAGCAGGACGCATCCCGGGAGCCGGCGTCGACCGCGGCAGCCGCGTACCTCTCCCGGACGATTTCCCTGAGTTCCGATTCGGTGCGTTCAGTTCCTGCTGAGCATTCACAGCCTGGACCCTCGCCGCAACAAGCTTCCTTGGCGCTGGTCTCGCAGCATGAAGCTCGCGTATCCGGGGCGCAACAGTCGTTGACTTGTTCTAGCTCAGCCATGCGCTCAGTTCCTCGAGCTCTTCCGGGTTCACGTAGTAATAAGCCCAGAGACCCTGGCGTTCGGAATCCACGATGCCGGCGTCCCTCAGCTTCTTCAGATGGTGGGAGAGAGTGGACTGGCTGACGTCGAAAAGGGGGACGAGTTCACAAACGCAGACCTTGCCGGCGTGCTTGCGGAGAACGTCGACGAGGGTGAAGCGGATCGGATCCCCCAGGGCCTTTGCGATCCTGGCCATCTGCTCGGCCTCGGCCCGTTCCACATCCGGGTAGACGACCGGTTCGCAACAGGGCTCGCCGTTGGGACTCTTCTGTTTGGGGGTGAGGGTCAGTTCGGGGCTCATCGAAATTCATCAAATCAGTTCAATTCACGTTTGTCAATAGATACGATGCCCTTCGATAGAGCAAACGAGGCCTGGAGGCCACCGGATGACACGCACGCTGAGAGTCGGGATCAATGGCTTCGGGAGAATGGGCCGCCTGGCAATCCGGGCCGGCTGGGATTCACCCTCGATCGAATTCGTCCATATCAACGAGATCGCCGGCGGGCCGGAATCGGCCGCCCACCTGCTCGCCTTCGATTCGGTGCAGGGACGCTGGCGGGAAGACGAAGTCGAATCGACCGCTTCCTCGATCCTCGTCGGAGGATCGGAGATCGGCTACAGCTCGGAAACGGAGCCCGACGCCGTGGACTGGGGAGAGCTCGGCGTCGATCTGGTGATCGAGGCGACCGGCGAGTTCCGCAAGCCGGGACTGCTCGCCCCCTACTTCGACCGGGGTGTGGCCAGCGTCCTGGTCGCGGCCCCTGTCAAGGAGGATGCGCTCAACATCGTGTTCGGGGTGAACGATTCCGAATACGAACCGGACCGGGACCGGATCGTGACCGCCGCTTCCTGCACCACCAACTGCCTGGCCCCGGTGGTCAAAGTGGTTCACGAAGGCATAGGCATCAGCCACGGCTCGATCACCACGCTGCATGACCTGACCAACACCCAGGTCGTGGTCGACGCCCACCACAAGGACCTGCGTCGGGCAAGGGCCGCCGGGACCTCGCTCATTCCCACCTCCACCGGATCGGCGACCGCGATCGGCATGATCTTCCCGGACCTTCAGGGCCGGCTGGACGGGCTGGCAGTCCGGGTGCCCCTGCTCAACTCTTCGATCACCGACTGCTGTTTCGAGGTCGACCGGCCGACCACGGTTGACGAGGTGAACGGCATGCTCTCGGTCGCCTCCGAAGGGGATCTGAGCGGGATCCTCGGTTTCGAGTCCCGGCCGCTGGTCTCGGTCGACTTCAAGGGCGACCCGAGGTCCGGGATCGTGGACGGGACATCGACCAGGGTAATCAATGAAACCCAGGTGAAAATCCTCGCCTTCTACGACAACGAGTGGGGATACGCGAACCGAATGATCGACATCGCGGAGATGATCGGCGGGAAACTGCTCTCAGAGGACTGAGCGATGACCGGGACCGCGAGAAGAGAGGGTGATCTCAGGAACTACATCCTGGTCACCGCCGCCTACTGGGCGGACACCCTGGCCGACGGGGCCAGCCGCATCCTGGTCCTCTTTTTCTTCTACCAGCTCGGCTACAGCGCCCTCGAGGTCGCGACCCTCTTCCTGTTCTACGAGTTCTTCGGGATCGTCACCAACCTGGTCGGCGGATGGATCGCGTCCCGGATGGGTCTGAAGGCCACTCTCTTCTCCGGGCTCGGCATCCAGATCGTGGCTCTGGGAATGCTCGGGTTCGCCCCTGACGCGTGGCTGGTGGTGCCCTACGTGATGGCGTCCCAGGCGCTTTCAGGCATCGCCAAGGACCTGACCAAGATGAGCTCGAAGAGCGCGGTCAAGCTGGTCGTCCCCGAAGACTCGGAGTCCTCCCTCTTCAAGTGGGTGGCGATCCTCACCGGCTCCAAGAACGCGCTGAAGGGCGTCGGGTTCTTCCTTGGAGGCCTGCTGTTGACCGTGATCGGCTTCCAGTCCGCAAT
This sequence comes from Solirubrobacterales bacterium, assembly GCA_020438395.1. Classification (GTDB taxonomy): domain Bacteria; phylum Actinomycetota; class Thermoleophilia; order Solirubrobacterales; family 70-9; genus 67-14. Next base: position 6,733 of record JAGQUR010000141.1, on the reverse strand, counting down.
GCTGGTGCTCCTCGGGATCGTGGCTACCGCCCTGGTCACGACTTCGACCCTGATGGAGGGCAGCCTCGGCTACTCGGACATGGGCGCGAAGTTCCGCCACATGTTCTCCCACACCCGGGAGATCAACCTGCTCGCCGCCGCCCGCCTTTTCCTCTTCGCTTCACGGGACGTCTGGTTCGTGGTCGCCCTGCCCGTCTATCTGCGGACGGTGCTCGACTGGAGCTTCTGGGCGGCCGGCGGCTTTCTCGCGATCTGGGTGATCGGGTACGGAGCGGTCCAGGCGAGCGCCCCCGGTCTCTTTGCCCGCAGGGCGAAGCAGACGGGCGACACCCCGACCGGTCGAACCGCCGCGAGGCTGGCCTTCCTGCTGGCCGCCTTCCCGGCCGCGATCGCCGCTTCGCTGGCCGCGAACCTGGACCCGACCTTCGTCCTGGTCGTGGGACTGATCCTCTTCGGCATCGTCTTCGCCCTCAACTCGGCGGTCCATTCGTATCTCGTGCTCGCCTATGCGGAGGACGAGACGGTCGCAAAGAACGTCGGCTTCTATTACATGGCGAACGCCGGAGGAAGGCTGATCGGCACCATCCTCTCCGGCGCGGTCTACCAGTGGCTCGGCCTCGAGGGCTGCCTCTGGTTCTCGGTCGGGCTGGTGCTGATCGCGGCGACGATTTCCCTGTGGCTGCCCTCGGACCAGAAACGCGTTCCAGTGGAAGCGATGGCGACCGCCTAGATGTCGGGGCTCTCGCTCGACCGCTGACGGCCGAGCAGCGGCCAGCAGACCGCGGCGGCAAGGAAGGCCGTCGCCGCGGCCACGAGAATCACCGCGTTGAGTCCCGAGGTGATTCCTTCCAGAGTGCCGCCCGCCCCGGTGACGTGATGATCGAAGATCGCGCCGAGTCCCGCGATCCCGATCGCGATGCCGAGCTGGCGGCCGGTGTTGTTCATGCCGGAGGCGAGACCGCTCTTCTCGACCGGCAGCACGCTGACCATCGCGGCGGCGAGCGACGGACTGATCAGGCCGATCGAGACACCGCCGACCAGCATGCCGGGCAGCAGGCGGGTCCAGCCGTTCTCCGCATCGATGCCGTAGATCAAGAGCAGACTCACGGCGAGCAGGAAGAGGCCGGAGGCGAGCGGCAGCCTGATCGTCGTCCTGGAGGTGAGCCGTCCGGCGAAGGGGGCAACGAGGAAGATGGTGACCGTCATCGGCAGCAGCCTGAGCCCGGCCTCGGTCGGGCCGAACCCGAGGCCTTCCTGCAGGTAGATCGCGAGGAACAGGAGCAGCGGGTAAATCGCGATCGACTGCGCGAAGGAAACGATCGCGGTGCCGGTGAACGGCTTTGAACGGAAGAAGCCGAGTGGAAGCATCGGCTCGCTCCGCCGGAGTTCGACCGTGATGAAGGCCGCTGCCAGCCCGGCCGCGACAAGAAAGGTCGCGACGATGAAGGTGCTGCCCCAGCCGTCGTCGTTTCCGCGGATCAGGGCGAGCACAAGCAGGAAGGTCGACGCCGCGAACAGGACCGTGCCCGCGAGGTCGAAGCGGGACTCCTTCGGTTCCTTCGATTCCCGGACCGAGGCCCAGGTGCCAAGCAGGGTCAGGAGCCCGATCGGGACGTTGATCAGGAAGATCCACCGCCAGCTCAATCCGTCGATCACCAGCCCGCCGATCAGCGGACCGACCGCCAGGGCGGCACCGGTCACCGCCCCCCACACTCCAAAGGCAAGTCCGCGCTGGCTGCCCTGGAACTCGTTGGCGAGCAGGGCGAGTGACGCCGCATACATCGCCGCCGCGCCGAGCCCCTGCACTCCGCGGGACAGGTCGAGGACCAGCGGGCTGCCGGCCACCCCGCAGACCAGCGAACAGGTTGTGAAGACGATCAGTCCGCCGGCGAAAATCTTCCGCCGGCCGATCCGGTCGGCCAGTGAGCCGCAGGCGAGCAGGGTCGCGGCCATGACCACGGTGTAGGCATCGATCACCCACTGGGCCTGGTTGAAGCTCGCCCCGAGGTCCGCCCGGATCGACGGCAGCGCCACGTAGACGATCGTCACGTCCAGCAGCAGGATCGCCGTCGCCGCCGACGCGACAATCAATGTCACCCACTTCTCCCGGCTCATCTGCCCGCGAACCCTAGAGCGGAAAGCGGAGGCGATGTTCGTCCTGTCAGATCCGAAGCCCGGCGACCGACCCTGTCGGCATATGGGTGATCATCTGATCCCGATCCTTCTCGTCCTCTGGCAGACCCTGCTCTGCGCCGGTTTCGCCGCGCTCTACTGGCTGGGGATAATCCACGACCCGCGGAACCTCCTCTTCTCCGGCCTGCTCTCTCACATCGGAGCGATCATGGTCTTCCCGGTCGGCTGGGCCGTCCTCGTCTGGAAGACGATGACCGGTGACCTCAACGGCTGAGCGAGCACTCCTGAGACCGCGAGTCGTGGCAGCGGCCAGGCGGGCATGCGTCAATCCCGTGGAACTCCCCGAGTGGGCCGTGAAGGGATCGAACCTTCGACCTTGAGATTAAGAGTCTCCTGCTCTACCAGCTGAGCTAACGGCCCGGAACGCGGCTCATTCGAATTAAGCCGGATCGGAAGTATAGAGCGGGCGGACCATTTTCGTGGCCCGCCCGCCCTTTGGACGAGCTTCGTGAAACGGGTCGATCAGGGCGTGGTGGTTGCGCCGGAGGCGCCGGTGATCGAGGTGTCGGAGCCGAGGCTTCCGAGCGGATTCTCGAGCGACTTGCCGCCGTCCTTCTTGGCCTGCTTGAGCGCCTTGTCGATCAGCTTGCCGACCCGCTTCGCATCCTTCTCGGAAGAGTTGTAGGTCTGCTTGATCTGCTTCTTCTCGGCCGAATCGCTGGTCGCGGCAAGAGCCTGGTTCAGGGTCTTCTCGGCGGCCGCGTAATCCTGGGCGTAAAGCTGGTAGATCGCCAGGGTGGTGAGCTGGGTGGCCGCGCTCGCCCCGCCGTTCTTCTGTTCCTTCACGGCACTGTCGGCGACGAACTGCTGGGCCTTGGCCGCATCCTTGATGTTGCTCTGGAACTGGGCCACCGTCGAACCCTGCGACAGGGTGAAGAGGACGTTGGCCATCAGCTGGGCAACCTCGGGATCCGGATTGTCGTTCGTGATCTTCAGGTACTTGGTCCAGGTCTCGGCGGCCATCTCCAGCTGAGTGGTCGCGTCGTCGGTGATCGAGGTGGTCTGGGTGTCGGGATCGACCGCGTAAAGCGAGTTGCCGGCCGAGAATCGGGCCCGGATCAGTTCCTTTGCCAGGTTCCCGTTCTTAGGCTGCTGGTTGAACTTGGTCTGAAGGTCGTTGGCCCGCGCCACGTTCGCGTCGGAGGCCGACTTGTTGACCGAGGTGTCGCCACCGAACAGGTTCTGCAGACCCAGGGTGCTGCTGCCACCGAGCAACAGGAGGCTGGCTCCCATCAGGATGGCGAGGAGCACGTAAATGACCTGGATCACCCTCTTGCGACGACCGCGAAGGTCGAAGAGCATTCTGTGTTCGGGTTCGTCGGCCACTGGGCTAGTTCTCCTGAATTGAAGGTATCTGGGATTCGGCGCTCTCCTTGGGCGCACCAATTCCCCGAGCGAGCAAGATACTCAACTCGTAGAGAACTAGCAGCGGCACCGTCTCGATCAGCATCGAAATCGGGTCGACCCCAGGCAGGGCGGCGGCGAGGATCGCGCAGATCAGGTAGGCGTAACGACGGTTCTTGCGCAGCTGCTCGACGCTGAGGATCCGCAGCCGGACCAGGGCCAGGATGACGATCGGCAACTCGAAGACGATCCCGCCGGCCAGCAGGGTCATCGAGAAGAACGAGTAGTACTCGCGGGCCCGAAGCTGGATCGCGAACTGATCATCGTTGAAGTTGAGCAGGAAGCTGATCGCTGCCGGCAGGACCACGAAGTAGGCGAAGACGCAGCCAACCACGAAGAGGACCGGAATGGTGATCAGGAGAGGCAGAATCGCCCTGCGCTCGCGGGGAGAGAATGCGGGCAGCACGTAGGCAAAGATCTGGTAGCTGAGAAAAGGGGCGGAGACGATGATCGCCGCGTAGGCGCATACCGTCACCGTGGTCATGAACGCCTCGGTCGGCGCGAGGACGATCAGCGCCTGGTACTTCTCCGGCAGCGGCGCGGCAGCGATGTCGAGGATGTGACTGCTCTGCCAGAAACAGATCGCGAAGGCAACCGAGAGGAAGATGATGGAGTAGATGAGCCGCGAACGGAGCTCATCCAGGTGGTCTACGAGGCTGAGTTGCTCGTCGTGGCTGACGGGTTTGAGTTTGCCCATGGGCGCCCTCAGTCGCGGGAGTCGGGAACCACTTCCCCGTCAACCTGCTCTGCCTCACCGCTACCAGTCACTTCGGTGACGACCGGTTCCTCGCCGGGCAGCGGATGTTCCTCATCGGTCGGCGGCGGGGTCAGCTCGGCCGGCTCGTGATCTTCCTCGTCTTCATCATCGTCATCGTCGTCGTGACCGATGTTGCTGAGGCCGTCACGAAACTCCCCGATCCCCTTGCCCAGCGACTTTCCCAGTTCAGGCAGACGCTTCGGGCCGAACACGATCAGCGCGATGATCAGAACAACAACTACTTCTAGGGGGCCGATATTGGGAAGCATGGGCTAACAATCGTACCTACGAACGGCCTTCGGCTCCGGATCACCCGGAAGCGAAAGAACTAATCCCGGAAATTCAGGTAATACCGGGAGGCGGTCGGCTCCGCCTGGCCCTGGTACTTGGAGCCCTTGTCGGTCGAGCCGTATGCGGCGTCAACCGGCCGGTCCATGCGCATGAAGGAGAGCTGGCCGATCGGCATGCCCTTGTAGATCGTGATCGGCAGATTGGCCACGTTGGAAAGCTCGAGCGTCAGGTTGCCCGAGAAACCGGCGTCGACGAAACCGGCGGTCGAATGGATCAGCAGCCCGAGACGGCCGAGCGAACTCTTGCCTTCCAGCCGGGCGACCATGTCATCCGGGACGGTGACGCGCTCCAGGGTCTGTCCGAGGACGAACTCCCCGGGGTGCAGGATGAAGGGCTCCTCGTCGGCCGGCTTTACCAGTTCGGTCAGGTCTTCCATCGGCTGCTTCACGTCAATGAACGGATACCTCGAGTTGTTGAAGACCCGGTAGCTGTGGTCCACCCGCAGGTCGATGCTCGAAGGCTGGATCAGCCGTTCCTCGAAGGGATCGATGACGATCCGTCCGGCCTCGATCTCCTCCCGCAGGGTCTTGTCGCTCAGGACCATGAGCGGGCAGTATCCCAAACGGTGTGGACTGACGGGATGCCGCCGCGGCGCGCCGGGGAACTCACGAGTACCGCATCACGACGCCGTCGGCGATCAACTCGAGGAGCTCCCGCTGCTGGTCCTCGAGACCGGCTCCGGCCAGCCCCGCCTTCGCTTCGTCGATCAGGCCGATCGCCCTGGTTCGCACCTGGTCGAGAGCGCCGGTGGCGGCGATCCGGTCGCAGGCGACGGCCGCCGTCTCCTCGTTCAGGGAACGCAGGTCGAGTGCGGCCAGGGCCGGGTCGAATCCGGCGGCGATGATCAGCGGCAGGGTCACCGTGCCGTCGAGCAGGTCGGTTCCGCGTGCCTTGCCGGTGCGCTCCGGCGGGCCGGCGATGTCGAGCACATCGTCGAGCAACTGAAAGGCGATGCCGATCCGGTGGCCGAAAAGACCGACCGGCCCGGGCTCGCCGCCGGTGCTGGCCCGCCCGAGCACGCAGGCAGCCTCAAAGAGACGGCCGGTCTTGAGCCCGCAGCGCTCGAAGTAGTCGGCCTCGGTCAGTTCCATGTCGAAGGCGCCTTCGCGCTGCTTGAGCTCACCCCGGGCGAGATCGACCGCCGTGTCGCTCACCTCGGTCACCGCATCCGCGTCGCCGCCGTCAACCAGGATCCGGAAGGCGGTCGAGAAGAGGCTGTCACCGAGCGATGTCGCCCGCTCCCGTCCCGCGCTCGCGTATACGGTCGGCAGCCCGCGGCGGAGCGGGGCTCGGTCCAGCACGTCGTCGTGAACCAGGCTCGCCATGTGGACCAGCTCGACCGCGATCCCCGCCCTGACCGCAGCGTCACCGGCCTCGGGTCCGGCGCAGAGCAGGACCAGCATCGGGCGCATTCGCTTGCCGCCGGCGTTCAGTGTCCGGACGGCATCCCCGGAAAGCTCGGTCTCCCCTTCCACCGCGGCGAGAAGCCCGGCTTCGACCTCGGCCATGCGAGCCGGCAGCCAGTCCCCGGCGGTGTCCGTAACAGCGGTGACCGGCTCGGGCAGCGAGCGGCGGCGGGAGGCTTCCTCGTCGGCCCCGCTCACCGCACCCCTGAGTGAAGGGCGATGATCCCGCCCGCCATCAGAGTCCAGCGGACATGCCTGAGCCCGGCTGCGTCGAGGCGTCCGGCCAGGGTCTCGGCGTCGGGGAAGCTGCGAACGGATTCCGGCAGGTAGGTGTAGGCGGAGGAATCGCCGGCGACCTTGCCGAGCATCGGCACGATCCGGTCGAACCAGAGGCCGAAGAAGCCGGCCAGGGGCTGACGGCGGGGCTGGGTGATCTCGAGGATCACCAGTCTTCCCCCGGGCACCAGGACCCGGCGCATCTCGCTGATCCCCTTGTCGAGATCGGCAAAGCGGCGGGCCCCGAAAGCGAGCGGCCCACCGTGCTCGCTCTCACCCTCGAAGGGCAGGTCGAGGGCGTCGGCCCACTTGACTCCCGCCTGGCTCAGACCCTCCGACTCGGCAC
>JAGQUR010000140.1 GCA_020438395.1 Solirubrobacterales bacterium | reverse complement strand
CTCGATCCAGTACCAGAACGCCAACAACTCGGTCCGGGTCTCGGACGAGTTCATGCAGGCGGTCGCCGACGACGCCGAGTGGAACCTGCTCGCCCGTACCGACGGTTCGGTCACCAAGACCCTCTCCGCCCGGGAGCTGATGAACAAGATCGCCGAAGCCGCCTGGGACTGCGCCGATCCGGGCGTCCAGTACGACACGATCATCAACAAGTGGCATACCTGCCCGGAGTCGGGCCGGATCAACGCCTCCAACCCCTGCTCGGAATACATGCATGTCGACGATTCGGCCTGCAACCTGGCTTCGATCAACCTGATGAAGTTCCGCCGCCCGGATGGCAGCTTCGACGTCGACGGCTTCTGCGCCGTGGTCGACACGGTCTTTCTCGCCCAGGAGATCATCGTCGGGCCGTCCAGCTACCCGACCGAGGAAATCGGTAAGAACGCCAGGGCCTTCCGTCAGCTCGGCCTCGGCTACGCCAACCTCGGCGCCCTGCTGATGTCGGATGGCATGCCCTACGACTCGGAAGAGGGCCGCAACGTCGCCGCCGCGATCACCTCGCTGATGACCGGCCGCGCCTACCGGCGCTCGGCCGAGATCGCCGCGACGATGGGCACCTACGAGGCCTATGAGCTGAACCGCGAGCCGCACAACAACGTGATGCGCATGCACCGCGACGCGGCCTACGAGATCAACGGCGAGGGCGTCCACGAGGAGCTGCTCAGCGCGGCCCGGGAAGAGTGGGATGTCGCGGTCGCGACCGGCGAAGAACACGGCTACCGCAACGCGCAGGCGACGGTGCTGGCCCCGACCGGAACGATCAGCTTCCTCATGGACTGCGACACGACCGGCATCGAGCCGGACTTCTCGCTGGTCAAGTTCAAGGAGCTGGTCGGCGGCGGCAACATGACCATCGTCAACAAGTCGGTGCCACTGGCCCTCCAGACGCTGGGCTACTCGGAGTCGGAGATCGGCCAGATCGAGGCCTACATCAACGAGCACGGCACGATCATCGGCGCCCCCGGACTGAAGGACGAGCACCTGCCGGTCTTCGACGTGGCGGTCGGGGAGCGGGCGATCTCCCACACCGGCCACATCGACATGATGGCCGCGACCCAGCCCTTCCTCTCCGGAGCGATCTCGAAGACGGTCAACATGCCCAACACGGCGACCGTCGAGGACATCGCCGACGCCTACACCCGTGGCTGGGAAGGCGGCCTGAAGGCGCTGGCGATCTACCGGGACGGTTCAAAGACCGCCCAGGCCCTTCGCACCGACGCCCAGAAGGACAAGGAGAAGGAAAAGGAAGCGGCAGCCGAGGCTGCTCCGGCCGGTCCGGTCCGGCACCGGATGCCGAAGACCCGGGATTCGGTGACCCACAAGTTCTCGGTCGGCGGCCACGAGGGCTACATCACGGCCGGCAAGTACGCGGACGGTTCGGTCGGGGAGATCTTCCTCACCGACATCGGCAAGGAAGGCTCGACCATGCGGGGCATGATGAATGCCTACGCGACCGCGATCTCCCTCGGCCTCCAGTACGGGGTGCCGCTCGAGGTGTTCGTCAACAAGTTCAGCTACATGCGCTTCGACCCGGAGGGAATCACCGGCAACCCGGACATCCCCTTCGCCAAGTCGATGCCGGACTACATCATGCGCTGGCTGGCCTCCCAGTTCATCGATGATCCCGACTTCCTCGAGGAGCAGGGGATCATGACCCAGGAGGTCCGCAACCGGAAGGAAGCCGAGAACGCCGGGATCAACCTGGCCAACGGAAGCGGGAACGGCAGCCCGGCAGGAAACGGCGGGAACGGAAACGGCGGCAACGGTGGCCCGGCCCCGGAGGCGGAGGCCCCGGTGGCCGACACCGGAGGCACCTCGGTCCCGGCCGGCACGGCCCTGACCGATGACGTCCCGGTGGTTCCGGCCAAGCTCCACTTCACCCCCGGGGCGGCCGAGCTAGGCCCGGCCTGCGACCAGTGCGGAGGCATGATGCAGCGCACCGGCGCCTGTTACACCTGCTCGAGCTGCGGCAACAACACCGGCTGCGGCTGAGTCGATTCGCGTCCCGCCTGGCGGTACCTGTGACCATTCGCCGTGCCTAGCACTGTCGATCAGTCACAGGGCACCGCCAGATCGGGCGCAGATTGGCTCAGGACCTTGGATGCTGAACGCTCGCGCTAGGCCCCGGCAACTCAGTTTCGAAGAGAGCCCCGGAGAGATCCGGGGCTCTTCTTTGCCAAAGAGCCGACACTTCGGGCAATAATTTCGGTATGGAGATCCGGGCAAGAAGGTTCGCCACGCCGGCGCTGCTCCTGGTTCTGGGTGTCTCGACCTGGGCGATGGTCATGGTCCCGGCGGTGAGCGGCATCGCCACGTGGCTCTTCATCCTGTCCGGCATCGCGGTGCTCTACATCTTCTTGTTCAAGGCTCCCGGCGATCCCGCAACCGGCGGACAAGGGTCCGGGGGTGCGAGCGATTCGGGCAGCGGGTTCGGCGGATTCACCGGCGGCTCCGACTGTGGAGGAGGCCATGGAGGCGGAGACGGTGGTGGCGGCTGTTGATGCCGCGCCGATCGCCTCAGGCGGAGCTTCCCCGGTCGACAGGTCGGAGCGCGGCTAGGATCCAGGCATGGGAGATCTGCTCCGCAGGAGGTGGCGCCGCATTCTCATCGTCGTGATCATCGTCGCCGTGCTCGGCGGGCTGATCTTCGGTCCCGTGGCGGTCAAGGTATTCGGCACCCTGGCCGGGCTGTTCGCGATCCTGGCGATCATCATCTCCGGGAACGACGGTGGCGGGGGCATAAATCCCCACCAGTACCAGAGCGGTGCCACCGGTGGTGGCGGTGCCGGCGGCATCTGAATTGCAGGCCGGAAAGACGCCGCAAATCGTGCCCGGCCGCTAGTTGCACTTGACAAATGGTGTGAGTGAGTGCATACTCACACCTGATGGCGACGACTTCCGACAAGAGTCCCAAGGCATCCGCAGCCGGATCCCGATCTCTTTCCACCGCTGAGGAGCGGCGTGAAGAGCTGATTTCGGCGGCGATTCCGGTCTTCGCCGAGAAGGGCTACCACGCGGCTCCGACCACGGAGATCGCGAGGAAGGCCGGCATCTCCCAGGCCTACCTCTTTCGCCTCTATCCGACCAAGGAAGATCTGTTCGTGGCGGCGGTCGAACGCTCCACCGACAACATGGTCAAGACCCTCGCCGCGGCGGCCGAGAAGGCCGAGCAGGAAGGGATCGAACCCGGCGACGCCATGGGCCTCGCCTACGGCGAGCTGGTCAGCAGCGACCGCGAGCTGCTCCTGATGCAGCTCCATGCCCAGGCGGTCTCGCCGGCAATCCCGGCGGTCCGCGAAGCGATGCGGAACTGCTTCGCAAACCTTTATGCCCTCAGTTCGGAGAGAACCGGGGGAAGTCCGGACGAGCTCAAGAGCTGGTTCGCCCACGGCATGCTGATCAACGTCATGACCGCGATCAACGCCGAGGAAGTGGACGAGCCCTGGGCCGTCGCCCTTACCGACTTCGAAGGAGACTGCTTCCC
>JAGQUR010000024.1 GCA_020438395.1 Solirubrobacterales bacterium | reverse complement strand
TCCAGGAAGACGCCGATGCGATCGGTGTTTCGATTCTTTCCGGCGCCCACATGACCCTCGTCCCGAAGATCCTCGAACTGCTCGAGGCTGAAGGCATCGACGACGTCCTGATCACGGTCGGCGGCACGATCCCGAACAAGGACATCGAGGCGCTGAAGGAGATGGGCGTCTCCGGGGTCTTCACGCCCGGCGCCCCGACCGACGAAATCGTCGAGTTCATCCGGGGCGGAGTCAAGCGCCGCGACCTTTAGTCCCGGCCAGGCGCGGGTAGGGTTCGCGCATGTCCTCGATCGAGACTTTCACCCTCCGGGACGTCGGGCCCAAGGGCGGACTCGAGCAGGCCGAAATGGTGGCCGGGCGGATCGTCGACTTCGTCGGCAGGGCAGAGCGGTCGCTGGTCCTGGCGCTCTATGACATCCGCCTGCCCGACCCGGTCGGGTCTGTGGTCGCCGACGCCTTCCGGACTGCGGCCGAGCGCGGGGTGAAGATCCGTCTCGCCTACAACGACGTGCCCGAGGACCCCGACGCCGGCAACTTCCTTCCGGCCGTCCATCCGCCCCCGGAAACGAATCCGGAGATCCTCGGGAAGCTTCCGCTCGAAACGAAGCCGATTTCCGGGATACCGGACCTGATGCATCACAAGTACATGGTTCGGGACGGGAAAGCGGTCTGGACCGGGTCGGCCAACTGGTCGATCTACTCCTGGACCAGGCAGGAGAACGTGCTGGCCGTCATCGAACACGGCGAGGTCGCCCGCGAGTACCTGGAGAACTTCGAGGAGCTCTGGCAACGGGGAAAGGTGGAGCGGACCGGTCGCGGTGACCCGAACCCGATCAGGGTGGGGGAGGCGACGGTGCGGGCCTGGTTCACCCCCGGCCACGGCGAGGAACTGGCCCAGCGTATTTCGACCAGGCTCGGTGCGGCCCGACGACGGATCAGGATCGCCTCACCGGTCCTCACCTCGGGGCCGATCCTCGGCACCCTGGCCGAAATCGCAACACGGCCCGGGCTGGACATCGCCGGGGTGGTCGACGAGCCCCAGACCGACCGGGTCTATGAACAGTGGGCGACGACCGGCTCGAAATGGAAGATCCCGCTGCTCACCCGGGTGATCGAGAGCCTGCCCTTCAGCGGCAAGCGGTCGGTGCCCTGGGGCGGCGGTACCACTCGCGATTTCATGCACGCGAAGGTGACGGTGGCCGACGACACGGTCTTTCTCGGTTCCTTCAACCTTTCCCGTTCGGGGGAGGAGAACGCGGAGAACATGGTCGAGATCGAGGACCCGGCCGTCGCCGACGCGATGGCCGCCTTCATCGACGAGACCCGGGCCCGTTACCCGCGGAGCTCGGTACCCGGCTCACGCGTCGCCGGTCGCTGAGGCTGCCCCCTCTTCGAAGCCTTCGAGGGCGGCGATCACCAGGTCGCCAAGAGTGTCCAGCGCGTAGCCGCCCTCCTGGATGAACACAGTCGGCAGTCCCGCCGCACCGATCAGCCGGCCGGCCGAACGGTAGCCCGCCTCGCTCACCTCGAAGGGGCCTTCCGGATCACCCGCGGCCGCGTCGAGTCCGAGCGCGACGACGAGCTTCCCGGCACCACCCGCAAGCAGCCAATCCAGCAGTCCCTCGACCCCCGCCAGCCATTCCCGGTCCCCGGTGCCGGCTGGCAAGGGAAGGTTCCGGTTCGTCCCTTCGCCGGGTCCGCGTCCGGTCTCTCCGGCAAGTCCGAAGAAATGGGGAAACCAGCCCTCTCTCGGGTCGACGTGAACCGAACAGGTCAGGACCCCGGGGTCCTCATAGAAGATCGACTGGGTGCCGTTGCCGTGATGTGCGTCGATGTCGAGGACACCGACACGACCGGTGCCGGCAAGGCTCCCAGCCGCTATCGCGCTGTTGTTCAGGTAGCAGGAACCACCGATCGCGCTGCGGGCAGCGTGGTGTCCCGGAGGACGGCACAGCCCGTAGGTGGCCTGGGTGCCCGATTCCACGAGGCCGGCGGCGGTCAGGGCCACGTCGGCGGCCGCACGGGCCGCCTTCCAGGTTCCGGGAGCGATCAGGGTCATGGTGTCGTAGACGTATCTGCCGGCCCGGGCGGATGCCGATGACGGTTCGATCGGGTCGATTCCTTCGAGCAGGCCGGGATGGGGAAAGATGTACGGCACCACCCGGTCCTGGCCGGGATCACGGTCGAGGCCGGCCCGGACCCACTCGTCGTGGGCTGTTGCCTGCCAGTCGACCAATGCCTGGTCGTGGACGGCGGTGATCGAGGAGTCGGGATAGACGGTCGGCTCGACGAACGGTGCCCCGGCCCGGGCGAGGGCGGACCGGATTGCCTCGGCTCGGAGCGGCGATTCCGTCCCCTCGATACGAACCCCGACCCACACCTCTCCTTCCGGCTCGTGGTGCCGGTCATCCGGCGAGCTGACGGCAGGTATCGAGATCCCCATGGCGGAGTTGTCTCAGATTCGTGCTTGACGACGGCGGTCCATCTCAATAACCTAACGGTCGTTCATGAAGTTTGGGGCCGAAGATCTGGGGATCATCGATTGAGTGAGGCGTACGGAACCGGGCGGGTCATCGACCCTGCCGGCGCGCTGCCGCAGCCGGCCGACCGGCTCGACCCTTCGGGGCCGGTCCGCGAAGACGAGTTCGAGATCGCGGTCGAGCGACTTTGCCTTGACGCCACCTCCTTCCGCAGCATCAGGCGGGAGGCCGGGGCGGACCCGGACAGGATGGCCGACCGGGTGATGGAGATCGTCACCGACCGCGGAAAAATGCACAACCCGGAAACCGATTCCGGGGGAGTGGCGCTGGGAACGGTCACCGGGGTCGGGGCCGGTTACGACGACCCGCCATCGGAAGGCGACCGGATCGTCACCCTGGCATCCCTCACCCTGACTCCCCTGCGGATCGACGAGATCACCGGGCTCGACCCGGACAGCGCCCAGATCGCCGTCCGGGGCACTGCATACGTCTTCAATTCCGCCCCCTGGGGTCCCCTGCCCTCCGACCTGCCGGAAGAAACCGCGCTCGAGGTCTATGACGTCTACGGCGCCGGTTCCCATGTGGCACGGCTGGCCGGTCCGGGGGACACGGTCTGTGTGATGGGCGCCGGACACGCCGGGAAGCTGGCGATGGCGGCGGCCCGGGAAGTGACTGACGGGGGCACGGTGATCGGGATCGATGCCGATCCGCAGGCGATCGGCCGGCTGGACGAGCTCGGCCTTTGTGACATCGGGCTGGTCTGCGACCTGCGTGATCCGATCTCCACCCGGGACAGGCTGGTCGAGGCCGGCGCACCGGAAGCCGACCTGACCGTGGTCGTGGTCAGCTCGACCGGCTGCGAACCGGCGGCGATCATCGCCACTGCCGAGGGAGGCACCGTCCTCTTCTTCTCGATGGCCACCAGTTTCCAGACCGCTGCGCTTACGGCCGACGGCATCGGTCGGGACGTCCGGATGCTGGTCGGCTCCGGGTACACGCCGGACTGCGGCTCCTGGTCGCTTGACCTGCTCCGGCGCACGGCGCCGCTCAGGGCGGCGTTCGGTCTTGCGGAGGCGACCTCGTGAGCTTCGAGGTCCAGACCCGCTGGCAGGACATCGACGGCCTCGGGCATGTCAATCACGCCGCGGTGCTCAACTTCTTCGAGGAAGGGCGGGACGCCTTTCTCGGCAAATGCGGACTGGGACCGGTCGACTACGTGGTCGGTCGCTGCTCGGTCACCTACTTGCGGGAGATCAAGCCGGAAAATCGCTCGGTATCCGTTTCCTGCACGGTCGAACGGATCGGCCGGTCCAGCTTCCAGACCAGCGAGCAGATATTCGACGGGGACGGACGGCTTGCGGTCGAGGCGAGCTTCGGGCTGGTCATGTGGGACCAGACGAAATCGAGTCCCCGGCCGATAACCGACGAGGAACGCAGCGCGATGAACCAGCAAGGAGGGGAGTAGATGGCCTGGGATTCAGACCCGGTGGTGCTTACCGTGGCCGTGACCGGGGCCGACGTGTTCCGGGAGAACAACCCGAACATCCCCTACACGACGGCGGAAATAGCCGACTCGAGCATCGAGGCGGCCGAGGCCGGTGCCACCGTTGTCCACCTGCATGTCCGGGAAGAAGACGGCACCCCGAGCGGCCGGCCCGAACTCTTCCAGGACGTGATCGGCCGGATCCGGGAAGGATCGGACCTGTTGACCATGGTCTCGACCGGCGGCAGCAACGACATGTCGATCGAGGAGCGGACCACCGGGCTGGAAGCCGCCCCGGACATCTCCGGGGTCGAGTCGGGTTCGATGAACTTCGGCGACGAGACCTTCATCACCGCGCCGCCAGCCGGCCGGGGAATCGTCAAGCGGGCCCTGGATGCCGGTATCGCGCTCGAGGTCGAATGCTTCGAGGTCGGCCATGTGGTCAGCGCTGTCAAGTGGCTGGAGGACGGTCTGCTTCCGGCCCCGCTGCGGATCAACCTGGTCTTCGGCGTACCCGGAGGTATCGACGCCTCGCCGGAGGCTCTCGACGCGATGCTCCGGCCGCTGCCGGAGGGGACCTTCTGGACGGTCACCTGTATCGGCAGGCATCACCGCAGGATGATTGCCCTGGCACTGCTCAAGGGCGCACCTGGCATTCGCACCGGACTCGAGGATGTCTCCTATCTGAGCCGTGGGGTGCTGGCTCCTTCGAATGCTTCGCTGGTCGAGATGGCGGTCGACATGGCCCGCTCGCTGGGTCGTGAAGTTGCCGGCCAGGCGGAAACCCGGGAGCTGCTCTCGCTTGGCTGAGACCAAGACGACAGGCGCGCGCCGGGGCGAGGCGACCAGGGAGGCGATCGAGGCCGCTGCCGTCGACCTGTTCGCCGAGCGCGGGTACCACGCAACCTCGATGCGCGAGATCGCCAGCGCGGCGAAAGTCCAGCCGGCCGCGATCTATCACTGGTTCGACTCCAAGGAGAAGATCCTCACCCGGCTTCAGGACGACTTCATGGACCGACTCGAAGCGGCGGTCGAAGAGGCGGTCGCGGCGGAAGCAACGCCGCCCGGCCAGCTTGCCGCGGCGGTGCGTGAACACGTGGTCTTCCACGGACTTCACGCCCGCGAGGCCTTCGTCACCGACAGCGAGATACGCGCCCTGAGCACCCGGCCGAGAAACCGGTTGATCGCCCGCCGCGACGCCTACCAGACGATGTTCCGCCAGATGATCGAGGCCGGCGTCAAGTCCGGCGACTTCACGATCTCGAATCCCGCAGTGGCCAGCTACGCGATCCTTCTCGAATGCACCGGGGTAGCGCTCTGGTACGACCCGAAGGGAGCGCTTGCGCTTGACGAGATAGCGGCCATCCACGTCGAGCTCGTGCTCGGCTCGCTGGGTGCTGCGCCGAAGGTGGCCGGCAGGACCGGCGCCAGGAAGGAGAGAAGGTGAACCGGATCAAGCCGAAGGCGTTGCCGGAGAAGGCAACGATCGCCGTGGTGGCGCCGGCGAGCCCGCCCCAGACCAGGTCCGAGATCGAGCAGGCGACCGAATACTTCGAGTCGCGTGGCCACGAGGTCGTCTTCGGCCCGAACCACCGCAACGTCCACGGCTACCTGGCCGGGACCGACGAGGAACGGGCGGCGGATCTTCAATGGGCGCTGACCGAGCCGGGGATCGACATGGTCCACGCCCTCTGCGGCGGATACGGCTCGGCCCGGCTCTACGAACGGATCGACTGGGACAACCTCGGAGAACCGCGGATCGTCTGCGGGTTCAG
This sequence comes from Solirubrobacterales bacterium, assembly GCA_020438395.1. Taxonomy (GTDB): domain Bacteria; phylum Actinomycetota; class Thermoleophilia; order Solirubrobacterales; family 70-9; genus 67-14. Next base: position 12,358 of record JAGQUR010000024.1, on the reverse strand, counting down.
TGACATCACCGGCCTGCACCTCGCTCTCGCCCGCAAGCCCGGCTGGGTCACCTTCTACGGCCCCAACTTCCTGCGCTTCACACGTCGCAAGGACGAGCTCACGAAGGAGACCGAGGACTGGTTCCATCGGGCCTTCCAGGCCGAGCCGCTGGGTGAGGTCTTCGAGGATCCGGAGGATCCCTTCGTGCTGGGCGTAGGCGGGGGGATTGCCGAGGGAACCCTGGTCGGCGGTTGCCTGACCCTGGTCTCGGCAAGCATCGGAACCCCCTTCGAGGTCGAGACTGACGGTTGCGTGCTGATGGTCGAGGACCTGAACACGGACCAGTATCTGATCGACACCCTGCTCAACCACTTGCTGCGGGCCGGGAAGCTCGACAACATCGCCGGTTTCGTTTTCGGAACCGACGTGATGCTGCAGTCCCGGACCCCGCCCGAAGGACCCGAATCCACACTTTCGATCGAAGAGGTTCTCGACGAGCTGATCGCTCCGCTCGGGATTCCGGCGATCGCCAACGTTCCGGTCGGTCACGGCAAGCACATGGCGACCATGCCCCTGGGGGCACATGTGCGGCTCGACGGCGACCGGAAGAAGCTTGAAGTGACCGAGCCGGCGGTTGAACCGGCCTAGCCCGAAACGACCCACTGGAGAGAGATGAATTCCAAGAGAATCAGGAATATTGCGGCGGCCGTAATTGCGGCCCTGGCCCTGCTGGGCGCGATGGCCCTGCCGGCCGCCGCCGACGAGCAAGGTGACGCCCCCGTGCTCAGCATCGGCTGGGCCCAGGACCCCCAGACCCTGAACCCCTTCATCGGACTCGATGAGGAGGACTACACGATCTGGGCGATCAACTGGGACCTGCTGGTCAACTTCGACCCGGAAGACCTCTCGCCCGCACCGGGCATCGCCGAGAGCTGGAAGGTGTCCGACGACAAGAAGACGGTGACCTTCAAGATCGCCGATCGCAAGTGGTCTGACGGCGTGCCGGTTACCTCCGCCGACGTGAAGTGGTCGCTGGAGACGCTGGGCTCGGAAGGTGAGCTGTTCACCAGCTACACCAACAACGTCACTTCGATCACGACGCCGGACAAGAAGACGGTCGTGATCAAGACCAGCAAGCCGGACGCACGGATTGTCGGCGGCCTCCTGATCTACATCCTGCCCAAGCACATCTGGGGCAAGGTGCCGCTCTCGGAACTCACCACCACCTATCAGCCGAGCCTGCCCCTGGTCGGCACCGGGCCGTTCATCGTCACCGAGTTCGACCGCGGTCGCCTGATCAAGATGGACCAGAACCCGGAATTCGATGGAAAGAAGCCGAAGTTCGGCCAGCTCCAGTTCATCAAGTACGGCAATCAGGACGCGGTCGAGCGCGCCCTGCAGCTGGGAGAGATCGACCTTGTGCCGGAGGTTCAGGCCTCCACCTTCAAGCGGCTCGGCGAGCAGGACAACATCAAGACGGTTGACAGTCCTTCACCGGCTTTCACGGAACTGGCCTTCAACCTCTGTCCGGAAAAGCTCTGCCCCGACGCCCAGGTGAACCCGGCGATTCGTGACCTCCCCGTGAGGCAGGCGATCGCCTACTCGATCGACCGTGAACGGATCAACCAGATCGCGGCCTCGGACACCTCCTTCGTGGCGAACGGGCTGCTGCCGTCCTATTACAAGTCCTTCTACGAGGACCCGGAGAACACATACCCGTTCGACCCCGAGAAGGCGAAGCAGATCCTCGATGACGCCGGCTACCTGCCGGGCGACGACGGGATCCGCGAGAAGGACGGGGACCGTCTCTCGTTCAACCTCTACACCCGGACCAGGTCGGAGTCCGCCTACAACGCGCAGGCCGCCAAGCTGGTCGCGGAAATGGCCCGTGACGTGGGCATCGAGTTCAAGGTGCAGGAGGTCAGCGTCGACAAGCTGACCGAGCTGACCGTCCGTCAGGTGGACGGCAAGCCCGCCCCTGACTTCGACGCGTTCATCTGGGGCTGGGGCGGCGACGCCTACGACCCGAGCTTCCTGCTCAGCCTGATGACCACCGGGGAGATCGGCGGTTCGTCGGACTCCTTCTACTCGAACGCCGAATACGACAAGCTCTTCAACGAGCAGTCCGGCGAGTTCGACGTCGAAAAGCGGAAGGAGATCATCCACCGGATGATCAACCGGCTGCAGCAAGACCTGCCCTACATCGTCCTCACCGAGGACCCCAACCTGCAGGCCTACCGGACCGACCGGATCGCCAACGTCGAGCCGACCTGTCCTTCCGGGGATGGCGACATCTTCTGTGAGCAGGCCGGCTATGCGCCCCTGCTGGATCTCGCTCCGGGATCGTCTTCCGGCGACGAGGGCAGCAGCGGCAACGGCGTGCTGATCGCGATCATCGCGGCGCTGGTAATCGCCGTGCTCGCCTTCGTGCTGATCCGTCACCGGCGCCGCCGGGACGAACCGCTCGAGGTCGAGGAAGAGACGCTCGAGGTCGAGGAGCAGCCGGACGGCACTGACGGAGAGGAGAAGTGAGCCTCAGTTGAGCGTACGCTGGCTCAGCGGCAAGGTCGCGGCAGCAGCTCTCACGCTGCTGTTCGTGATCGTGTTCAACTTCTTCCTCTTCCGGGTCATGGGCGACCCGACCGACCAGCTTGCCAGGCTGCCGCGGGCGACCCCGGAAGAGATCCAGAAGTTGCGAGGCCAGTACGGCCTCGACAAGCCAATGCTGGGCCAGTTCACCGACTACATGGGGGACACCGCCCGCCTCGACTTCGGGATCAGCCAGAGGTCGAGGCGGACGGTGACCGACGAAATCAAGGACGCCCTTCCCTGGACCCTGCTGCTGGTCGGCACCGGGACCCTGCTGGCGACCCTGCTTGGTTCGTGGATGGGGGTGAAGGCCGCTACGCGGCGCGGAAAACACAGCGACCAGGCCCTGCTGGGCTTCAACCTGTTCACATACGCGTCGCCGGAATACTGGATCGGGATCATCCTGATCCTCGTCTTCGCGGTCTGGATACCGATCCTGCCATCCGGGTTACAAGTCACTCCGGGAACGGAGTTCAGCAACTTCTTTTCCCAGGCCCTCGATGTCGCAAAGCATCTGATCCTGCCCGCCACCGCGATGACCCTGATGCTGATCGGCCAGTACTTCCTGATCATGCGCTCTTCCATGGTCGACGTGCTGACCGAGGACTTCATCACCGTCAAGCGGGCGACCGGAATGCGCTGGGACAGGGTCGTAAACCGGCATGCCGTGCCAAACGCCCTGCTGCCGCTGGTCACGCTCTCGGCGATCCAGTTCGGGGCGGTCGTAGCCGGCGCGATCACCATCGAGACGATCTTCTCCTGGCCCGGCCTGGGCGAGCTCACCTACCAGGCGATCAATGACAAGGACTTCCCCGTTCTGCAGGGGACCTTCCTGTTCTTCTCGTTCGCGGTGATCCTCGCCAACCTCGCCGCCGACTGCCTCTACTTCTTCCTCGACCCGAGGGTGCAGGGCCGATGAGCGGGCGGGAGGCAGTACGGGTGCTGTTCAGCTCCTGGCGGGGGCGCTTCGGCATCGCGGTCCTCGTCGTGACCGTGTTCGTGGCGATCTTCGGCAGCGCCCTGGCCCCGTATGACCCGACCGCCTCCAGCCTCGACGTGCTGCAGCCGCCCAGCTTCGATCATCTGCTCGGAACCACCGAGAGCGGGGAGGACGTCTTCTCGCAGCTCCTGGTCGGCACCCGGACCTCGGTCGTCGTCGGCTTCGCGGCAGCCGTCATCTCCGCGGTGCTCGGCTCCGCGGTCGGCATTTTCAGCGGTTACTTCGGCGGCTGGACCGACCGCATCCTGGACTCGCTGGAGAACTGGTTCCTCGTGATCCCGACCCTGCCGCTGATGATCGTCCTGGCCCGGCTGCTCGACCCGTCGCTAGGCGTTCTCGTCGCGGTGATCGGCCTCACCTCCTGGGCCGGGACCGGACGCATAGTCAGGGCCCAGGTGATGACCCTGCGCGAGCGTGCATTCGTCGAACGGGCAAGGGCCCTCGGCGCGGGCGACACCTACATCATCCGCACCCACGTGCTGCCGAACACGCTGCCGCTGATCTTCGCCAACACGGTGCTGATCATCGCGGTGGCGATCCTTTCGGAAGCCGCGCTTTCCTTCCTCGGGCTCGGCGACCCGTCCCGGATCTCCTGGGGCTCGATGCTGGAGAACGCCTTCGGCTCCGGTGCCCCTTCGGCCGGTGCCTGGTGGTACGTGATCCCGCCGGGACTCTGCATCACGATCCTCGTGCTGGCGGTCACCCTGATCGGCTTCCTCTACGAGGAATACATCAACCCCCGGCTGGCGATGGACCGCGAATCATGAGCTCGATCCTGAAGATCCGCGACCTTCATGTTGCCTACCAGGGCAAGGAAATTGTCGAGGGGGTGGACCTGGACCTGGCCCGCGGCGAGTCGCTCGGACTGGCCGGGGAGTCGGGCTGCGGCAAGACCACCACGGCTCTGGCGGTTATGAAACTCCTGCCCGAAGGCTTCACCCAGTCGGGTTCGATCACGCTCAGTCCGCCCGGTGAGGCCGAGCCGATCCGTATCGACCGGAGGACCGAGGCCGGAATGAGGGTTGTGCGCTGGCGCCATGTGTCACTCGTGTTTCAGGGTGCGATGAACTCGCTGGACCCGGTCAAGCGGGTCGGGCCCCAGATCGAAGAGGTGATCGTTCTCCACGAGGGCCGTTCCGGCCGGATCAGCGGACGGATCGACGAACTGCTCGGCACGGTCGGCCTGACCCCGGCGATCGCCCGCCGGTACCCGCATCAGCTTTCCGGGGGCCAGAAGCAGCGGGTGATGATCGCCCTGGCCCTGGCCTGCGGCCCTTCGGTGGTGATCGCCGACGAGCCGACGACCGCGCTTGATGTGGTCATGCAGGCCCAGGTGCTCCAGCTGCTGGAGAAGCTGAGGGAGGAGCTCGGTCTCGCCCTGGTGCTGATCTCCCATGACCTGGGGGTGATGGCGGAGACCTGCGACCGGATCGCGATCATGTACGCCGGGCGGATCGTGGAGACCGGTCCGACCGACCAGGTGCTCGCCGACCCGCAGCATCCGTACACCAGGCGGCTGCTCGAGTCATTGCCGGTGATCGGCGGCGAGCGGGGCCTGGCGCCACCCATCCCCGGCATCCCGCCGGCTCCGGGCGACGTCGTCGAAGGCTGCGCCTTCAGGCCCCGGTGCCCCTACAGCGAGGACCGCTGCCTCCAGGACCCGGCGCTCAGGCAGATCGGCGACTTGCGGTCGGCCGCCTGTCACTTCTCGCCGTGGAGTAGCTGGCCCGAGGTGGCCGCGACCGGCAAGGAGACCGCCAGGTGAGCGTCGAAGCGCCGACAACCCTGATGGAGGTCAAGGATCTCGAAGTGGCCTTCCGCCACCACCGCAGCACGCTCAGGGCGCTGGACGGCGTCTCCCTCGAGTGGAAGCCCGGCGAGATCCTCGGTCTTGTCGGCGAATCCGGCTGCGGCAAGTCCACCCTCGCGCGGACCATGCTCGGTCTGGAGGAACCCGCCGCCGGCGAGGTGCTGCTGGAGGGGCAGCCAACCACCGGCAAGTCGGCGCTGGCCGGCCTGCGCAGAAGGGTCCAGATGATTTTTCAGGACCCGTACCAGACCCTGAACCCGAGGCAGCGGGTGGGACAGATCGTGGCCGAGCCGCTCAAGGTGCAGGGTGTCGGCAAGGAGCTGCACCAGGAGCGGATCGAACGGGCCATGAACGAGGTCGGGCTCGAGCCGGGTCGTTTTCTCGACCGCTACCCCCATCAACTGTCCGGCGGCCAGCGGCAGCGTGTGGCGATCGCCGCCGCACTCGTCCTCGAGCCCGACGGACTGATCTGTGATGAGCCGGTCTCGATGCTTGACGCCTCGGTCCGCTCCCAGATCCTGACCGTTCTGCTCGACCTCCAGAAAAAACGGGGGCTGGCCCTGATCTTCATCACCCACGACCTCAGTCTGGCCTGGACCCTTTGTGACCGGATCGCGGTTATGTACCTGGGCCGGATCGTGGAGACGGGCTCGGCGACGGCGGTGATCGAGTCTCCGCAGCATCCGTACACGGAAGCTCTGGTCACGGCCGCTCCGGTCCCGGTCGCAGGGGGCCGGGTACGCCGCGAATTGCTCAAGGGCGAGCTGCCCGACCCTTCGAACCTGCCGAGTGGCTGTCCCTTCCATCCGCGCTGCCCCAAACGGTTCGAGCCCTGCGACCGGGTGGTGCCCGAGCTCGTGCCGGCAGGAAAGCCCGGTCAGTTGGCGGCCTGCCTGCTTCACGGCGAAAAGGGAGAGCATGTCAGTGGCGACTGAACGGGCCCGCGACATCGGGGCCATCGTTGGCCGACTGCCGACCGGTCCCGCCAACCGGATCACCGACGTGGACGGCGTCAGGGTCGGCCACTCCCAGGCGGTCAGTGGCCAGAGCACAGGCGTGACGGTGATCGCGCCTCCCGATCTGCCGGCCCGGGGAGCGACAGCCACGGTGAATGGGGTCGGCGAATTGACGGCCAAGCTGGAGATCGACGAGCGCGGCAGGCTGGAGACCCCGGTCTACCTCTGCGGCTCCCACGCAATCGGCACCGTTCTCCAGGCGGCGATCGAAGCTTCCGGAAGGGGCCCGGAGAACATCGTCCTCCCGGTGGTCGGCGAATGCGACGACGGCGACATGGCCGACTCCCGGACGGTCGTCGCTGCGGACGTGGAGGCGGCGCTTTCAACGCTCGGCGAAGAGGTGCCAGAGGGATCGGTCGGGGCCGGCACCGGCATGAGCTGCTTCGACTTCCCCGGGGGTATCGGGACCGCCTCGCGGAAGGTCGGTGATCACACGGTCGGGGTGTTGCTGCTCTGCAATTTCGGCGACCGTGAATACCTCGACTTCGCCGGTTGCCGCTTCCCGCCGCCCGAACGGCCCGCCGCCTCCCACGGCTCCTGTATCGCGGTCTGTGCAACAGATGCACCCTTGCCTGCCGACCAGATGCGCCGGCTTGCACTGAGGCCGCTGCTCGGCCTGATCCGGGCCGGTTCCTACGCCGCCGAGGGATCGGGCGAGATCGGTGTCGCCTTCACCACCGCATCCGAATCCCGACAGGCCGGTGACCGGGAAATGAACCGGCTGCTCGCCGCCGGCTGGGAGGCCGGCTGGGAGGCCGTGCTGAACTGCCTGGTCGCGGCCCGGCCGGGAACCCGGCTCGACGGCTCCAGGCAGGACGGGTTCCCGGTCGAGGAAGTGAGGGCCCGGCTGGCGGGGCAGGAAGACTCCGGCGGATCCCTGTCGTGAGCCCGGGGGCGGTGGACAGCGAGCTCGGCCGGGACGCAGCGGACCTCGCGGCGGCGCTGATCAGGGTGGACACTTCCAACCCGCCGGGCCGCGAAACCGCGGCGGCGGAGCTGATCCGCGACTGGCTGGCCGAGCGCGGGATCGAATCGGAAATGGTCGGCCCCGACCCGGACCGGCTCAACCTGGTCAGCCGGATCAAGGGGAACGGGCAGTCCCCTTCGCTGATGCTTATGGCCCATACCGACGTGGTTCCGGCGCCGCTGGAGAACTGGACGGTCGGTCCCTTCGAGGGCGTGGAACGGGATGGCTGGCTGATCGGCCGGGGCGCCGTGGACATGAAGAACGAGCTCGCCGCGCGGGTTGCGGCCTTCGCCGCATTCGCCGGTTCGGGGGAAACCCCGGACGGTGACCTGGTGCTCGTCGCCGAGTCGGACGAGGAACGGAACGTCTCCGACGTGGGAATGTCATGGCTTGCCCGTGAACGCCCGGACCTGCTCTGCGACCTCGCCCTGAACGAGGGTGGTGGTTTCAGGCTCGACCTCGAGAACGGCCGGACGGTCGTACCCGTTTCGATCGGGGAGAAGAAGGTGACCTCGATCCGGCTCCGGATTCGCGGCGCTTCCGCCCACGCCTCGGTTCCCGATCGCGAGAACAACGCGGTTCGTTCAGCTGCCCGCGCGATCGACCGGCTCTACGCATACGAAGCCCCGGTGTTCGTTTCCGATTCGGCCAGGCAGGCGCTGCTCGCTATCGGGGCCAAAGGGTCGGACCAGGAGATGCTCGATTGGGCGGCCGGCCAGCATCCCGTACTGGAAAAGATGGTGCCGGCGATGACCCGGATGAGCGTGACCCCGACCGGGCTGAAGACCACGGAACCGGCCAACGTGGTACCTCCGCTGGTTGAAATCGTCTGCGACTGCCGTGCCCTGCCCGAGCAGGGAGAGGAAGACATCCGGGAGCACCTGACCCTGGCCCTGGGGGAGGGAATCGAATGGGAGATGGAGCTCCTGGAGCCGCTCGAAGGCGGGGAGGAGTCCCCGGTCGATACGGACCTGTACCGGGCCTGTGAGGAGTTCGTCGAGGAGCGGCTGCCGGGTGCCGTGCTGATGCCGATGGTTTCGGCCGGCTTCACCGACTCCCACTGGGTGAGGCAGGCCAGGGGAACGGTCGCCTACGGATTCGCACCGGTCTTCGATACGCCGATCGAGGTGTACCTTGAGTCAATGCATGGCGCTGACGAGCGAATCCTGATCGGAGATCTGAAAACGATGGCCGAATTCCACCTGTACGCAATCCGCCGCCTGCTGGTCAGTTGACGCCCGGGCGCCTGCCGGCAGTTTCCGGGCTGGTTGACCGGGCGATGGACTTCACGGTCCTGCCGGGATTCAGCCGGATCGGTTACGGACTGAGGCGACGCATGTTCGAGTGGCAGCCGCCGGAACTGTCTGGCCGTAGCGTCATGGTCACCGGGGCCAGCTCGGGGCTGGGGGAGGCTGCGGCCATCGATCTCGCCCGTTGCGGCGCGAAGGTCCACATGGTCTGTCGCAACGAGGAGAGGGGAGAAAGGGCCAGGGCCCGGGTCAACGCCGAAGCGGCGACGGCCGGCACCGACCGCGAACCGGTGCTTCACCTCTGCGACCTTTCCCTCGTTTCCTCGATCCGTGAATTCGCATCCGGGTTCCTGGCTTCCGAAACCCCGCTCGACGTCGTGATCAACAACGCCGGGGTCATGCCTTCCGAACGAGAGCAGACAGAGGAGGGCTTCGAGCTGACCTTTGCGACCAACGTGATCGGCCCGTACCTTCTGACCGAGTTGCTCCTGCCTCGCCTTCGCGAGGGAAAGGACCCACGGGTGATTGTGATGAGCTCGGGCGGCATGTACTCGAGCGGGTTCAGCCTGGGCGACCCCCAGCTGGACAGGCGCGATTACAGGCCGACCGGCTTCTACGCCCACACCAAACGGGCCGAGGTGATGATGGCCGACGCGTGGCAGCGCCGGGAGCCTCCGGGAGGCGTCACCTTCTGCTCGATGCATCCTGGCTGGGCGGTCACCCCGGGCATGAGCGCCGCCCTGCCCGGCTTTCACCGGGTGACCGGACCGATCCTCAGGGACGCCCGTGAAGGAGCCGATACCGCCGTTTGGCTGGCCGGCGCCACAGCCGATGAAGCGCCCGGCGGACTCTTCTACGAAGACCGCCGGCCGCGGGCAAAGGAGCGGATTCCCGGCACCGCCGGCTCCCGGGAGGACGGCGACCGGCTGCTTGAGTTGCTGGCTGGTATAACCAGTAGCGTCGATGTGGAGGGGTGAGGCTTGAAACAGGGCGGGTTGACGGCCGCAACGCGTGGCTTGCTCTGGCTTGCGTTTTTCGGGCTGCTCGTATTCGCCGTGTACTCGTCCGGTTTCGCCCCGCCGGCCAGGGCAGCCGAAGACTGCACGATCATCCCCGGCGGCACGATCGGCGATCCCGAGCCCGAACCGATCCCGGACCGGGCCGGCTCGCCCACCGACAAGGGGCCCGGAGCCCATGGTCCCAACCCGACCGTGAACGGACTCCCGACCCGGGTCGACCTCCATTCCGGGAAGGCGAGTCAGAACCGCAACTACTATTTCGCGGTCAAGAGCGGACGGCTCTTCGTCAAACCGAACTACGAACGCACCGGCAAGCGGGGCAACTGGCAGCACGTTCCGGCTCCCGCCTGTCTGGATGGCGACATCCAGTCGATCGACGCCGACGATGACGAGTTGACCGCGATCAATTCGCGGAACCAGATCTTCGGGATGGACCAGGCGCTCTCGATTCCTTCCCGATTCAACTGGACCTCACGCTGGGGTTTCCCGGTCTGGCTGGGCGACGGCTACACGATCCCCAAAGACACCGTGGCCTGGGCCTGGACGGTGATTTCGCCGCGCGAATCGCGGTACTGGGTTGATCCGGCCGGCAACCGTCACACGGTCGGGGAGGGCAAGGTCTCGCATGTGCTCAGCCTGCGCGGCGATCATCGCCGGATCACCATGAACGACCCCTGGCTGCCGCAGGACCGCAGCTACGAGGTCTGCGGGCCCCGACGGGGAACCTTCCGGATCAGCAACCTGGCCGCTTCCGGCTCGGTCCTGTTTGTCATTGGCAGCCACGGTGACATGTACACCCGGCTCTGGGACTTCGATATCGCCGGTCTCGACAATGCCTTCTTCGACTACTCCTACGCAGACCAGCGTGGGGTGGAGAACCCCGCGATCCAGCTGCCGGGCGCTCACTGGGTACAGCAGCCGAAGATTCACGGGAAGATCACCAACCGGATCAGCATCTTCACGGTCGGCCGCGGCACACTCCACCGGACTCTGCGAGTCGAAGGCCGGAACGCCAAGGGCGTACACGGCTTCTGGCAGAAAGACCTCTACACCCTCAACCGGGGGTCGGCCGGCTGGAAGTTCGTGCCGACCCCGAAAGCGAAACTCACCGGAAGGGCGATTCCCAATCCGCCCGGTGACACGAGCTCAGTCGGGGCGGGCAAGGCCGAGGGATACCGGTACATCTCCAACGGAGACGGCTACCGGGCCGAGATCCCCGATTTCAACGTTTCCTGCGGCCGGGCGCTGCTCAAGGTCAGCTTCGATGACGGCAAGAGCCTCGACCTGAACCTCTTCCTGGACGACATGGTCCGCGTGTATCCGAGGGCACGCGGACTGGACGGCACCCCGCGGTACGTGCTGGGAACCATCGAGGTCACTCCCAGGGCGCGAGCAACCGGGGGCGACGGGGCCCGTAACTTCATCCGTGACGTACTCGGGGATCGAAAGTTCACCACCGCGCAGATCATCGCGACGACTTCGGGGCTCGAGATTCCCGATCTGGGCCTGCAGTTCAGTGCAGCTGACAGTCAGTCGTCCGGACGGGTGCCCGACCAGGGGTTCGACCGACTCGCCCTCAAGGGCCGGAAACTGGGGCTCGCCTTCACCATCGAGACCGCGACCGAGAGCCCGGCCAACATCGTGGTCAGCCGGATCGGCGACAAGGGCCGCGGGCGGGTGGCAGCCCGACTGACCCGCAGCGGCTCGTTTTTCTGGAATCCCCGGCGCCTGGCTGACGGCAGGTACCGGGTCAAGGTGAGTTCAATGGGCCTGGGCGGACGGCTCGCCAACCGCTGGTTCTTTGTGCGGCGCAAACTCGGACATTTCTCGGTGACCGGATGATCGACTTCCTGCCAGTGGCAATGGTGCCCGACTTCGTTCGCGAAGCCCAGTCGATCCTGCGGGACGGCTCCACCTTCCAGTGGTCGACCGTGACCCTCCTGGGACTGGTCGTCTACGTCTATTCGGTCGAGGTCGAACGCAGGCGCTGGGACATCATCCTCGCCGGGCTCGCCTTCCTGATGATGGATCTGTTCAACGAGATGGTCAACTCGGCGATCTTCCACCTGACCGACCGGGCGCCGCTCTGGACGGTGACCGGCAACACGAGCTACCTGATCTTCATCGGCCTCTCGATCGAGATCCTGCTGCTTTTCGCGGTATCGGGGGTCGCCTTCGTCAAGACCCTGCCGACCGACCGCAAGATGAAGATCCTCGGGATGCCGAACCGTTTCGTCGGTGTGCTGGCCTTCTCCCTGTTCTGCGTCCTGGTCGAGATCTTCCTTCACGACACCGGCTACTTCCACTGGGATTACTGGTGGTGGAACGTGCCGTTCATACCCCTGATCGTGATCTTCGGCTACATGACCTTCTTCGCCATCGCCGCCTGGGTCTTCGACATGGGCTCGAACACCAGAAAACAGATCAAGGTGGTCGGGACCATGGCGAGCATAAATCTGGTGCTAGGCCTGGCTCTGGGCCTGGCCGGCTGGCTCTGAAGAACCCCGGGTGGAGCCGCTCCCAACCATCAGTTAACGAGAGTGAGAGGGGCGGGTTGAAGTTGAAGGGCCGGCGAAGCCCGGCCCGGCTGCGGACCTCCCCCGATTGACTCGTCAGTCAATACGTCACGAATCCCGGTAAGATTGCGCGTCGCAAAACTGCATCTCCGGCTCTCCACCTCAAATCCGGGAGAGCCCTCTCGCAAGACCCCCTAAGGAGGCTTCAGTT
>JAGQUR010000139.1 GCA_020438395.1 Solirubrobacterales bacterium | reverse complement strand
CGGGCCTTGTCGAGGTTGGCGTTGTCGGGCCAGCTGTTGAGCGGGGCGAAGCGCTGCTGGCCGTGGCCGCCGCCACCGCGGCCGTCCTGGACCCGGTAGGTGCCGGCCGAATGCCAGGCCATACGGATCATGAACGGGCCGTAGTTTCCGAAGTCGGCCGGCCACCAGTCCTGCGAGGTGGTCAGCACCTCGGCGATGTCCTTCTTGACTGCGTCGAGATCGAGCGTTTCGAACTCGGCCGCGTAGTCGTAGTCATCACCCATCGGGTTGCGCTCGGCCGGGTTCTTGGCGAGGACGTTCAGGTTGAGGCGGTTCGGCCACCATTCGGTGTTACTGCCGCCTTCGCTCGGCTCGGGGAAGCGGTCATGAGCGACCGGGCAGCCGCCGGCTTCTTCCTCGTTCATTTCACCGACAACGGCATCTGGCTGATCAGACACGGGATTCCTTTCGGGGGGATGGGTCATGGGTTGATTCGGCCGCGCAGTCGGGGCAAAGGCCCCGGTACACGACCTCGGCTTCCTCGATCACGAAACCGTGATCCTCGGAGGCCGTAAGACAGGGTGCGTCGCCGACCGCACAGTCGACGTCCGCGATCGCGCCGCATGAGCGGCAGACGATGTGGTGGTGGTTGTCGCCGACCCGGGATTCGTAACGGGCGACCGATCCGGGCGGCTGGATGTTGCGGACCAGACCGGCGTCGGTCAGGGCCCGCAGCACGTCGTAGACCGCCTGATGGGAAACCTCGGGAAGCTCGCCCCGCACCGCGTCGATGATCGAGGTGGTGTCGGCATGCGGATGGTCGTAAACGGCGTTCAGGACCGCGACTCTCGGCCGGGTCACCCGGAGTTCCGAGTCACGCAGCAGGCTTTCGTATTCGGCGGCAGAGGACACCGCCCATAGTTATATCTCTTTTCTTGAATCAGTCAAGTAAAGACCCGGTGAACCGGATTCGGAAATACGCCGGTAGGTCGTCTCGATCGACTGGTCCTTGCGCGGACCCCTGACCGTCCATGACGTGCGAAACAGGTTCTCCCCGTCGATCGCGATGCTCCCTTCGTAGAGATCGTCCCGGCAGGGATGTGTCACTTCGGGCTCCCCGTCGCCGAGCTCAAGAGGGTGGAAGGGGCGGCCATCATCGAAATGGACCCTCCAGCCCGAGGACACCGATGGATCGGGCCTGATCCACAGTTCGCGGCTGGCCCGGGTGTCGGCTTCCCCGATCTCCAGGCGGGCTGATTCCAGCCAGCGCAGACCGCCACCCTCGATCGTGAAGGTGGCGGTCCCGTGCGCTTTGCCGTCCACCATGGCGAGCCGGTCGCGGATCTTTCTCTCGAAGGTCCACTTGCCCGGAAAGTAGGTGACCGGATCAACGGTCACGACCGGCTCACCGGTGGACTTCGCTCATGTGGTGCCTTCCGGTCCTGCCTGCTGGCCGATGCTGACCGGTTGCGACTGACCGAGCGACTTGCCGTTGGCGTCGAGGGCTTCAACCGCGAAGAACCTCGCATGGCTCCGGATCGTCTTGCCGGTCTCGAAGCCGTCCTTGTCGACGGTCGTCACCGGCTTGAGGTTGTCCTCATCCGGCCCGGCGAGGATCCGCCATGAAGCGGTCTCGGTCGATCCGTTCCAGGACATCCACACCCTGACCTTGTTGTCACCGCCGTCTTCCGTCGCGATGGCCGGATCATCGGAGGGTATGCCGGTCCACGGGTCGCGGTAGACCCGGTACGACGAGTTCCGGGCGTAGTAGGTCCCGTTGTAGAGAACCTTTCCTTCCGGGGTGTACTCGGTGAACCAGGGCTGGGCGCCCCAGCCGACCAGGTAGTTGCCGTTCGGGAGCTTCTGCAGGTTGCCCTGGCTCGGCGCGAGCAGCTTCTGCGGACTGATGAACGGCTTCAGCGCCAGTTCCGCCGTCATGTTCTCCTCGTCCAGGTCAAGGACCAGTCCCCTCGAGGTCGGGTAGGTCGGTTCCTGGCCGTAGGTGCTGGCGTTGTCGAACACGGTGAGGGTGCCGTCGTCCTGGCGCAGGGCGTCGTGCTGGTAGGAGAAGTTGGTCCCCTTGCCCATCTCGAAGTCGGACTTCTTGCCGCCCAGCTTCCAGATGGTCTTGCCGGTCGACTTGTCCACCTTGAGCACGCTGAACGTGTTGCGGCCGGAAATGATGATGTTTCCGTCCTTGTCCTCGTTGATCGAGTTGATGTGGAAGTAGTCGAACGCTTCGGTCGGCGAGGTCGGGAACGGAATCTCGGTCTCGCCCAGTCCGACATTGCCCAGGCTGTGCCATTCCCAGACGACCTTGCCACTGGCGATGTCCACTTCCTGCGCGATCGAATCGAGCACCGCTCCGCGCTTGGGTCCGCCCCAGGGGGTCAGGTCCACCAGCACGGTCTTGTACGCCGTCAGGTAGGCCGAACCATGGTCGGTCAGCTTGAACTCGTGAAGGTCCGCCTGGTAGCCGTTGCCGGCCAGTACCCGGGAGATCTCCTCGTACTTGTCGTTGGCGATGATGTTCGTGCCTTCGGTGTAACCGCCGGCATTGAAGGGGCCTTCCCACCAGGTCAGGACCGGCTGGCCGTTGTAGGTCTGGGTCCGGAAGTCCGCCGCTTCGGTGCTGGGCTTGTAATAGACCAGCGCACCGTCATCGTCGAAGATCATCGGTCCGTCGACCTTGGGTGACATGAACATCAGGCCGTCGCCGCTGCCTGAGGCAGCCGGCTTCTTGATGTCGACCACCGGCGGTTCCAGATCCGGCCGCGAGTGGAAGGTCTCATGCTTGATGATCCGGCTCTCGGGCGGAAGCACCTTGGGCGGCAACGCGGCATCGGTGCGGAAGGAAGCCGTCTTGAACCTGTATTCGCCTCCCGGGTCGACCCCGGCGATGTCAACGTCCCCGTCGATGCTGACGGTGACCGTTTCCTGAGCCTTGAATGGCTTGTCGGGTGTGAAAGTCACCCCCTCGGTCGACGGTCCCAGTGGTTTCAGCTGTCCCTCGTGGTCTCCGGACTTCGAGCCGGTGACCGTCACCTGGGCGGGATCCTCCGAGTCCATCCCGACGAGGTTCGCATGGTCACTCTGCCCGCGG
>JAGQUR010000138.1 GCA_020438395.1 Solirubrobacterales bacterium | reverse complement strand
TGGGCGATCACTTCGGAGATCGGCAGGTCGTTGACCAGCACGTCGTACATGCTCTTCTCGCACTTGTCCGGGTCGATGCCCTGACTCATGGTCAGGTTGCCCTGGGGGTCCAGGTCGATGCAGAGCACCCGGTTGCCCAGTTCGGAAAGCGCGACGGCGAGGTTGAGCGTCGAAGTGGTCTTGGCGACGCCGCCCTTCTGGTTGGCGAAGCTGATCACCTCGGCCATGTCCACCGGCTGTTCCGGGGACTGATGGGTCGGCAGTGTCTCGAAGTCGCGGCGGCTCGGGGCCAGCAGGTCGGCAGCCTTGAGCCGGATCTCGGTCTCTTCCGCCGCGGCGGCTTCCTCGACCTCGGCCAGTTCCTCTTCGACCGGGACAGGAGCGGGCTCGGCCGGGGTCGCGGGCTCGGCCGGCGTCGTTTGCGCCGCAGGCTCCGTCGTCTGCGCGACGGACTCCGCCGGGGCGGGCTCGGGCGGCGCCTCGACCTGGACTGCCGGCGGCTCGGCCGTCACCACAGGCGCGGCCGGCTCCGGAGTGACCTCGGTCTCGGGCGCCTGCTTTTCACGATCGTGGTTCTTGCGGCTCAAGATTCGCATTTGGGCCGTTATTCGCATGTAAAGGGCGGTTTCCTCCCCACATGCTCAATCCGGTTGAATGCCTTCATTCCCGGCTTTCTCGACAAACGCCTCCTCTTTGTCACCGGCAAGGGCGGAGTTGGCAAGACAACGGTGGCCATGGCGCTCGGAATCAGGGCCGCCTTGGAGGGCAAGCGGACGATCGTCTGCGAGGTCGCGGCCACCGAAAACGCTTCCCGGCTCTTCGCCCAGTCGGAGGTGGGTTTCCGTGAAGTGGAGCTGGCCAACGACCTCTGGGCGATCTCGATCGATCCCGACGAGTCGATGCGCGAATACGTGCTGCTCCAGCTCAAGGTGAAGGCGATGCGGGACCTGCTCTTCCGCAGCCGCATGTTCACCTATCTGGCCGCCGCCACTCCGGGCCTCAACGAACTGGTCACGATCGGCAAGATCTGGGAGCTCGCCCAGCTCGACCGCAAGGTCAAGCACGGCCGCAAGTACGACCTGGTCATCGTCGATGCCCCGGCGACCGGCCACGGCATCAGCTTTCTTCAGACCCCGCGCACTTTCGCCTCGATCGCCCGGGTCGGCCCGATCCACAGCCAGGCCCTGCAACTCGAGGAATTGATCACCGACCACGAGCAGACCGGGACGGTGATCGTCTCGCTGCCCGAGGAGATGCCGGTCAACGAGACGGCGAGACTCGAGGCGGAGCTCTCCGGGGACATCGGGATCTCGATCGACCGGGTCATCATGAATGCGCTCTATCCCGAGAACTTTTCGAAGGGTGAGGTGAAGAAGCTCTCGAAGCTCAGGAAGAGCGACGACGATGAAGTCCGGGCGGCCGGGAGGGCCGGGACATCCCAGGCAACCCGGGCCGCCGACCAGCGGGAGCAGTTGGCGAGACTCGAGGAGATGGTCGAGACCGAGGTGACCACCCTCCCCTTCATCTTCAAACCGGAACTCGACCTGAAATCGGCCCGCAAGCTGGCCGAGGAGATCACCTGATGGCCTCGGTCGAATCGATTATCGAAGGCCGCGAAATCGTGATCTGTGCTGGATCCGGCGGGGTCGGCAAGACGACCACCTCGGCCGCGATCGCGCTCGGAATGGCCGCGCGGGGCCTGAAGGTCTGTGTGTTGACCATCGACCCGGCCAAGCGTCTGGCCGATTCGCTCGGCCTGAAGGAACTCGGCAACGAGGCAAGCAAGGTCAATCCGAAACTGCTCCGGGAGCAGGGGGTGAACCCCGAGAAGGGCGGCGAACTCTGGGCGATGATGCTGGACGCGAAGGAGACTTTCGATGCCCTGGTCGCCAGGCATGCCGAAGACGCCGAGGCCAGGGACCGGGTCCTGAACAACCGGATCTACCAGCAGATCTCCGGCGCGCTGGCCGGCTCGCAGGAATACATGGCGATGGAGAAGCTCTTCGAACTCCATTCCGAAGGTCGCTTCGACCTGCTGGTCCTGGACACGCCGCCGAGCCGAAACGCTCTCGATTTCCTTGACGCCCCGCAGAGGCTCACCCAGTTCATCGAGGGCAAGTCACTCCAGATCTTCATCCGGCCGACCGGCTTCGCCGCCCGGGTCGCCAGCCGTGGCACCGGGGTCGCCCTTGCCGTCCTGAAACGCATCGTCGGCTTCGACCTGCTCGCCGACCTGTCCGAGTTCTTCACCGCCTTCAGCGGCATGATCGACGGTTTTCAGGACCGGGCCCACCGGGTCAGTTCGCTGCTGGCCGATGAACGCACCTGCTTCCTGGTGATCTGCGGACCGCAGGGCCAGCCGATCGACGAAGCGGTCTTCTTCCATTCGAAGCTGGTCGAGAACCGGATGAACTTCGGTGGCGCCGTGGTCAACCGGGTCCGCTACCGGCTCGGCACCCAGAAGCCGAAGGTCAAGGACCTGGCAAGGAGGATCGATTCGGAGCTCGATGACGAAGACCTGTCAGAACGGCTGGCCAGGACCCTGGCCGAATACGACGTCCTCGCGGTCCGGGACCAGAAGAACATCCAGGTGCTCACCGACACCCTGAGCGGCGAACCGGTGATCCGTATCCCCTACCTGGACACGGACGTCCACGACATCGCGGGCCTCTGCCAGATCAACGAGTACCTGTTCATCGACGAAGAACAGCGGGTCGAAAAGGCCATCTCCTGACCCCCGGCGAATCCGCCGGGTGGTGACGCCGCGGGGGCCGCAGGTTCACGACCGCAGAGGAAGCAAACCTGCGGCACCGTCGTTCCGGGCCAATGGTTCCGGTTGCCGTGGGTCCGGGTGAGCGTCGCCGGGATACTCAGGCGGAGGGCGGCTGAATGCCGCCCGAGGT
>JAGQUR010000137.1 GCA_020438395.1 Solirubrobacterales bacterium | reverse complement strand
GCCTTCTGCGCGGCGAACTCCTCGTCGGTCAGGACGCCGCTCTGATGCAGCTCCCCGAGTTCCTTGAGTTGGGCGATCGGATCCGGACCCGCCTCGGCCGGAGCGGGGGCGGGCTCCTGGTACTGCTGCTGGGCCATCTCGGCCCGCGGGTTGGCGTACTGCGGCCCGTCCTGCTCGGCCCAACGGGAGGCCTGGCGACGGGACACACGGTTGCTGACGGCGGTCGCGGTGCCGGCGACGACGGCCGTCCGGGCGACACCTCTGATCAGTCCTGGCATTTTCTTCTCCTTACCTTTCCTGTTTTCCTAGGCTTCGGCCGCGTCGAGACTCGCGATCAGCGCCTGCACCGGGATCCGGCCGCTGGCCACGAGTTGACCTCCGGACCGGCGCACGGCCGACGCGAACGGAGCAGCCCACGTGTTCTCGTAAACAAGCAGTGCCGCGGCCTTGCCGGTCTCAAGCGCCTCTGCGGCTTCGGCGTGATCGCTCTCGTCGAGCAGGCCGGAAGAAGCACCCTCGAAAACGGCGAACGACTCGGAGTCGCCACCGAGATCGCTGATGTCCATCGCGGAAACCGAACCGTCTTCGTTCTTGATGATGAAAGCGAGGTCGAGGATGCGGATCAGTCCGCTGTCAACCAGGTCGACCAGATACGGAATCGCCTCACCGGTCGGTTCGTTGTCGGACCATTCGACCAGCACGTAGTCGACCGGACCCATTTCTTCGATTTCTTCGCTCACCCGATTGTCCTTCCGTGAAGTTCAGTGGTTTCAGCAGTCAATCTAGCCGTCGTCGTGTTCCGACCCTCATCCGATGGGGATGAACGCTGCCAGTTGCCGGTCATTCGACCTCGTCGTCCAGGAGTCCCAGCCGTCGTCCTTCCATGACCGCCTCGGCCCGGGAATTCACCCCGAGCTTTCGGTAGAGCGAGTTCGCCTGTGTCTTGACCGTGTTCTGCGAAAGGTAGAGCTGCTCGCCGATCGCCCGGAACGAGTGGTGGCTGGGCAGGTACTGGAGGGCTCTCAACTCGGCCGGGGTCAGGTTGACCGGTGAGGAACTCCCACCCCGGGCCCGCTCGAGCTGATCCCTTGCGTCGTCGATCCAGCCTTCCAGCCGGGTCGCACCGGGAATGCTCTCGAGAACGGACTCGGCCTTTCTGAGCTGCTCCGTCGCCGGGTCGAATTGCCCGGTCCGCAGGTAGGCGCGACAGCGGGTCGCAGCGAGTTCG
The DNA here is from genome assembly GCA_020438395.1 of Solirubrobacterales bacterium. Lineage (GTDB taxonomy): Bacteria > Actinomycetota > Thermoleophilia > Solirubrobacterales > 70-9 > 67-14. Next base: position 4,769 of record JAGQUR010000137.1, on the reverse strand, counting down.
CCCTCGTACCAGGGAATGAAATCGACCATGCCCTCACCGACTTTGGCACCCGATTCAAGCAGGGCCATTGAATCGTCGACTCTCCCCTGCTGCGCCCTGACCAATCCCAGGACGACATATACGAGAGACATGATTCGCAGGATCCTGAGCCCCGATCGCTCGACAACGTCCCGGGCCCTCGACGCATATTCATCGGCTCTGTCGAGATCACCCGAGTCAAGCGCCTCGAGGGCTAGCTGGGCCTGGGCGATGACCTGGATGATCGCCGAGACCTTCACAGCCTCCCGGGCGGCTTCCCGCAGGACGGGCTCGGCAGACTCATCCTCACCGAGGAACAGGCCGATCCCCCGGTAGAGCTTGGACGGCACCTGGAATGGGTTGGACGGGGCCATCAGTTCGGCTGCCATTTCCCCGTCTTCAATCATCCCCTCGGTGCCGTTTGGACCCATGGTCGCCCGAAGCAGGATCACGTCACCGTAGACCGGTGAATCCTCCGGGATTTCCCTTTCGGCGACCGAAAGCCAGTAGAACGCTTCATCTCCATGGCCCATGGCGAGTTCCCGGTGGGACCGCGCGAGGATCAGGGCGGGAATCTGCGCGACCCGGTCGTCGCCGATCTCACCCAGCCAGCGATCGAGCGAAGCGAGCCTCCCGTGACCGAGAGTGTCGGCGATATCCAGCCAGATAAGTGAACCGGCCAGTTCGAAATCACCGGAGTTGATTGCGTGGTCGGTGGCCCGGGGAATTTCCCCGTTCGCGGCGAGCCAGATCGCCGCCCGGCGGCGAAGCTCTGATTTCGCTTCCGGGTCGCGATGCCGCATCTCGGAGAGCAGCATGTCCCGGAACAGGTGGTGGCAGCGAAACCTGTCTCCGGTTCGATCCAGCGGGATTATCAGGGCATTCTCTTTGGCCAGTTCGTTCAGCATCTCTGCCGAGTCGCTCCGGTCGGTGACCGCATCGCAGAGAGGGCCGGTCAGCTCCTCCAGAATCGAGGTCCGGTAGAGGAACTGGGCTTTCTCGTCCGGCATGTCCTGAAAGAACTCGTCGCGGAAGTACTCGACGACGATCCTGTCGCCCCCGTCGAAGCTCTGCGGCTCGGGCTTTGTCCCTCCCGCCTGCCTGATCGCGAGCCCGGCCAGATAGAGGGCGGCCGGCCATCCCTCGGCCCGGTCATGGATCTCGTCGGCCACGTCTCCCAGATCAAGGTCCAGGCTGGCCAGGAGTTCGTGACTCTCCCGGCGGGTCAGGGCCAGATCCCTGACCCCCAGTTCGAGCAGTTCCCCCCTCGCCCTGAGTCGCCCGACCGGGAGGCCTGGATGCGACCTCGTGGCGACCGCGACCTGTGAGCGTTCCGGCATGCTCGCGATCACGGTGTAGATCACCTGCCAGGCCGAATCGGCCTGGATCAGATGCGCGTCGTCGAATACGAGGACGAACGGATCGAGTCCGGTCATCGCCGACGAGATCCTCTCGAGTCGGAGGCGATAGTCCGGCACCGGTGCTCTCAGTTCATCCAGCGTCCCGGAGTCGATACCGGTCACTTCGAGCGCACTGGCGATCGCCTGCGCGAGCAGGGCCGGATCGTTGTGTCGTTCCTCCAGCTGGACCCAGGCGAACGGGCGGGAGTCAACTTCTCCCCAGAGGCCTAGGGTGGTCGATTTCGAATAGCCGGCCGGCGCCTCCAGCAGGATGACCCGCGCCGCGCCGGCCCCGGCCAGCTGCTCGATCAGCCTCGTTCTGGGCAGGAAGTGACTGCGGCTTCCGGCCTGTCCCAAGTCTCCCTGACCTGCGGTGCCCGTCATCGATTCCATCTGTCTGGAGGATACGCAGGTGGCGCGTTTCACCCGGTTGGGATGAGGCTCCCGGGAATTGCCGGGCCTACGGTCGAGTCAGAACATCCACCCAACCGTCCCGGAGGGGACGAGCGAAGGGAGCTGCACACATGCGAGGAGCCGGAAGAACAGCATTTGCCGCGATCATGCTGCTACTGCTCGGGGTCCTGAACCTGATCTACGGAATCGCCGCGCTCGACAACGCGAACATCCTGGTCAACGACACCCGACTCGTACTCACCAATCTCAGCACGATGGGCTGGGTGCTGATCATTCTCGGCGTAATCCAGCTGGCCGGTGGAATTTCGCTTCTGGGTGGCAACGCCTTCGGGCGCGTCATCGGAATTATCGGCGGCACCCTCGGAGCGCTGGGCGCCCTGCTCTCGATCGGCGGTGCCTTCCCCTGGTGGTCACTGGCGATCTTCTTCCTCTGCGTCTGGGTCACCTGGGGCATCGTCGTCTTCGGCGAAGACGAGAAAGCGGCGCTCTAGATGGCCGAGTTTCAGGGCAAGGTCGCGACCGACGTCCGCGACTCCCAGCCCGACTGGGCTCCCTTCCTGGCTCCCAAGGCCAGGGAGGGAGCTCCGAACGTGCTGATGCTGGTCTGGGATGACCTCGGCTTCAGCACCATGGACATCTTCGGCGGGCCGATCGAGACGCCGAACATGCGCCGTATCGCAGAGATGGGCGTCAAGTACTCGAACTTCCACACGACGGCCCTCTGCTCGCCCACCCGTTCTTCCCTGCTCAACGGACGCAATGCGACTTCCAACGGGATGGCGACGATCGCCGAGTTCTCCTCCGGCTTCCCGGGCATCTCGACCCGGATCCCCTTCGAGAACGGTTTCATCTCAGAGGTGCTGGCCGAGCAGGGCTACAACACCTATTGCGTCGGCAAGTGGCACCTGACCCCGGGTGAAGAGGTCAACATGGCCGCCTACAAGGGTCGCTGGCCGCTCGGCCGCGGCTTCGAACGCTTCTACGGATACCTCGGTGGCGAATCGAACAGCTGGTATCCGGACCTGATCTACGACAACCACCCGATCGACGCCCCCGCCACGCCCGAGGAGGGTTACCACCTGAGCAAGGACCTCTCGGACAAGGCGATCGAGTTCATTAGCGACGCCCATCAGGTCGACCCCGAGAAGCCCTTCTTCCTGTATCTGGCGCCGCAGGCCGGACACGCCCCTCATCACGCGCCAAAGGAGTGGATCGACAAGTACAAGGGCCGCTTCGACGACGGCTACGAGGCGCTGCGGGAAGAGATCCTGAAGCGCCAGATCGAGATGGGCATCCTGCCCGAAGGAACCGAGCTTTCCCCGATCAACCCCCATGGCGAGCCCCAGCGGACCGGCCCGGACGGCCAGCCCTGGCCGCTGCTGGACACGGTCCGGCCGTGGAACAGCCTTTCCGACGACGAGAAGAAGCTCTTCTCCCGGATGGCCGAAGTGTTCGCCGGATACATCGCCTATGCCGACCACGAGATGGGCCGGGTTCTCGACTACCTCGAAGAGTCGGGCCAGCTGGAAAACACCCTGATCGTCTCGGTCTCCGACAACGGGGCCAGCGGCGAGGGCGGGCCAAACGGATCGTTCAACGAATGGCGATTCTTCAACGGGGTCCCGGACTCCACCGACGAGACCCTGCCGCACATCGACGAACTCGGCGGTCCCGGTTCCTACAACCACTACTGCACCGGCTGGGCCTGGGCCTTCGACACACCTTTCCCCTACTGGAAGCGCTGGGCCGGTTATGAGGGCGGCGTGGCCGACATGTGCCTGGTCGCCTGGCCGGCGAAGATCGAGCCCCAGGACAAGCCCCGCAGCCAGTACATCCACGCGGTCGACGTGGTCCCGACGATCTACGAACTGGCCGGCATCGAGCCGCCGGAGACGATCAACGGCTACCGGCAGAACCCGATCGAGGGCGAGAGCTTCGCCGCGTCGATCACCGACGCGGAGGCACCGGGCAAGGAAACCCAGTTCTACGCGATGCTCGGCCAGCGCTCGATCTACCACAAGGGCTGGCTGGCGGCGACTGTCCATCCTCCGCTCAGCGGCTGGGGCAAGTTCGAACACGACGAGTGGGAGCTCTACGACCTCGAGAACGACCGGTCGCAGACCAACGACGTCGCGGCGGATCATCCGGAGAAGCTCGAAGAGCTGAAAGCGCTCTGGTATTACAACGCGGGCATCTACAACGGCCTGCCGCTCGATGACCGGACCGCGCTCGAACAGACCCTGGCCGAGCGGCCGAGTGGCACACCCGACATGGCCCGGTACACCTACTACCCGCATACGGCCGACGTTCCGGAACAGGCGGCGGTCCGGATCTCCGGCAGGTCGTACAGCATCTCGGCCGGAATCGAGGTGAAAGACGGAACCGAGGGCGTGATCTTCGCTCACGGCGGCGTATCCGGGGGCCACAGCCTGTTCGTCAAGGACGGGAAGCTCCGGTACGCGTTCAACTGGGTCGGCACCTACATGCAGAACGTGGTGGCCGAAGACGAGCTCGAGCCGGGCAAGCACCTGGTTGTTGCCGAGTTCACCGCGACGGGGAAGAACGACGATCCGAAGATGCCGGGGGCGAAGGGGACTCTGGACCTCTACGTCGACGAGAAGAAGGTTGGATCCGGCGAGATCGTGACCCAGCCGGGTTACTTCTGCGTGGTCGGCGACGGGCTTTGCGTCGGGCGGGACAGCGCTTCTCCTGTCACCCCGGAATACCAGTCTCCGTTCTCATTCACGGGCGAGCTGGAGAAGGTCGTCATCGACGTCTCCGGCGAGCCGTATTCGAACCACGAGGGTGATGTCCGGGCCTGGTTCTCGATCGACTAGCGGCCGTCCGGACTGAAATACGCCCTTCACGAATGCCTCCGCCGGCTCGCCTGGCGGGGGCATTTTCTATGGTGAGAAAGCGCAACCGAGGGGGTCCGCC
>JAGQUR010000023.1 GCA_020438395.1 Solirubrobacterales bacterium | reverse complement strand
CCGAGGCCGTGCGCCGCAAGCCGTACTCGGTGCTGCTGCTCGACGAGATAGAGAAGGCCCACCCGGATGTCTTCAACATCCTGCTCCAGATCCTGGAGGACGGCCGCCTGACCGACTCTCAGGGCCGTACGGTGGACTTCCGCAACGCGATCATCATCATGACCTCGAACATCGGGGCTTCCGAGATCGCCCGCAACCAGGGCATTGGCTTCACGGTCTCCGATGACACCGGCATCACCTATGACGACATGAAGGGCCGCATCATGAGCGAGCTCCGGAAGGTCTTCCGGCCGGAGTTCCTCAACCGGATCGACGAGGTCATCGTCTTCCACAAGCTGAGCCGCGAGGAGGTGCGCGAGATCATCGAGCTGATGCTGGCCCGCGTGCGCAATCAGGTCGCGGAACACGAGCTGATGCTCGAACTCGACAACGACGCCAAGGACTTCCTCGCCGAAAAGGGCTGGGACCCGTCGATGGGTGCCCGTCCGCTGCGTCGCGCGATTCAGCGCTACATCGAGGACCCGCTGGCCGATGAAGTGCTGAAGGCCGGAGGCGGCGAGTCGGTGGCCGGATCGCTGGTGACCGTGACCCGCAACGAGACCGGTGACGATGACGACAATCCGCTCGAACTGAAGATCACCAAGCCGCGCCGCAAGCCGAAGAAGAAGGAAGACGGCCCGGAAAAGGTCGGGGTCGGAGCCGGATCGTCAGGATCGGCCACGACCGAGCCGCCGCCCGGCAAGCCCGAGCCTTCCGACGGTCCCGCGGCGGAATCCGCCGCCGAATAGCAGCCCGTTCAGGCTCCCGACCGCGACAGTCGGGTGTTGCGGGTGTTGCTATAGCTAGACTGACCCGACTGTTCTAGGGACGGAGGATTCTCTTGCCGGAAGGCCGTGCAAAAACCGGATTGTTCAGAGGCGCGATGGCGGCGCTGGTGCTCGGCTGCCTCATGCTGGCTGCTCCGTCGCTGGCGAACGCGACATGGACCAGTCCCACGACCGTTTCCGGAATCGGCTCGAGCGTCAGTCAGACGCAGGTCGCAGGGGCGAGTGACGGTACTTCCTGGGTTGTCTGGAAGCGCAACGTCGGCGGATTCGACGTGATTCAGGGCACAAAGGTCCAGATTGACGGCACCCAGGGCTCGATCCTCACGTTTTCGCCGGCCAACATGGATTCCACGGACCCGGTGGTGAGTTCCCGCGCCGATGGCTCTGCCATGGTCGGGTGGATCAACGACGACGGTGCCTCCAACTTCGTTCAGACGGTTTCGATCGCGACCGACGGGACCGTCGGTCCGGTGACGGACAGATCGGACACCCTGCCAGTTGGAAACGACGCCGAGGACATCTCGATCGCGCTGGGTGATGACGGAACCGCGGGGGTGACCTGGCGCCGGGACAACGGAGTCAATTTTTACGTCCAGGCGGTGATGGTGGCCGCAGACGGAACCTCGGGCACGATCCATGACCTCACCGACGGCACAATTTCGACCGGCGCCCCGTCTGTCGGTGCCGCGCCTCCGGTCGCTGAGGGTGGGCCGTACAGCTACCGGATCATGTGGCCGCAGGGCACAGGAGCCGACAGCAACGTTGCCAACCGCGACATCAACTCGGATGACTCGGTCAGCGACCTCGTACTCGTCTTCGCGAATACCGACGGACCGGATTGCGAAGACCCGTTTGACGTCCATGTCACCTACGGTGCGGACGGATCGCTGAATGCCTTCTGGGTCTGCTACCGGAAGACTCTCGACTTCACCACTTTCGAGTACTTCTACAACTGGTCTGCTCAGCTGCTGAGACTGGAAAAGGGAGTCCTGGTCTCAACTGGCGCAACTGTCACCAACGCTTCGCCTACCGTGTACGGCGTCCCCTACCCGATCAGCGGCCTGACGGCCACCCAGACCTACGGAGGGCAGCCGGCAGCGGCATGGATCCATGACCTGGACGGCGGCGGGCAGAGGCTTGAGACCTACCGGGTCTTCGTCTGGCAGGTCGACGGCAAGCCGGTCTGGGGTGGCCGAACCGGCCCGTTCATCACGGAAGCCACGAATCTCGAGTCGCCGGCGATCGCGATGAACGCGCTGGGCGCCGGCATGTCGGGGGCAGTGGACCCGGGCGCGATCCCCGGGCAGTCGACGGTTTCTTTCGCCCGCTTCTCGGGCAGCGGAATCGACTCGCAGACTCCGAGCGGAAGCTTCGTCTACAGCGACGATCCCGGGTTCGTGGTTGCCGAGGATGGCCGGTCGATGGCTGCGTTTACGGCGATCGACGGGTCCAGTATCGGCACGGCGAGGGTCATGACCTTCACCGATCCGAGCCTGCGGGTGGATCCCGATTCCTTCAACTACGGCAAGTCCGCGATCGGCGAGAAGAGGACCACCTACATCACGATCGGCAGCAACGGACAGACTCCCAACAACGTCACCGGAATCACCCTCAGCGGCGCGAACGCCGGCCGCTACGCCCTGAGTGGCGCCAGCGACTGCGTCAAACAGATGCAGCCGAATACGAACTGCCGGTTCAAGGTGGTTTTCACGCCCGGTTCGACGGCGACCCAGACGGCGCAGGTATCGGTGACTTCCGAGGGTGGGAATGAGGTCACCAACCTCTCCGGCATCGGACTGAACCAGACCCGTAACCGCATCACGGTCTCTCCCGGCCACCGGTCCGCCCGCAAGGGCAGGGTGGTGCGATTCAAGGTGAAGGTTTCCAACCGTGGCGGTGTTACCTCGAATTCGACCAGGATCTGCGTGAACCTGCGGAAGCGCGCTCTGAAACTGGCCGGCAACCGCTGCCGCAGCCTCGGGAACCTGGCAGTCGGAGCGACCCGCACCCTCAACTACCGGATCCGGGTCACCTGGCGGGCCCACCGGGGCGTCAAGCTGCCGGTCACCTTCGTGCTGCGCTCGAACAACACAGTTGTCCGGCAGGCCATGGTGCGGGTCTGGCGCAAGGGCCGCTGAACCCCTGAATCATCCCTGAACCCCTGAACCCCCAGCCGCGTCCGGCAGCTGACGCCGGCGGGCCGCCCTCCTACTGGCGGCCGTAGGCGACGAAGTCCGGATGTCGCCAGGTCTTGTCGGCCTTGCGCTGGGCGATCGCCTGGAGGTAGGGCTCGATCGGGTGGTCGGGCGGCCCCCACCAGCGGCCTGAGTACCAGGCGCCCATGCTCCCCTTCAGGTCACCGGACTTGTACCGCTTGCCGTTGCCGGTGACCGTGTTGAGCCAGGTCTGCTTTCCGTCGTAGTAGGAGCGGACGATCGCCCCGTAATAGTCGGCGTTGAATGCGGTGAAGTACCGGGCGATCTTGCACTTTCCCCAGCAGTGGTAGGGACGCCTGACCTGATAGAGCCCGAACGAGTCGCCGTTGTCGCCGCGAACGTCCATGTCCCACCACGATTCGACCACGGCCACGGCACGCATGGTGTCGGTGTCGATCCCCCACTTGAGCGAGGCCCACTGGATGATCTCGTCAGTCGTGCCCTTGAAGCGCCCGTCGACGAAGCGCTTGTAGGGCATGTCGCTGCGCTTGCGCCAGGCCCGCAGCATCTTCTTGCCGGGTACCCGATGGTTGTCCTTGTAGTTCATCGGCCGCGGTTCGTAGTGATTCCTGTTGACCAGCTTCGCCGCTGCCTTGCTGGTCCGGGGACCCCAGCCGACGGGCTTGGTTTTCTGGTACTTGGCCTGTGCGGCCACCGGCCCGGCAAGCAGGCAGGCAAGGCTCAGGGCCAGACAGGTGAGGTTACGGCGGTTCAAAGCTGTGCTTCCGGGGTTACTTCCAGGTACTGGATCATTTCGAACGGCTCGTCCAGCGCCGCCATTGCGTTGAGCAGCATGCCGGTGGCGAAGAACCGGGCAACTTCGGGGCGGCTGGCCTCGCTGATCTCGAGAACGTCATCAAAGAGCCGGTTGAAGCCCTCGCGGATCGGTTCCCTGAGGTCGTCGTTGCCGGCGGCGGCAAAGACCTGAAGGTGGCAGCGGACCCGGTCGTCGTCGTTGAGCAGGCCGAGATAGGCCAGACCCATCTTGCGGATCCGCTCATAGGGGCTGTCTTCCGGCAGGGCCACCTGGCGGAAGGTCTCGCGGATCCGGTCGTTCAGGGCGTCGTGACAGGTCAGGAAGAGGTCCCGCTTGTTCTCGAACAGGGCGTAGATGTAGGGCTGCCGGATGCCCGCCCGGTCGGCGATCATCGAAGTGGAAGTGCCGGCGAATCCGAACCGCCCGAACTCGATCAGCGCCGCATCTATGACCTCGGCGCGCCGAGCTTCCTGCGAAACCCTCGGTTTTCTGGCCTGCTCCGTCATCCGTGAGCCCTTCCGTAAACCGGGTCATGTCGTCCTTACCCGGAATCGATCTTTGCGCACCCACTTCCGGGACATCCAGATCGGACCTGCGACGCAATGGTTGGGCCAATGCCGCTTCAGGCCTGGTTGCGCGCCTGAAGTACTTCGTCGGCAGCCGCCTGTGCCGCTTCGATCTGGCCTGCCACCAGATCGAGTCCGTTGTCCCAGAAAGAGGGGTCACCTAGATCAACCCCGACCAGGGCCCCGAGTTGCTCCGGTGACCTGGAGCCACCCGCCGAAAGCATCTCGAGGTATCCGGGGACGATCGACTCGCCCTGCTCCTCGTAGAGGCGATAGACCGAGAGGGCCAGCAACTGCCCGTAGGCGTAGGCATAGACGTACCCGGGGGAGCCGATGAAGTGAGGCACATAGGACCACCAGGAGCGGTAACCGTCAGTCACTTCGACGGAATCGCCGAGCAGGTCTTCCTGCGTACCGGCCCAGATCTCTCCGAAGCGCTCCACCGAAAGCTCGCCTTCCTCGCGTCGGGCGGTGTGAACCTGGTCCTCGAACTGGTTCATGGCGATCTGGCGGAAGATCGTGGCGATCTGTCCCTCGACCGACTCCGATAGCAGTCCCAGTCTCGATGCCGGGTCCTTTTCGGCGTCGAGCAGGCGACCGAAAACCAGTTCCTCGGCGAAGACAGAAGCGGTCTCCGCCACGGTCAGGGGGGTGTCCTGATGGAAAATTCCCTGTTTCGCGGCAAGGGCCTGATGAAGTCCGTGACCGAGCTCGTGGGCAAGCGTGAGAACGTCGCGGCGCCGGTCCGTGTAGTTCAGCATCACGTAGGGGTGGACCGAGGGCACGGTCGAGGCCGAGAAAGCCCCGCCCCGCTTGTTCGGGGCCGGCGGAGCGTCGATCCAGCGGCCCTCGAAGAACCTGCCGATCACTTCGCCGGCCTGGGGAGCGAGCGAGTCGAAGGCGCTCTGGACGATTTCACGGCCGTCGTCCCATTCGATCGTCACGTCGTCGGTGGCGATCGCCGCCATCCGGTCGTAGTCAGCCAGCTTCTCGACATCGAGCAGCTTTGCCTTGGTCCGATACCAGGAGCGGGCGAGGTCGTAGCGACCCTTGACCGCCTCGACCAGGGCCTGAACCGATTCGTCGGAAGCCTCGTTGCTGAGGTTTCTCGTGGCCAGCCAGTGCGGATAATCGCGCAGCCGGTCCATCGTTGCCTTGTTCTGGAGCAGCGTGTTGAAGACATAGGCGCGGGTTCTGATTCCCGGCTCCAGGGATTCTGTGACCGCTTCGGCGGTTGTCTTCCGGACCTCCCGGTCGGGATTGTGGAGTCCCGAGAGGGCGATGTCGAGGCTGACCGGTTCATCGGTACCCGGAAGGTCGACACGGATTGCCGAAGTCAGCTCGTCGAAGAGCCGCGACCAGGCTCCGGCACCGGTCACCGACAGCTCGGTCACGATCTTCTCTTCCGGCGCGCTCAACAGGTGGTCGCGGTACTTGCGCTCGTTTCGCAGGTAGTGCTCGCAGAACTCGAGACCGGGCGTGGCAAGCAGCGCTTCCGCCTTTTCGTCATCAAGCGCGGCCCATTCGAGCTCGAAGAAGAGGAGCCTGGTCTGGATCTGCGTGGCGCGCTCGGATCCCATCTGGAGGAGAGCGCCATTGGCCGGGTCGGCAGTGTCGGCGGCGAAACGCAGGTGGGCGTAGTTGAGCGCCCGGCCGGCCCGGTCCGAGATGTCGGCCAGCTTGGTCATTGCGACGATCAGCCCGGGACCGTCGAGTTCGGCGACCTTCCCCTCGTATTCGGCAGCGAACTTGCCCGAGGCCTTTTCGGCTTCATCGAGCAGCGCTGTGACCGCCGCCCGGGGATCGGAGACGTCACCCTCGAGCAGGTCTTCCAGGTTCCAGGTGACCTCGGCGAGGGCTGTATCTGCTTCGGTTTCACTCATGCTGCGGCCTTCTCCTTCAGCTGGCGCCGGACGAGGATGTCACCGATCAGGGAGCCGATCGCCCCGCCGGTAACCAGGGTGAGCAGGGGAAACCACCAGCCCCACCACTTTTCCAGGGAGCCGTAGCCGCAGAGTCCGATCAGGACCAGGAAGAAGAAGCCGTGGATCGGCCCGAGGACCGAGACCAGGTCGTGCTTGTCGGCCACCCATCGTGAAGCCCAGACCAGCGGTATCAGCAGGAGGAAGTCGAGGATCGCCACGGCGGCGATGATGTTCAGGAAGCGGATTTCCCGGGCGCCGCCCGGGGCCTCGGGGGCGAGGTCGTCAGAGGTGCTCATTGACCGGTGAAGCTATCAACACGCCGACTTCGTCGAGATAGCTGTATGGAGCGCTATATGGCCATTTCCGCCTAATGGCGGCTCGACTCCGGTCAGTGAGTGAGGTTCACCCCGGCGTAGACGGTGGCGAGAGTGAGCAGAAAGGTGATCCCCATAAGGACGTGGTTGTTGCCGCGCATCATGTGGAGGAAGACGGCGACGATGGTGGCGACCACGAGGGCCATCTTGACCTGGAAGGGACCGTAGTCCCAGAGTTCGTAGTGGGACGCGAGCGCCATGCCGGTGAACAGCAGGACCCCGAGGGCGATCAGCGAGCCCATTCCGAATCGCTGCGCGACCTGCTTGATCTTCTCCGGCTGGGCCGGTTCGGCCCGCATGACCGGTACGACGGTGAAGGCGAGCATTATCTGGCCGCCGAGGAAGAAGGCCATCGCGACAACATGCAGGAAGACGAGAAAGGTCCAGTACATGGGCCGGAGGATATTGCCGCGAGCCGCCTCAGTCCCTGCGGCTTTCCCGCAGATACGGCGAAGACCGGATCCCGCGCAGACATGCCGTCACATGGGGGCGAGGGCGTCCTGTGACGCCCTTACTCTCATGTGGTGGCGAAGATCCGCTCACAACACGTCTGTCAGAGCTGCGGCCATGTGGCCATGGCCTGGACCGGCCAGTGCCCGGATTGCCGGGAGTGGAACACGCTGGTCGAACAGGCTGCGCCCAGGCCGACTCCGAAGGCCTCCGGAAAGGCCGGCAACGGCCGGGCGCTGAGTCCGGGAGCACCCGGCGGCGCCGTCCGCCTGCGAGAGGTGCAGACCTCCCGTGTCGAGAGGCTCTCCACCGGGATCGGGGAGCTGGACCGGGTCCTCGGCGGGGGGATCGTGCCCGGATCCCTGATCCTGCTGGGCGGGTCGCCCGGGATCGGCAAGAGCACCCTGACCGGCATGGCCACGGCCAACCTCCAGTCGGCCGGGATAGAGACCCTCTACGTGTCGGCCGAGGAATCCGCGGCACAGGTAAGGATGCGGGCCGAGCGGCTCGGTCCCGCCGCGCTTGAGGTGAGGGCGCTGGCCGAGAGCTCGCTGGAGACCGTGCTCGGCACGATCGAGAGCGAGAAGCCGGCAGTCTGCGTGATCGATTCGATCCAGACGATGCATAGCTCGGAGCTGAGCGGCGCCCCGGGTTCGGTGGGTCAGGTCCGGGAGGCCGCGAATGCCCTGGCGGAGCAGGCCAAGCGGCTCGGCGTGGCAGTGATCCTGGTCGGGCACGTGACCAAGGAAGGCAGCCTGGCCGGACCGAGGGTGCTGGAGCATCTCGTCGACTGCGTGCTCCATTTCGAGGGTGAACGCGAGCGAACCTGGCGGACCCTTCGGGCGGTCAAGAACCGGTTCGGCGCCACATCCGAGGTCGGAGTTTTCGAGATGCGATCCGGCGGCCTGACCGAGGTACTCGATCCGTCTGCCAGGTTCGTCGAGGAAGCGACCGGCGCCCAGGGTTCGGTGGTGCTCGCTTCGATGGAGGGGACCAGACCGGTGCTGGTGGAGGTGCAGGCGCTGGTCTCGCCGAGTGAGCTGGAGATCCCGAGACGGGTCGTGAACGGGATCGACCGCAACCGGCTGAGCATGATCCTCGCCGTCCTTGCCCGTCATGCACGGCTCGGTCTCGGCACGGCGGATGTCTTCGTGAACGTGGTCGGCGGGGTGAGGGTTGACGAGCCCGGGGCGGACCTCGCGGTTGCCCTGGCGGTGGCTTCCGCCCAGCGCGGCGAACCGGTGACCGGCCCGGATGGCCGCCCGCTTGCCTGCTTTGGCGAGCTCGGCCTGACCGGCGACCTGAGGTACGTTGCTCACGCCGACCGGCGGGTGGCCGAGGCAGCCAAATTCGGCCTGGCACCTGTCATCGGGCCGCCGGGCGGAGAGCGTCTGGCCGGCCTCGCTCCCTGCTCCAGCGTCAGGCAGGCGCTGAAAGTCGCATTTTCCGGCAATCAGGCGGGCCGGGAGGAAGCTGCAGCCTGAGGTTCAGGCGCGTCTAAATTCGGCTTCCGAGGCGGGATTCTCAGGCTCTGAACGGGTCGGCAAACCGCCGCCCACAGGCACGGCAGACCGCATTGGAAAGCGGAATCTGGCATAATTCTCTGAATGTCACCAGCAGTAGAGAGTGATCTGGCTCATCTTTCTGAACGTCAGGATCCCAGGCTGCTGCGTGCGATCGACGCGGTAGCCCCGGGCACCGAACTGCGCGAAGGCATCGACAACATCCTTCACGCCCGGACCGGCGGCCTGATCGTGGTCGGCGAGACCGAGGATTTCGCCTTCATGCTGTCGGGCGGCATCAGGCTGGACATCGACTACAGCCCGGCGATGCTCTACCAGGTGGCAAAGATGGACGGGGCGATCCTGATCAACGCCGACGGCAGCAAGATCACCTGGGCGAACGTCCAGATGATGCCCGACCCGACCATCCACTCGGTCGAGACCGGCACCCGTCATCGAACCGCCGAGCGCATCTCCAAGCAGGTGGATGCCCTGGTCATCGCGATCTCGGAGCGGCGCGAGGTGGTTTCGCTCTACCTGGACGGCGTCAAGTACATCCTTCAGGACATTCCCGCGGTCCTGGCCAAGTCCAACCAGGCGCTGGCCACCCTGAACAAGTACCGGACCCGGCTTGACGAGCTTTCCGGCAGGCTTTCGATGGCCGAGTTCGGCGGCAGCGTCGTGCTTTACGACGCTTTGGCCGTGCTCCAGCGTTCCGAGCTCGTCTCCCGTATGGCGACCGAGGTCGAGCGGTACGTGATCGAACTCGGTACCGAGGGCCGGCTGATCGAGATGCAGCTGGAAGAGACCATGGTCGGCGTGGCTTCCGAGCGTCTCGCGCTTATGCGCGACTACGCGGTCGAGGACACGGAGGAGAACGTCCAGTACATGGTCGAGGAACTGGCCGGACTTACCCATCAGGACGTTCTCGACTTCGGGCGTCTGGCCGAACTGCTCGGTTACGACCGCAAGGTCAACACGCTCGATCTGGTCACAGAACCGCGTGGCTACCGGATGCTGGGACAGGTTCCGCGGCTTCCGCGGCTGGTCATCCAGAAGATCGTGCAGAACTTCGGCAGCGTCGAGGCCGCTCTTTCGGCCAGCGACGACGAGCTTGCCGGTGTCGACGGAGTCGGCCCCGCCCGGGCCAAGGAGATCCGCGAAGGGGTGCGGAGACTCCAGGAGTCCGTGATGGCAGACAGGTTTTTGAACACATGACGGCGCAGTCGGCCGTCAACTAAGAGACAAGGAGCATCTGATTTCCGATTCAGAGGCAGTGAACGGCGAAGAAGTGACCGATGAAGATCTCGATCTGACTCCGTACGAGTGCGATTTCGAGGAAGGCGACAAGGTCGTCTATCCGCACCACGGGGCAGGTGTTGTTCTGAAGAAGGCCGATGCCGAGCTCATGGGAGAGACTCGCGAGTACCTGACGATCAAGATCCTGCACAACGACCTGACCGTGAAGGTCCCGTCCGAGAAGGCGGGCGAGGCCGGTCTGCGCCGGGTCATCGACGAGGACGAGATCAAGAAGGTCATCTCGGTGCTGTCGGACGAGGTTTCCGACATGCCCAAGAACTGGAACCGCAGGTTCAAGTACAACAAGGAAAAGATCAAGACGGGTGACGTCTTCGAACTGGCCGAAGTGGTCCGCAATCTCGCGCTTAGGGAGATGGAGAAGGGCCTCTCCACCGGTGAGAAGCAGATGTACACCCGGGCCAAGAAGATTCTGGCCTCCGAGTTCATGTACGCCCTCGACAAGGACGAGGAGGGAGCGGAAAGCTACCTCGACGGCCTGCTCGAGGAGCGCTACGAGGCCTCGGTAGCAGCCGCCGCGGCCTAGGCCGCAGGCAGGGCGGACTCCCGCATGGGGGTGCCGGCACTCATCGTGGCCGCCGGCTCCGGGCAAAGGCTCGGGGCCGGCGGACCCAAGGCCCTCGTCGGGTTGCGGGGAAGGCCGCTGTACTCGTGGTCGGTCGACGCCTTCCGCAAGGCGGACTCGATCGACGGGATCTTCGTGGCGGTACCACCGGGTCAGGCAGATCTGTTCACCGAACCGGACATCGTTACCGTCGAGGGTGGCGAGACCCGCTCCCATTCGGTTGCCAACGGACTCCGGGCGATCACCGCCGGGAGCTCGCCCGAGCTGGTCGTGGTACACGACGCGGCAAGGCCGCTGGTGACCCCTTCGCTCATCGATGCCGCCGTGGCAGGTCTGGAAGCGGATGCGGGTCTCGACGCGCTGATCGCCGCAGCCCCGGTGACCGACACTGTCAAGAGGGTCGGTCATGAGGGGATCGTCGCCGAGACGCTCGATCGCTCGGCTTTGGTTTCCGTGCAGACGCCCCAGGTCTTCCGGGTGGAGATGCTGCGGAAAGCGCTCGCGTCCGGAGACCTGGCCTCCGCCACCGATGACGCGGCCCTGGTCGAAGCCGCCGGGGGCTCGGTCGGCGTGATCGAGGCTCCTTCCGGCAACATCAAGGTCACAGTCCCCAGCGACCTCGAACTCGCCGCCTTCCTTCTCGAGAAGAACCAATGAGCCCGGAACCCGCAATCACCGACTATCACCTCCACCTGCGCGGCGATGACCTGAACGCCAGGGCCGCCGACCACTTCAACGAGGAGAACATCGGCCGCTACGTCGAGGCGGCGCGGCAGGCCGGGGTGACCGACCTCGGTTGTGCCGAGCACATGTACCGCTTCACCGAGGCCCTGACCGTGTGGCGGCATCCGTTCTGGGATGAATGGGCGATCGACGACATCGACCAGTACGTGGAAGCGGTGAAGGCCAGCCCGATCAAGCTGGGAATCGAAGGCGACTACATCATCGGAGCCGAAGAGAAACTGGAAGCAATGCTCGGTTCCCGTCCCTTCGACTACGTGGTGGGGTCGGTCCACTTCCTCGGCGACTATTCGCTGGACACCGAGGACTACACGATCTGGGACGGTACCCAGGACCCCGATGACATCTGGCGGCGCTACTTCGAGACCCTGGCCGACGCCGCCCGATCGGGCCTCTTCGACATCCTCGCCCACCCCGACCTGGTCAAGGTCTGGGGCCGGGCCGGACGATTCCCCTCGGTCGACCCGAAGACCATGTACGAGCCGGCAATCGAGGCGATCGCGGAATCCGGCATCGCGGTCGAGGTCTCGACGGCAGGACTGCGCAAGGGAGTGGGGGAGATCTACCCGGCCCCCGCCTTCATGGAGATGTGCGTCGATGCGGGTGCGGTTTTCGCCCTCTCCTCCGATGCCCACGAGCCGGCCCAGATCGGCTTCCGGTATCCGGAGGCTCTGGAGTTTCTGGCCGAAATGGGCGTGACCGAGGTGGCGGTGTTCGAGGGCAGGGAACGCCACGTCGTTCCCCTTGGTCAACTGGACGATCCCGGCGATAATTCAGGGGAGGAAGACTGAGATGGCAGTCAGCATCGGCATCGGGTACGACAGCCACCGCTTTTCCGAGGGTCGCAAACTGATCCTCGGCGGGGTGGAAGTCCCCTATGAGAGAGGTCTGAGCGGGCACTCGGACGCCGACGTGCTCACCCATGCGGTGATCGACGCAATCCTCGGAGCGGCGGGCCTCGGCGACATCGGCGAGGTGTTCCCGGACACCGATCCCGCCTGGGAGGGTGCCGATTCGATCGGCCTCCTGAGTACGGTCGTCGGCATGCTCCGCGGCCCGATCCTCAACGTCGACGCGACCCTGGTCTGCGAGGAGCCGAAGCTCGGACCCCACCGTCCGGCCATGGTTTCGAAGCTGTCTGAAACGACGGGAACCCGGGTAAGTGTCAAGGCAACCACCAACGAACGGATGGGCTGGATCGGCCGGGGCGAGGGCATCGCCTGCATGGCGGTCGCCGCGGTCGATCTGGACTGAACGTGAAGTAGAGTCACTCCTCAATGAACCCGGTCAAAGCCGCCGCAGAAGCCGTTTCCAACAAGAGCTTCGAGATCCGAACGCTGCAGCGTGCCGGCGTGATCGGCGGGCTCGGCCCGGGGTCCCTTCCGGTCGCCGCGTCGGCGCTGATCCGGGGCGGCACCACACCGGCCACCGCGATCCGCGTTGCTTCGGTCAAGCACGGTGACAAGGTCTATCTCGAGGACGAACGCGGCGAGCTGACCTTCAGCGAGGTACACCGGCGAAGCAACGCCCTGGCTCACGCCTTCGCCGGGATGGGCATCGGTCCGGGTGACGGGCTGGCGGTGATGTGCCGCAACCACCGGGGCTTCATCGAGTCGAACCTGGCCGGCTGGAAGCTCGGCGCCAGCGTGATCCTCCTCAACACGATGTTCTCCGGCCCCCAGCTGGCCGACGTCGTCCAGCGCGAAGGAGCGAAGGTCGTCGTTCTCGACCAGGAATTCGAGGATCTTCTTGCGGGGGTCCCGGACAGCATCGGCCTGGTTTGCGGGTTCGAGGACGAGCCCGGCACTTCGGGTCTGCCCAGCCTCGAAGACCTGATCGCCTCGAACGACGACTCCGAGCTGCCCTGGCCGGCGGAGAAGGGCCGCAACGTCATCCTTACCTCCGGCACCACGGGGACCCCGAAGGGAGCCCAGAGGCCGGCCCCGAGCGGGCTGGCCGTAATGGTCGGCCTGCTCGACCGGATCCCCCATTTCGCCGGTGAGACGATCGTGATGGCCGCCCCGCTCTTTCATTCCTGGGGCTATCTGAACTCGATCATCGGCACCTCGGTCGGTGCGAGGCTGGTTCTGCAGAGGCGTTTCATGCCGGCCCAGACGATGGAACTCGTCGACCAGTACGAAGCAGACGTGCTGGTCGCGGTGCCGGTGATGCTCCAGCGGATCCTTGAACTCGACGAGGAGACCAGCGGCCATTTCCGGGCCGACAACCTGAAGATCGTCACCCTCTCCGGCTCAGCGTTGCCGGGTGGGCTCGCGACGGCGTGGATGGACCGTTACGGAGACAACATCTACAACTTTTACGGGTCCACCGAGGTTGCGATGGGCTCGATCGCCACGCCGGAGGATCTCCGTGTCGATCCGGCAACGGCAGGCCGGCCGCCGTACGGGACCAGTGTCAAGCTGGTCGACGAGTTCGGCGACGAAGTTTCCGAGGGCGAGACCGGCCGGATTTTCATCCGCAACGAGATGACCTTCGAGGGCTATACGGGCGGCGGCAACAAGGAGAACCTCGACGGGTACCTCTCCAGCGGCGACGTGGGGCACTTCGACTCGGAGGGCCGGCTCTTCATCGACGGCCGTGACGACGAAATGATCGTCTCCGGCGGGGAGAACGTCTTCCCGGCAGAGGTGGAGGACCTGATCGCCGGTCACGAAGAGGTGGTCGAGGCGGCGGTGATCGGCGTCGAAGACCAGAAGTTCGGTCAGGCGCTGCGAGCCTATGTGGTGCTCAAGAGCAAGGGTTCCCTGGGCGAGACGGAGCTTCGTGCCTTCGTCAAGACCAATCTCGCCTCCTACAAGGCGCCCCGGGACGTGGTCTTCCTGCCCGAGCTGCCTCGAAACGCCACCGGCAAGATCCTCAAGAAGGATCTGGGGTAATTTCGCGGACGAACTCCGCAACCGCGGCTCTTCGTAGTAGCGTTTGCCTACGATGAGCGATTCCAATCCAGCTCCGTCCAAGGAAGAGGAGACCCGCGGAAACGGGCTTCCCCCCGAACTCCGCCAGGTCGGCGAATCATCGGGCAAACTCACGTCCCGGATCGAGGCCTTTGCCAAGGAGATGACGGCAAGCGAGACCCGGGCCCGCGAGGCCGAGGTGGCCGCCCGCGAGGCCGAGCTCAAGGCTCTGGCTGCCGCCCGCGATTCTCTTGCGCAGGCCCGCAAGGCCAGCGAGGAAGCAGAAAGGGCAAATGCCTCCGCGGCAACCGCAGACCAGCGCGTCGAAGCGGCCAAGGCCCAGGCGGCCCGCGAGGTCGCGGAAGCCCGAGAGGACATCAAGACCAAGGCCCGGGAGACGCTGCGCAAGCTCAGTGCCGAGGCTCGGGAAAAGATCGAGGCTTCACGCCAGGCCCGGCTCGAGGCCGAAGAGAAGGCGAAGGAGCTCGAGCAGAAGGACGCCGACCAGCGCGAGGCCCAGGCGAAGGTCGAGGCGGACCTGAAGCGGGTCGAAGGAACGCTCAAGCAGGAGCGCGAATCCCGGGAAGAGGCGACCGCCAAGGTTGCCGCCGAGGGCGAGGAAAGACTTGCCGCCCGGACCAGGCATCTCGAGGAAGTCGCCGAGCGCCTCGCCAAGGAGGCCCGGCAGGCAGCGGAGCGGGAAGCCAAGAACCGGATTGAAGCGGCCGACGAGCGCACCCGCAAGGCCCAGGAAAGGGCTTCGCAGGCTGAGGCGCATGCCAACGAATTTGAATCGCTTGCCCGCCAGCGGATCGCCGAGATCGAAGCTGACGTCGACCGCCGTGTCATGGAAGGCACCGAGCAGGTGCGCCGCGAAGCGGCCGAAAGGGTCGAACAGTTGATCGAGCGCTTCGGTCGCGAAGCCGAAGAGAATGCCCGACGCCGGGCCGACGAGCGTCTGCGGGAAGAAGACGAACGCATCCAGCGTGAAGCCGAACGCCGGGCCGATATTGCCCGACAGTCGGCAGAGGATGACGTTCAGGCAGCGGCCGACCGGGCCCGGCAGGAAGCCCTCCGCGCCGCCTCCAGCACCGCCCCCGAATGGGAGCGCTCCGAAGGCGGCGAGGGCGAGGGCGGTCCGACGCCGAGGCGCCGTCGCGGCGGTCCCGGGGCCGGCGGCTACAGAACCTTCTGAGTAGTCTCTCCGCGGCAATGCGCGAGGTCAGGATCAGGGACACCATGAGCGGGGATCTCCTCACGCTCGATCCCGACGAGGAGATCGGGATATACGCCTGCGGCCCGACGGTCTACAGCCGGATCCACATCGGCAACGCCCGTCCCTTCGTGATCTTTTCCCTGCTCGCCAGATTCCTCCGGAGCGAGGGCTATTCGGTGAAGCTGGCGATCAACGTCACCGACGTAAACGACAAGATCTACACGGCGGCGACCGATCGCGGTATCCCGTCGGGGGAACTGGCCGCGGAGATGACTAGTGACTATTTCGAAGACACGGGCAGGCTCGGCCTGGGCCGCCCGGATGCCGAACCCCTGGCGACCGAGACGATCGGCCCGATCGTCGACCTGATCGCCACCCTGGTCGAGGAAGGTCACGCCTACGAGTCGGGCGGAGATGTCTATTTCTCGGTTCGCAGTTTCGACGGATACGGCAAGCTCTCGCACCGGCCGACCGAAGAAATGGAACAGGGGGAGGGGGACGACGCGGGTTCCCTCAAACGCGATCCGCTCGATTTCGCCCTCTGGAAGGCACAGAAAGAAGGAGAGGACACCAGTTGGGATTCCCCTTGGGGTCCGGGACGGCCCGGCTGGCACATCGAATGCTCGGCCATGTCCGCCGCCTATCTCGGCGAGGTGTTCGA
>JAGQUR010000022.1 GCA_020438395.1 Solirubrobacterales bacterium | reverse complement strand
GGCCAGGTGCCGTCCTTGTCGTATTCGAAGGCGACGCTCCGCATCTCCTTCTCGGCGAAGTTGTGCGCCATCTCGCGCAGGTCCTTCTGCTCGTCGCTAAGCGTGAAGTCAACCACTTGTGTTCAAACTCCTTCGGTTGCTTGGAACCGTTCGATTTGCTCGATGCGGGGCCGGGGCGAGGGGCCCGGACGGCTCCCGATTGACTAGTCAGTCAATAACTCTCAGGGAAGGGTACCGGATGGGGCCGCCCAGCGGGAGAGGCAATAGCCTTGGGACATGGCTGCGGAGCTTTCCCTGGTCCTGATCCTGCTCTGCGTGATCGTGGTCCCGATCGCCGCGATCGCTTTTGCCCGCTCCGGCAAGGGATACGAGGAGATCGGCAAGGGCCGTTTCGCGGTGGATTTCGACGAGAGCAGCGAGGCCGAGCAGCACGAGGAACTGCGCCAGCTGATCGAGGCCAAGGCCTATCGCCAGGCGAGGCGGGGCGAGACCCCGGTGGACGTGGACAGCGAGATGGAACGGCTGCTGGGGGGTCGCCTGCCCGGCGAGGACGATGATCCGGCGGCACCGACCACCGAAGCCGACCCGGCCGCCGGGACCGATGATCCCGAGCTGGCCGGGATACGCGAGGAGATCCGGCAGGTGGTGATCGCGAAGAACGAAAGGCGGGAACGCCAGGGAGAACCGCTGCTCGACGTCGAGGCCGAAGTCGAGCGGATGCTGGCCGAGTTCGGCTAGCGGGACGCGACGGCCGGCATCGTGTGGTGAATCTTCCGATCCGGCGGCAGGTCGTGGTTAGTATGGGCGCATGGATGACTCCACATCCCGCTACGAACTCGAGGAGCTGGTGGTCCAGCCCGGCACCTACTTCAACCCCCAGACCGAAGTCGTGGTCGTGGTCGACGATTCCGCGTCGATCGACCAGGAGATCTTCAACATGGAGGACTACGAAGGTGCGGACTGGGTGCGGATCGCCGACGACGTAGCGGTTGACGAGCAGCACCGGGACGAACTGCTCGAGCATTTCCAGACCCACTACCACCCTGGAAGTGGTGGATCGGTTTCGGGTACCGCGCTCGAACAGGGCGACGACGAACTCGACGAGGACGAAGAAGGCCAGGAGATCGGGCGCGAGGACTGATGGGTGACCGCGGCCCGCTGACGCTCCTCGGGGTCCCGATCGACAGCGTTGGCACGGCGGGCGGTACCGAACTCGGCCCGGCAGCCCTGCGGGAACTGCTCGGCCCGGAAGGTTTCAAGGACGCCGGCGACACCAGCCGGCAGATCCGCGGACTCGACCGGGACAAAGCCAATGGCTGGCTCGCCTTCGACGACATTCTCAAGATGACCGCCGAGGTCCGGGCGCGCGTCGCAGAACTGACCGCCGAAGGAAACGTGCCGGTGATCCTCGGTGGCTGCTGCACCCTCCTGCCGGCGGCACTTGCCGGCGCGAGAGACTCGCTCGGCGAGTTCGGACTGGCCTATTTCGACGGGCACCTGGACCTCTTCACCGGGCAGACCTCCCCCACCGGCGAAGGCGCCGACTTCCCGGTCGCGGCCTCGCTCGGGATCGCTCCCGAACCGTTCCTGGATGCGGTCGGCGAAACGCCCCTCGTGGATCCGGGTCGGATCGCCCTGGTCGGCGCCCGTGACCAGGAGGAACTCGACCTGATCGCCCCCTTTCCGAAGGGCCTTGGCATCAGCCGGATCGAATATCGCGACGACCTCCGCCACGCCGACCTGGCCAGGGTCGGCAAGTCCATCGAAGCCGAACTGGCGAGTGGTGACTCGAAGTTCTGGCTCCACCTCGATGTCGACATTCTCGACGGCGACTCCTTCCCGGCAACGGATTACCTGATGCCGGACGGGCTGAGCATGACCGAACTGAAGAGCCTGATCAGCCCGCTGGCCTCCTCCCCTGGCCTGATCGGGTTCAACGTCACCTGTTACAACCCGGAAAAGGACGAGGACGGCAAATGCGGCGCTGCCCTCGCCGGCCTGCTGCGGTCCACTCTCGCAACATAAGGATGTCGGCGAGCTGCGCCCCGCCTTCAACTGAAACCCGTCCGATCACGCCCTTCATCGACACATGACCGGACTCTGTTGAGCACTAGGATCAGAGCCATGCTCGAAGAAGGCGACAAGGCTCCCGATTTCACCCTGAAGGACCAGCACGGAGAGAAGGTCAAACTCTCCGACCATCGCAAGGAACTGGTCGTTCTCTATTTCTACCCCAAGGCCAATACCGGTGGCTGCACCACCCAGGCCTGCTCGATACGCGACAACAGCGACGAGTACGCGAAGGCCGGGGCCAAAGTGATCGGCATCTCGCCGGATGAGGTCAAGGACATCTCGAAGTTTGCCGACAAGAACGACCTCGAATTCACACTGGTTGCCGACCTCGGACACAAGGTGGCCGACAAGTACGGCACCTGGGTGGAGAAATCGATGTACGGGAACAAGTACATGGGCGTCCAGCGGGCGACCTTCATTATTCGCGGCATGAAGATCCTGCGGGTCTTTCCGAAAGTCCAGCCGAAGAAGCACGACGGCCTGGTGCTCAAGGCACTGGCTGAAATCAACGAGGAGGACTGAATGTCGAGCTGGGACAGGGGTTCATACGAAGTCACCGCGGAGCAGCTCGCACCGGTAGCACCGGTGGTTGCCGATGCGGTCGAGCCCCTTTCGGGCCAGCCCGCCCTCGACCTCGCCTGCGGCACAGGCAACGTGGCCCTGGAGCTGGCCCGTCGCGGAGCCAGTGTGACCGGACTTGACGGTGCACCACGCCTGCTCGGGGTAGCCGCCGAACGGACTGCCGCAGAAGACCTGGAGGTCGACTTCGTCCAGGGTGATTTGACCGACCTGCCCTTCGCGGACGACACATTCGAGGCTGTCACCTCGGTGTTCGGGTCGATCTTCACCAGCTCGCCCGGGGACACCGCCGCGGAGATCGGCCGGGTGCTGCGGCCGCAGGGCAGGTTCGCGTTCACTTCCTGGGTTCCGGAGGGGCTTTTCCAGTACCTGCAGGACATGGCCAGGGCGATGGTGGCAGGCAAGTTCGGCCAGGCCCCGCCCGAGGGCGAAGACGCGCCGTTCGAATGGGGCGACGAGCTCGCCGTCCGTGAGCTCTTCTCGGAGAGCGGCATCGCAGTGCAGACGGAGACGCTCGACCTGACGATCGAGGACGAATCCCCGGCCAGGCTGAATGACCGCTGGTTCGACCTCCACCCGATCTGGCTGACCATGAAGGGTGTGGTCGGAGAAGAGGCTTACGAAGAGCTCCGCCGGGAAAGCCTGCCGGTGGTCGAACAGGCCAACGAAGCCGACGACGGCAGCTTCCGCTGCACGCTCAGGTACCTGCTCTTTGAGGGCAGCCCGGTCTGAGCCGCTAGTGAGCCGATGAGTGGCCGGTGTCGCCGCTCAGGATCACGAAGGCCAGGAAGGTCAAGTAGAGCAGGCCCCAGATCACGATCGACGGCAGGTTGAACTGTCCGTTCCTGCGCAGCGAGATGTAGGCGACGATTCCGCCGACCAGGCCGAGACCCATCGAGAGGATCGCGAACTTGTCCAGCGACCAGTCGATGAAGATCATGCCGATCGCTACCGGAATGGTCGACTGGAAGACCATCGCGCCGGTGATGTTGCCCAGCGCCAGGGAGTCCTTGCCGTCACGGACCCAGAAGAACGAGTTCGCCTTTTCCGGCAGTTCGGTCGCAAGCGGGGCGAGAATCAGGGAAAGGATGATCGCCGAGACGCCCACCGCCTCGGCCACGTTCAGCAGTTCGTGGACGAAGAGGTGGGCACCGCCGACCATCGCTCCGAGGCCGACCAGCAACTGGATCACCATGATCGCGTTCGGTGGACCACCGGTGCGGTCCATCCTGCGGTCCATGATCAGCGGGTCGATCTCATGGCTTTCGGCAGCGTCTCCGCTGTTCCTGATCGTCTGAACCACGTAATAGAGGTAGGCCAGCAGGCAGACGATGCCACCGGCGATCTCAACCCACCCGGGCACGTCGACCACGCCGACGATCAGGGCGAGGGAGAAGAAAATCATGAAGAAGACCAGGTCCCGGTCCAGCGTCTCCACGTGAACCTCGAGGTGTTTGCCCTGGGGCCTGCGCTTGATGTAGGCGAGCGCGGAAATCCCGACCAGGGCCATGGCGATGGTGGCCAGCAGGAACGGGGCGCCGACGATCGCGCCGACCGCGACCTCGTCGGAGCCGCTGACCCCGCCGATTATCGCGACGATCGGGATCAGGGTCTCGGGCATCGCGGTGCCGACCGCGGCGAGGATCGAACCGACCGCGCCCTGGCCCAGGTTCAGCTTGTGCCCGAGCCACTCGATCGCGTTGGTGAACAGCAGCGCGCCGGTCAGGATGACCGCGAAGCTGGTGATCAGGAGCAGGTATTCCATTGGGTTCTCTTCGGGACTCTCTAGGTCTGAGGGGTGCCTGACTGGCGCGGCGTGAGGCTGAACCGTATCCGGGTGGCCGGAAGTGCATTGCCCGGGTCGTCAAGCGCGAGCGTCAGGTCCAGCCTCCTGATCGTGCCGTCCTCCTCGCCCGCGTAGAGGTCGAAGTCCGCGGCCGCCAGCGAGTCCTCCAGCCCCTTGCCCGACTCCACCCCGGCGATCTTCGTCACCTCTTTGCCCCCGGCATCGTCCAGGGCCTTCGCGAGCCCGGCAACTTCCAGGCTTCCCGAAATGTGATCCGTTTCAACTCCGGCGACTTCCTCGGTCCCGTCATATTCGATGTCATCGGCCAGACCCCGCAGACCGGAATCCGACCCCAGCGCTTCCCGAATGTCGCTCAGGACCGAAGCACTCGCGCCAACCCTGCGTTCATCGAGCACCCGGTCCTCGTAACCGAGGGCCTGGACCTTGACTACTCCACCGACCGGGCCCCCGGGACCGTTGCCGAAGGTGGCGAGGTTCTCGCGAGTCAGGGCCCGGTCGAGCACCGTCGACGGGTCCGGATCGCTACTGCCGCAGCCGGCGAAAGCCAGCAGGGAAGCCAGCAGGATGGTCACGAGAAGTGGGATTCGCAGCCGTTCCAAGTCGGGGCAGGCTATACGCTCGCTGCCTGATGCCACCCCGCACGATCCTCTACACGGGCAAAGGAGGCGTCGGCAAGACGAGCGTCGCGGCTGCCACGGCACGCCGCGCTGCTGCGGAGGGCCGGCGCACGGTGATCCTCTCGACCGACCCCGCCCACAGCCTTTCCGACTCGCTCGGAGTCGAACTCGGTCCCGATCCGGTCGAGGTCTCCCCCGGCCTCTGGGGCCAGGAAGTGATCGCGGAAGCGGAGATGCGGCGCAACTGGGACCGGGTCGCCGCCTGGATGACCGGACTCCTTCAGAGCAAGGGCGTCGACCAGGTGCGGGCCGAGGAACTGAGCGTCCCGCCCGGCCTCGACGAGCTCTTTTCGCTGCTACAGATCAAACGCCACTGGGACCGCGAGGAATTCGACGTGGTGATCGTCGATTGCGCCCCGAGCGGGGAGACCCTGAGGCTGCTCGGGTATCCGGAGGTAGCGAGCTGGTGGGTGCGCAAGGTCTTCCCCTGGAACCGCAGCCTGCTTTCAAAGGCCGCCCCGATAGCCAAGGCCCTCGAGATCCCTATGCCCGAGCCCGAACTGATGGACGAGGTCGAACACCTGATCGAGAACCTGCTCGCCATGGACGGGATCCTCCGCGACCACGAGCATTGCTCGATCCGGCTGGTGATGAACCCGGACCGGATGGTGATCAACGAGGCCCGTCGCACCTTCACCCACCTCTGCCTGTTCGGCTATCTGACCGACGCGGTGATCGTCAACCGGGTCTTCCCGGACGAGGTCGCGGACTCCTATTTCGCGGGCTGGCGTGAACAGCAGTCGACCCAGCTCGAGATGGTCGAAGAGGGCTTCTCACCGGTCCCGGTCCTGACCGCCCGCTATTTCGACCGGGAAGTGATCGGGGAGGAGATGCACACCCGTCTCGCCGACGACCTCTACGGCGAAATCGACCCCTCGGGGCTGCTCCATTCGGGGATGGCAAGGGAGGTCGCGACCGAGGACGGCCGCACGGTGATCCGCATCCGGGCGCCGTTCACCGAGAAGGGCGAAGTGAAACTCCAGCAGGCGGGTGAGGAGCTGCTGGTCCAGGTTGGTGAAGCAAGGCGCACTATCATGCTCCCTTCGGGGCTGGCCAGGCGCAGCCCTTCGAAAGCCTCATTCGAGAACGAGACCCTGGAAATCGTCTTCGAGGATCGCAATGTCACCGAAGCCTGAACAAACCGAAAAGCAGCCCGGAGCGGACCGCTTCTGGGGCCAGTTTTCCCAGTCGACCGCCGGGCGCAGCTCGACCAGTAACGGCCGTGACCCCGATGGGTCCAGGAACGGCTCTCCCGACGGCGGGGATGAGGCCATCCACGGCGCACAATGCCTCGAATGGTGCCCGATCTGCCGCTCGGCGGAGCTGTTCAGGAACACGGTTTCACCGGAGCTGCGACAGCAGGCGGAATCGATCCAGCACGAAGCGGTCGGTGTGCTGAAGGCATTCCTCGATGCCTATGCCGAAAAGAGCGGATCCGGCCACGGACCCGGCGGTTCGGACTCGGGCATGCCCCGCCGGGACGAACCGGAAGAGCCGCCGGCCCCGCGGGTCACGGACATCCCGCTGGACTGACCGGCGTATTGTCCAGACATGGCAGTAACCCCTCAAGCCGCCCCCGATAGCCCCGGCGAGGTCGCAGATGCCCTGCGCGAGGCCTCATACCTGGCCGACGAGTCAACAGCGCTGATCGCCTTCCTCGCCCAGCGCCTGGGCAAGCCGGTGCTGGTCGAAGGCCCGGCCGGAGTCGGCAAGACCGAACTGGCCAAGGCACTTTCAAGGGCGACCGGCCGGGAGCTGGTCCGGCTCCAGTGCTACGAAGGGCTCGACGAGGCCAAGGCGCTCTACGAGTGGAACTACCGCAAGCAGCTGCTCCAGATCCAGGCCACCGCATCGGCCGGCGACGGTGATTCGGCCCCGGTCGGCATGGGCGAGATCTTCACCGAACAGTTCCTGCTGGAGCGGCCCCTGATGAAGGCAATCGCCAGCCCGGATCCGGTCGTCCTGCTGATCGACGAGATCGACAAGACCGACCAGGAGTTCGAGGCGATGCTGCTCGAGCTGCTTTCCGACTTCCAGATCACGATCCCCGAGATGGGCCAGATCAGTGCCACCACCCACCCGATCGTGCTGCTCACCTCGAACAATTCGCGGGAGCTGACCGAGGCCCTGAAACGACGCTGTCTTTACCTCTGGCTCGACTACCCCTCACGCGAGCGGGAGATCGAGATCATCCGGCTCCACGCCCCGGATATCGACGAGGCTCTGGCCGGAAGGCTGGTCGACGTGGTCGACATGGTCCGCGAGCTCGACCTGAAGAAGCCGCCTTCGATCGCGGAGTCGATCGACTGGGCCCGGACCCTGATCCTGATGGGGGCCGACGACATCGACGAGAAGACCTTCCGCGATTCGCTGTCGATCATCATCAAGCACCGCACCGACCTCGACCTGGTCGCCGAGAAGATCGTGCCCCGGCTGGGCGGCGCTTCGAGCAACGGCTCCTCCTCCAACGGCAGCGGCTGACAGACGGGTATTCAGGATGAGCGAGACGCCCTCAGGAATGGCCGAGCAGATCCTCGCCTTCTGTGAGGATCTCCGCTCGGAGGATGTCGCGATCGGCACCTCGGAGATCCAGGACGCGTTCAAGGCCCTGGAGATCATCCCCTGGACCGAGCCGGTCGACTTCCGCGAATCCCTGGCGACCACCCTGGCCAAGTCGCCGAAGGACCGGGAGATCTTCGACCTCGTCTTCGACCGCCATTTCTTCCGGGCGACCGAGGCGGCATCGCTGGAGTACGCACCGGAGGCGGGCGAGGGCCGGAAGGCCGCCCTTTCCGACGACGTCCGGGAGGAGCTCAGCATGGAGGCGCTGGCCGAGGCGATCCGCCAGGCGATCGCCGAGGGCGACGAATCGGCCATGAACGAGCTGGCCCGCCTGGCGATCGAGGCTTTCGGCAGGCAGGGCGAGAGTTCGGGCGTGGTCGGCGTCGACATGCAGCGGATCCGCCGCGGACTCGGCCTGTCACCCTCCTCGGACACCAGCGGCGACGGCGAAGGTGAAGGCGAACGGCTTGACCGGGACCAGATCGCCCGGTTCGAACGGCAGCTGCGGCGGGAGCTGCAGCGCCAGCAGATCCAGCGTCAGGGCCAGTTGCCGCCTGCCCGGCCGCTCTCCGACCTGAACCGTTCGCTGCCGATGCGCGGTGCCCAGGATCTCGCCGCGGTCCACAAGGCGGTCGCCCAGATGAAGCGCCGACTGGCCACCCTCGGCCACGATCCGCGCGGAGCCAAGCGGGGCCGCACCGTGGACGTGCGCCGGACCATGCGATCCTCGCTCGAGACCGGCGGGGTACCGCTCAACCTGAAGTACCGGCCGCGCCGGCCACGCAAGCCGGAGATCTACGTGCTCTGCGACGTCTCGACCTCGGTCAGTTCCGCCTCGACCTTCTTCCTCTCGGTCCTGCATGCTCTCCATGACTCGTTTCGCAAGCTGCGGAGCTTCGTCTTCATCGAACGGATCTCGGAGGTCACCCATGTCTTCGAGGACGAACGCGATTTCACGGCGATCGCCGAGAAGATCACCTCGACCGGCGGGGTTGCCGACGTTTCCGGCTACACCGATTACGGCCGGGTCTGGAACGAGTTCTACTCGGACGTGTCCGCCGACCTGGGCCCCCGCTCGACTGTGATCGTGCTCGGTGATGCCCGCACCAACGGCCGGCCGCCGGCCGAAGACGCCTTCGCCCGGGTGGCCGACCGGGCCAACCGCACCTTCTGGCTCAATCCCGAGCCGGAGCTCTACTGGAACTACGGCGATTCGGTGATGAGCGCCTACACCCCGTTCTGCGACGGCGCCTTCGAATGCTGGAAGACCGAGCATCTCGAGCAGTTCGTGGACGTGGTCGCCTCCGGCAAGGTCGAGCACATGCCATCAGGCACCCGCAAGTACACCTCCGGCCACCGCTACTGACCGGGCCGTGAGCGCCAGAAGAATCCGGGTCCGACTCCAGCCGAAGGCGTCGAGGAACGAACTGAAGGGCTGGAAGGAAGACCCGGAGTCAGGCGAAAGGATCCTTCAGGCCCGGGTCACCGCCCCACCGGTCGACGGAAAGGCAAACAAGGCCCTGATCGCCCTCCTCGCCAAGGAGTTCAAGACCCCCAAGTCAAAGATTCGCATAGTCCAGGGAGAAACCTCCCGCGACAAGCTGGTGGAGCTAGCCGGGTGAGATGTCGCAGTGGGACCAGCTTCCGATGCCGTGGGTCCGGGCGCGGCGGTCGGCTCTGGCGTATTTCGGGTAGCGCTGGAAGGGGCCGTCGTAGGGGTAGGCGGAGGCCAGCCCCCGTCTGACCATCGTGTAGCCGAGGTCCTGACTCCCCTTGTCGATGTAGGCGAGCAGGCGGCCGTAGTGGTCGCGGCGGTCCTGGGTCGGGTCGGAGGTGACCCTCACGCGCTGGCCGGTGGCGAGTCGTTTCATCATGGCCGACGCGGCCGGGCCTCCGCATTCGACGCCGCCGTAGACCTCCGGGGTGTCGATGCCGATGATCCTGATCGTCTCGACCGAACCGGAGGGGGTGCTCACGTCGATCGTGTCACCGTCGGCGACGTCGACGACCGTGCCACTGAAGCTGCGGGGCGGCTCGGATGCGGCCTCCTCCCCGCCGGAACCCGATCCTCCACCCGCCGCCTTCGAGCATGGACAGGGGAGATCGGCACAGGCGACGCCGTCACCGTCGCCGTCGAGCCCGAAGGGGTCTCCCGGCAGCAGGTAGAGCTGGGCCCGGGCCTGGCTGGCGAAGTCCCCGCAGTTGACGTCACCGCCGCTACGGGCCAGGGCGCGGGCCCGGAGCCGGATGCGACGATTGGCTGCCCGGGCCTTCCTGGCCGCCAGCCTCGCGGCCGCCCTCGCCTTCCGTGCCTCGCGTCTGGCCTTCGCCCGGGCCCTGATCGCCCGCTTGCGCGCCTTCGCCCTCGCCTTGCGGGCGGCAATCCGTGCGGCCCGGTCCTTCGCAGCCGAATTGAGGGAGCTGTTCCCCTGCTGTGATCCGGCGCCATTGTCTCCGGACCCTTCCGTCGAGGAAGAACCGCAGCCCGCCACGGCCGCGAGCAGGGCGACGATGAGCAACGCCGCGACGATGGCGCGCCTGCCGGGAAACCCGGGTTTCTGGCCGAACCTGTTCATCGTCCCGGCATTTCACCGGTCGGGTCGGACTGGAAACCCGGCCTAACGGAAGCTGACCGGCTTGACCACCCGGGTCCGGTTGCCGGCCGCATCCTTCGCGACCACGATCAGACGGCCCCTGCGGCCGAACCTGCCCTCCCGGAGCCGCTTCCGGTAGTTGGGGTTCGCCTTGACCTGAACCTGCTTCCGGCCCGACTTCCCGAAGCGGACCCTCTTGCGGCCAATCGTCGCCTGTCTTGAGCCACGGCCGCGGGCCCTGCGCAGCGGCGCCACGAGTTCCATTTCAACCTCGACCGGGAGGCTCTCGTCGGCCACCTCGACCATGAAAGGCTGACCCTGCCTGATCAGCCTGCGCAGGGTCGGCTTGCCCAGGGTCCTGACCTTGACGGCCGGCTTCTTGCTGTCCCTGGGCTCGGTGCGGGTCTTGCGGAAGGGGCCGCTTATCTCGTAGATGATCCCGGCGGAGGCCGACTCACCGGGGAACTTCGCCCGCTGGGAGCTGAAGTAGAGCCGGCTGCCGGTCGGGTCGAAGACCGGACCGGTCAATTCCGAGTCCTTGTGGGCCTCGGGAGTGGCCTCGCAGAAGGCGGCCACTTCCCCCTCGGTCGAGATGATGCAGACCTGCAGACCGTCGAGGGCGTTGCCGCCCGGGTCCTCGCAGACGTAGAGATCACCGGAGATCGGCGACGCGGTCACGTTGTCGGTGTCGTGGAGGGGCGCAGCATCACCCAGAGCCACCCCGTCATAAAGAACTTCCAGGTAGGTCGATTCGGGGTGGTACGCGTAGACCCGGTCGTCCTGGGTGGTCGCGAAATAGACGGTCCCGCCGTCGAACCACATTCCCTCGCCGCGCCGGAAGGTCGTCGCGCCGTCGACCTGCTTGCGGGTCGGCGTGCCGCCGGTGAACTGCGGATCCGGCACCTCGGCCCACTTCACCTTGCCGCTTTCCTGGACGATCGCGACCTCGAGCCGGCCGGAGGAGAGATCCGGGTACTTGTCCGGCGTGAACCGGTAGAGGCAGCCGTCCCCGAGGTCTTCGGTCAGATAGAGCCGCTTGCCTTTCGGGTCGACGCAACAGGCTTCGTGTTTGAACACGCCCAGGGCCGGGCGTTCGATCCAGTTGCTTCCGTTCCAGGGCTTCCGGCCCCACGGATCGCATTCGAAGACCTTGCCGGTGTCGATCTCCTCACAGGAAAGCCAGGTATGCCAGGGAGTGACGCCGCCGGCGCAGTTGACCCAGGTGTTCTTCAGGATGGGATAGGCGTCGACCACGTTGAAGTTCTTGTCGAAGCGGATCGCTCCGGCCCCGATTTCCGCCAGCCCGGGCAGATAGGGCGCCTCGCTGTTCGAGGTGAGGATGAAGCCGCCGTCCTTCGTCCTGAAGGCGCCCATACCGTCAGGCAGGATGTGGAATTCGTAGGGTCGGGGGCCGATGTCCTCACCCGATCGGGCGATCACCCGGGACGAGAATCCGGCCGGCAGGCGGAGGCCGTTGGCGTCCGGGCTTCCGAGCGATCCGTAGGGCCCTTCGCCGATCACCGCCGGCGCTCCCATCGCGTCAATCGCGCGCCCCAGCAAACCTCCCGTCAGGACGAGCCCTCCAGCCGCGCCGGCTCCCGCCCTCAGAGCGTCTCGCCTGGTCAACCCGCTTGCCAAAGATGATTCCTCTGCCACTTGATCTCCCTCGCTTTGTTCCGAATCCCCGGGAGAGAAGATACGGCCTTGGCAGGTGGTCGGGTCACCAGGTCGTGAACCGGAAGCTCAGCGGGGCTGCCAGGCGTCCTTGTCGTCGGCGAGTTCCCGCACGTGTTCGGGCAGCTCACCGGAGACGAGGTCGGCGAGGCTGGTCGACTCGAGGACCTCGCGGAGGCTGGCACGGACCGCGATCCAGACGTTCTGGAGTTCCTTGGCACTGCCCGTGTAGGTGATCGATTCGGGTGGCGCCGACTGGACGTGTGCGATCGGGCCCTCAACCGCCCGGATCACCTCGGCGATCGAGACTTCCTCAGCGGGTTTGGCCAGCCAGTAGCCGCCCTTGGCCCCGCGCCGGGCCCGAACGATGCCGGAATGCTTGAGGTCGAGCAGGATGTGCTCGAGAAACTGAAGGGGGATGTCCTGCGAATCCGCGAGGCGCTCGCCCTTGACCGGCCCGTCCGGGGACGCGGCGAGTTCGGCAGCCGCGCGAACGGCGTAATCGGCCTTGGCTGAGACGCGCATTGATCTAGTAAATCAGCCCACACCGGAGCGAGCCATCCCGCTGCCCAAGCCGGTTACGGTATTTCGCGATCAAATCGGTCAGCAGAATCAAAAAATCCCTATGACCGACGGAGCAGGGGTCGTCAGTCCGACTGGTTCGGCGCCGTCCGGGCCGCCTCTTTCTCGGCCGCGATCGCTTCCGCGGGACGGAAATGCTGGTACCAGCGGGGGGCCATGAGGATCAGGGCGAATCCGAGGCCGGCCACGAAGGCCGCGATGGGCCAGACGACGGGATCGCCCTTCTGGACCGTGAAGAAGCCGGAAAGGATGAGCACTACTCCGAGCGCGATCCGGATCGAGTCCTGGTTGACGCGGTTCATCAGCGCAGCACCGACGATCACCCCCGGGACCGATCCGAGCAGGATGTTGCCGACCAGACCGAGGTCGACGTTGCCGTGGCCGAAGTGGGCGATACCAGCCGCCCAGAGCACGATCGCGGCGTGGAATACATCGGTGCCGACCACATGCTTGGGGGTCAGGCGGAAGACCGCGATCAGGAGCACCGCGATCACCGTTCCGGATCCGGCCGAGGTGACCCCGATCACGAAGCCGCAGGTCAGTCCGATGGTCACTGCGGCGACCTTGTGGCGCAGTTCGATCTTGAAATCGTCCCGCTCGCTGATCGTGCGGGCGAGGATCAGGGCCCTGGCCAGGGTGATGATCCCGACCATGAGCAGGGTCCCGCCCAGCACCGCATAGACGAGGGAGTCGAGCTTGTCTTCGCCGAGTTTGTGCTGGAGCCAGGAGACCAGCTGCACCCCGAAGACCGCGGCCGGGACGGACCCGATCGACAGCCAGAAGACAAGACCCATGTTGACCGTCTTCATCTTGAAGTGCCGCCAGCCACCGACCGTCTTGGTGATCGCCGCGTAGAGGATGTCGGTCCCGATCGCAGTGGTCGGCGAGACCCCGAAGAGCAGGATCAGAAGCGGGGTCATCAGGGCGCCACCGCCCATCCCGGTCATGCCGACCAGGAC
>JAGQUR010000136.1 GCA_020438395.1 Solirubrobacterales bacterium | reverse complement strand
GCCCATCGTTACAGGGTGGGCGGCCATTTTCCGGGACTCCTGGTCGTCCCAGGGTCAATTGAGGGTCAGCCCCTATGGACCGATTTCGCGTTTCGCGCAAGAATGTCGACTGTATTTTCCGTTTCTCTGCTTCAAAGGAGGCTCGATGACCACAACCAAACAGTCAACCTGGGGCGCCACGCTCCGCACGACGATCCTTCTGGCCACCCTTTCCGGCCTGCTCGTCGTCATCGGCTTCGTGATCGGCGGCCAGCAGACGGCGCTGCTCTTCCTCGGCATCGCCGTCCTCATGAACTTCGGCTCCTACTTCTTCAGCGACAAGCTCGCCCTGAAGATGAGTCGGGCCCAGCCCATGGACGAGTCGGAAAACGCCGAGTACTTCCAGATGGTGCGGGAGCTCTGCCAGCGGGCGGAAATCCCGATGCCGCGGCTTTACGTGATTCCCCAGGATCAGCCCAATGCCTTCGCTACCGGCCGCAACTACAACCACTCGGCAGTGGCGGTCACCGCGGGCATCACCCGGCTGCTTTCGACCGACGAACTCCGTGGCGTGGTCGCCCACGAGCTCGCTCACATCAAGCATCGCGACATCCTGATCCAGTCGGTCGCCTCGACGATCGGCGCCGCGATCACCTACATCGCCTACATGCTGATGTGGTTCGGCAATGACAACAACTCGCCCCTGGGTCTGATCGGCTCGCTCGCCATGGTGCTGCTCGCGCCGATGGCCGCCGGGATCATCCAGATGGCCGTCTCGCGTCAGCGCGAGTACGCGGCAGATGCCGGCGGCGCCGCGATCTGCGGCAACCCCGAGTCGCTCGCTTCGGCGCTGCTCAGGCTCGAGCAGGGCACCGAGAACATTCCGATGAAGGGACACGTCAGCGAGGCCTCCGAGCCGCTTTACATCGTCAAGCCCTTCAAGGCGAAGGGGCTGGCCGGGCTCTTCTCGACCCATCCCCCGATCGAGGAGCGGGTCAAGCGGCTCCGCCAGATGCGACCTTCGCTCTAGAGAGTTTTCCTCCCAACGCGCTGTTCATTCCCCTGGCGCAGCTGACAGTGGGGCCCCCGGACCGGATGGTCCGGGGGCCTTCTTTTTTGCGCTTCTGTCTCTAGCGCTTCTTCTTGATCGACGGCACGAACAGGGTCGACTGATGGCTTCCCTTGTTGCCGGCGGAATCCGCGAGAGAGACGTTCAGGCTCAGGGAACCGGAACGGAACTTGCCCGGGATTGAAAGGGTGAGCTTCCTGGTCGTGGCGGGAATGCTCTTCTTGCCGCTGCTGACCTTGCGCTTGCCCTGTTTGGCGATGAGCTTCGCGGTGACCGGCTCGCCGGCCTTGATCTTCACGAGCAGCTGCCGCTTCTTCGCGCCCTTCTTGACGACCTTCGCCGCGACGACGGAAGCGTCGAGCATTTCGTCGGCCGGTTCGACGACCGGCTCGTCGGGTGCCAGGACGGCCGGGTTCGGTTCTTCGGTCCTGGCCATCTCGTAGGTACCCCAGGGCGGGCTGGCGTTGACCAGTCGTCCCGGCTCACAGGTCGCCCGGAATGACGAGAAGCGAGCCGTGTCGTCGTAGGCCTGGATCGTGTAGACGCCGGCCGGCAGACTGTCCCAGACCATGCCGCCGTCACGGGAGGCAGAGGTGAGCGAGGGAGTCGGGATGACGCTCGACGAGAAATAGACCGGTGGGCCGATCGACTGTCCGTCGGGATCGAAGGCCTCGGCCGTCGCACCCTCGATGCCGTGCGGCGCAAAGGCCAGGAAGTCATCGAAGTCGGTGAAGCTCCGGCCTTCCTTCTGGAAGACGGTGGAGACGATCGCGCACTGATCGAGGACCTTGCTGCCGGTCTCTCCGCTCATCGACGCTCCGATGATCGCGGCGAATCCCTCGGCGATGTCCTGCGGCGGCATCTGGAAGTTGATCTGGTTGAGATCCTTGCCCCGCGTGAAGAAGGTCTGGTCGTAGACCGTGTACCTGCCCGGCGACGTCGCGAACGGCGTGATCGACTCGTTGTTCGGCACCTCGAGCGACCAGGCCCCCTTCGGCCCGCTAACGGTCGTCAGTTCGGGGTGCTCGGCGACGCTGATCGTCGCGCCCTCGAGTCCGCTGGTGGTGCCCGAAAGCACGAATGCCCATGCGTTGCCCGAAATCGTGACCGTCTCCGGTTCGGCCGCTCCTGCGGTTGCGCTCGCTCCCGCGAAACAGCCGCCGATCAACGCTGCAGCCACCAGGAGGCGGCTTGCCAATCTCCTCATCTCTCTCCTTCTGTCCGCCTGCCGCGAACAATCGTTGAAAGGGGGAGGGTAACTGAAATGAAGGCATGTCACATTCGTCCGGCAGAGAATTACGTTTGCCCATGTACCCTTGGTGGCTGCTCCCGCGGCTGAAAACAGCCCGCAAGAGCGCTACACTTTTTGAAGTAGCTAAATTCAGATCGAGATTGAGGGTTTTTACCGATGGCACCGGAAGCGACCGAACAGCAGATACTTGAAGAGATCACCCCGCAGGAGGCTTTCACCGAGCTCGACGAGGGTGGCGTCAAGCTGATCGACACCCGGGAGCCCTACGAGTACGAGGAGTCCCACATCGAGGGCTCCGAGCTGATTCCTCCCGGAGTCATCACCGACCGGATCGAAGCCTCGGTTCCCGACAAGTCCCAGCGGATCATCCTCCAGTGCCGCACCGGCGCCCGTTCCTGGACCGCCGCCCAGGTCCTGGCCTCGATGGGCTACACCAATCTCGCCAACATGGCCGGGGGCATCCTCGAATGGGAGGCCCAGGGCCTCCCGGTCGAGTCGAACGCCGCCCTGACTCCGGAACAGCGTGACCGTTACTCGCGCCACATCCTGCTTCCCGAAGTCGGGGTCGAAGGACAGGTCAAGCTGCTGAACGCCAAGGTGCTGCTGCTCGGCGCCGGCGGGCTAGGGGCGCCGACCGCGCTCTACCTCGCCGCCGCCGGAATCGGCACGATCGGCATCGTCGATGACGACGTCGTCGATGCGTCGAACCTGCAGCGTCAGGTAATTCACAACACCACGCGGGTCGGGACTCCCAAGTCCAGTTCGGCCCGCCAGACCATCGAGGAACTGAACCCCGACGTCGAAGTCATCGAGTACAACTACCGCCTCGATGCCGGCAACATCCTCGAGACGATCGAGGACTACGACATCATCGTTGACGGGGCCGACAACTTCCCGACCCGCTACCTGCTGAACGATGCTTCGGTGCGGCTGAAGAAGCCGGTGGTCTCCGCCTCGATCCTTTCCTTCGACGGCCAGATCTCGACCTTCATTCCCTACGAGGGCCCCTGCTACCGCTGCCTCTACCCGACCCCGCCGCCGCCGGAGCTCGCCCCGAGCTGCTCGGCCAACGGCGTGCTCGGCGTGATGGCCGGCCAGATGGGCCTGCTCCAGGCGAATGAGGTCCTGAAGCTGGTGCTCGGCATCGGCGAGCCGCTGGTCGGCCGCCTGCTGCTCTACGAAGCGCTCGGCACCCGCTTCACCGAACTCAAGGTGCGGCGCGATCCGGAATGCCCGATCTGCGGTCCGGACGCACCCGAGGTGCCGGAATCCGAGATGGGCCAGTTCCCCGACTACGAGGCTTTCTGCGGCGGCCACGTCGGCTCCTGAACGGGGTCGTTCGCGCA
Organism: Solirubrobacterales bacterium; assembly: GCA_020438395.1. GTDB lineage: Bacteria > Actinomycetota > Thermoleophilia > Solirubrobacterales > 70-9 > 67-14. The sequence continues at coordinate 2,901 of JAGQUR010000136.1, read as the reverse complement.
CTCGCCGAAGTCCCGTTGCGATCATCTAGGATCAGCCCATGCCGTCCGTGAAGATTCCGCCCGTTCTCCGCAAGCACACCGGTGATGCGACCGAGGTCGACGCCGCCGGTTCGACCGTCGGGGAGGTGCTGAACGCCCTCGTGGCCGAGTACCCCGAGACCGGAGAACAGCTCTTCTCGGGCGAAGGCGAACTCAACCGCTTCGTCAACATCTATCTCAACGACGAAGACGTCCGGGTGCTCGACGGTCTCGATACGACCGTCGGCGAGTCCGACACCGTGATGATCCTCCCGGCGATGGCCGGGGGCCAGTAGTAACCGCAGGTCGGGCGGGATCTGACCCGCCCTCAAGGCTTCAGGATCCGGGCAGGAGATCCTGGTCGGACTGGAGGTCGTCGAGAATCTCCTTGGCTCTTTCGGCGGCGGCGGCCGGGACGAAGATGTCGCGAGCCCCGGCGGCGAGGAAGTCGGGGACGTCGAAGCCCTTGTTGCGCTTGATCAGGCTGGGGATGCCTTCCTGACGCAGGATGTCAGCGATCAGGTCGGCCTCGGCCACATTGCTGGCCCAGGCAATCTTGACCGGCTCGGGCGATTTCTCGCGCCGCTCAGACCGCCTGAATATCGACATCCTCGACCTGGCCGTCACGGATGTTGAATCCCCGCACGTACGGCTCGTCGGGGTTCTCCAGGGAGACGATGAAGTAGACGGCGTCGGGCCAGCCGGAGGCCAGGTTGATGTCGGTCTGCGAGGGGTAGGCCGCGGTCCGGGTATGCGAGTGGTAGATGCCGACGATGTCGTGGCCGTTCTCGAGGATCTCCTTGTAGACCTTGAGTTGCTCCTTCGAGTCCATCTCGTAGCGGAGCGGGCTGTGGGCCGTGTTCTCCATCCGGTGGATGGTGATCGCGTCGTCGCCCGTCCCGCCGATCAGGCCGCAGCACTCATTCGGGGAGTCAGCCTTGGAGTGCTCGATCATTTCGTCGAGCAGCGCCTGCGGAACCTTCACCTGATTACCACCAGTTGGTCGCGTCGATGTCGCCGAGTTCCTCGATCGACTTTGTGTAGACGCCGGAGGAGAGGTACTTCCAGCCCCCGTCGGGAATCAGGAAGACGATGTTGCCCGAGTCCAGTTCGTTCGCGATCCGCACCGCGATCGCGGCCACCGCGCCGGAGGAAACCCCGGCAAAGATGCCTTCCTGGTCGAGCAGTCGCTTGGTCCAGATGATCGCGTCCCGGTTCGAGACCATGATCTTCCGGTCGAGCAGTGAGAGATCGATGATCGGCGGGATGAAGCCGTCATCGAGGGACCTGAGGCCCTGAACCAGTTCGCCCTGCATCGGCTCGGCCGCGACCAGCTTGGTCTCCGGGTTGGCTTCCTTGAGCCGGCGGCCGTTGCCCATCAGGGTGCCACCGGTGCCGAGGCCGGCCACGAAGGCGGTAACTTCGTCGAGTTCCTCGAGGATCTCGACCGCGGTGCCGTCGTAATGGGCGTTCGGGTTGGCTTCGTTGCCGTACTGGTAGGGCATGAAGTACTGCGGGTCCTCGGCCATTTCCAGGGCCAGCTCCACTGCGCCGTTGGATCCCTTGGCACCTTCGGAATAGACGATCTCGGCGCCGTACATGGCGAGCAGTTGGCTCCGCTCCTCGGTCACGTTGTCGGGCATCACCACCTTGAGCGGATAGCCGCGGCGGCGGCAGATCATCGCCAGGGAGATACCGGTGTTGCCCGAAGTGGGCTCGAGGATGGTCTGGCCCGGTGCGATCGCGCCGGACTCCTCGGCCGACTGCATCATCGCGCGGGCGACCCGGTCCTTGACCGACCCGGTCGGATTGGCCGACTCGAGCTTGGCGAAGATCCGCACATCCTCTTTCGGGGAAAGCGTCTTCAGCTCGACCAGCGGGGTATGACCGATCGAATCGATGATGTCATCGAATGTCCCCCCGCAGGGCTTGTTCAGAAGGTCGTAGTAAGGAGTCATTTTCGTGGGGCTGCTGGACCGCGGTACTTCATTAAGTGTAGTCGCTTGGACATTCGTCGGAAGATCGTGGCCGGAATCGTGAAATACTGGCGGGGTTGCGTCCAGCATTCAATCCCTTCCTGGAGGAAACACGCATGAAGAAATCCCGTTTGATCGCGCTGCTTTCGGCGCTGATGATTCTCGCGGCGATGGTGGTTGTCGTCGGCTGTGGCAGCAGTGATGACAGCAGCAGCGGCAGCGGCGACTTCCAGTCCGAGCTGATCACCGAAGGAACCCTGACGGTCGGCTCCGACATCCCGTACGCACCGTTCGAGATGGGTCAGGCCCCCGACTACACCGGTTTCGACATCGAACTGGTCGATGACATTGCCAATCGTCTCGACCTCGACGTCAAGATCGAGGACACCGCCTTCGACACCATCTTCACCGATGTTGCCCAGGGCAAGTTCGACATGGTCGCTTCGGCTGCCACGATCACGCCTGAACGCGAGCAGCAGGTGAACTTCTCGGATCCGTACTTCGAGTCCGAGCAGGCCCTTCTGGTGCCCCCGGGTTCGGACATCACCTCGGTTGAGGACCTGTCCGGCAAGACCGTTGCCGCCCAGGACGGAACCACCGGTGAGGCTTACGCCAACGACGAGACCGACGCTGGCCAGGTCCGGGGCTTCCCGACCGGCGCCGCCGCGATCGCCGCTGTCGTGAACGGCCAGGCCGACGCCGCCATCATCGATGCTCCTGTTGCCGAGGACGCTGCGTCCAAGGGTCAGGCCGGCTTCGAGATCGCGACCCACATCCCGACCGGCGAGTACTACGGCTTCGCATTCGCGAAGGACACGCCGGAACTTCTGAAGGCAGTGAATGGCGCCCTCTCCGATCTGATCGACGATGGCACCTACGAGAAGCTGTTCAAGAAGTACTTCAACGC
>JAGQUR010000135.1 GCA_020438395.1 Solirubrobacterales bacterium | reverse complement strand
GGCCTCGGCGAGGACGGCCCGACCCATCAGCCGGTCGAGCAACTCGCATCGCTCCGGGCGATGCCGAACCTGGACGTGATCCGGCCGGCCGACGCGGCCGAGGTCGCCGAAGCCTGGAAGGTGATCATGCCGCGCACCGACCACCCCACGGCCCTGGTCCTGACCCGCCAGAAGGTTCCGGTGATCGACCGCAGCAGGTACGCCGATGCTTCCGGCCTGGCGAAGGGCGGCTACGTCATCGCCGACTGTGAAGGCGATCCCGAGCTGATCCTGATCGCTACCGGCTCCGAGGTCCACATCGCCCTCGAGGCCTGCGAGACGCTCACCATCGAAGGTGTCAAGGTCCGGGTCGTGTCCCTGCCCTCCTGGCACATTTTCGAGAGCCAGGACGAGGCCTACCGGGAATCGGTGCTTCCGTCGTCGGTCACGAAGAGGATCTCGATCGAGCAGGCCTCGACCTTCGGCTGGGAGCGGTATGTCGGCGAGGAGGGCGTCGCGATCGGCATGACCACATTCGGTGCCTCAGCCCCGTTCAAGGACCTGCAGAAATACTTCGGCTTCACGCCCGACCGGGTGGTCGAAGAAGCGAAGAACCTCCTCGGGGACTGAGCAATGAGCGAGCTCCGGGAGTCAGAAGCCTTCAAGACCCTCGAGAGCCACCGCGCTGACATAGGTGATCTTCACCTGCGGGATCTGTTCGCGGACGATTCTTCGCGCGGCACCGATCTGGTCGCCGCCGCCTGCGGTCTTTACCTCGACTATTCGAAGAACCGGATCACCCGGGACAGCGTAGGCCTGCTCACCGCGCTGGCCCGCGAGCGGCGCATGCCGGAGCGTCGCGACGCGATGTTCCGCGGCGAGCACATCAACGTCTCCGAGGACCGGGCGGTCCTCCACGTCGCCCTGCGGATGCCGCGAAGCCGTTCACTGGTCGTGGACGGCGTCGACGTGGTCCGCGAGGTCCACGAGGTGCTCGACCGCATGTCGGCTTTCTCCGAGTCGGTCCGCTCCGGTGAATGGAAGGGCCAGACCGGCAAACCGATCAAGCGGATCATCAACATCGGAATCGGCGGGTCTGACCTGGGACCGGTCATGGCCTACGAGGCCCTCAAGGACTACTCGCGCCGCGACCTCGAGTTCCGTTTCGTCTCGAATGTCGACGGCACCGACTTCTACGAGGCGACCCTTGACGCCGACCCGGCCGAAACGCTCTTCGTCGTCTCCTCCAAGACATTCACCACCCTGGAGACCATGACCAATGCCCACACGGCCCGCCAGTGGCTGCTGGACGGGCTCGGCGGCGACGAATCCGCCGTCGCCAAACATTTCGTTGCGGTATCGACCAACGCCGAGGGTGTCGCGGAGTTCGGGATTGACACCGACAACATGTTCGGTTTCTGGGAATGGGTCGGCGGCCGCTACTCGATGGATTCGGCGATCGGCCTCTCCACCATGCTGGCGATCGGCCCGGACCGGTTCACCGAGATGCTCGACGGCTTCCACGAGATGGACGAGCATTTCCTGGAGACCAATCTCGAGACCAACCTGCCGGCCATCCACGGCCTGCTGACCGTCTGGTACAGGAACTTCTTCGGGGCCGAGACCCACGCCGTCTTCCCCTACAGCGAATACCTGCACCGCTTCCCGGCCTACCTGCAGCAGCTGACCATGGAGTCGAACGGCAAGTCGGTGACCCTCGACGGGACCCGGGTCGATTACGGAACCGGCGCGATCTTCTGGGGCGAGCCCGGAACCAACGGCCAGCATTCCTTCTACCAGCTGGTCCATCAGGGGACCGAGCTGATCCCGGCCGATTTCATCGGCTTCAACCACGCCCTGAATCCGCTGGGGAACCATCAGGACCTGCTGGTCTCCAATGTCTTCGCGCAGACCGAGGCGCTGGCCTTCGGCAAGACGGTCGAGCAGCTTCAGGCCGAAGGGGTGGACGAGCGATTGATCCCCCACAAGACCTTCACCGGCAACCGTCCCACCTCGACCATCATGGCCGACCGTCTCACTCCGAAGACGCTGGGTTCCCTGGTCGCCTTCTACGAGCATTCGGTCTTCACCCAGGGGGCGATCTGGGGCATCGACTCCTTCGACCAGTGGGGCGTCGA
>JAGQUR010000134.1 GCA_020438395.1 Solirubrobacterales bacterium | reverse complement strand
AGGCTCGGACCTTCATCGTCCTAACGTTCCTTTGAAAGAGATGTCCCGTGAGTCCCAGTAAACGGACTCAGGGCGTGGAAAAACGGCCAATTTTGGCCGCTTGGGAACAATAGCAGCTTGGATCATTCCCTGTCCCAGGGAGTGAGGATGCGGGGGCCGTCGGCTGTGGCGGCGACCGTGTACTCGAAATGGGCCGCCATGGAGCCGTCTTCGGAGAAGACCGACCAGCCGTCGTCATCCATGTAGACATGGGGGCCGCCGACGTTGACCATCGGTTCGATCGCGAAGACCATGCCTTCCTCGATCTCCGGTCCGCGGCCGGGGGTTCCATAGTTCGGGATCTGCGGTTCCTCATGCATGTTCTGGCCGACTCCGTGGCCGACCAGGGTGCGGATTATCGAAAATCCGGCTGCTTCGACATGGCTCTGGACCGCGTGGCCGATGTCTCCCACCCGGTTGCCCGGAACCATTTGCGCGGCCGCGAGGTCCAGTGACTCCTTGGTCACAGTGAGCAGCTTCTGCGTGGTCTCGTCGATCGGGCCGACCGGAATGGTCGAGGCACCGTCGGCAACCCACCCATCGAGAGTGACCCCAATGTCAACCGAGAGGATGTCACCCTTCTCGAGGGTGTAGGGACCGGGGATGCCGTGAACGACCATCGAGTTCGGGGAGGCGCAGATCGAACCGGGAAATCCGCGAAAGCCCTTGAAGGTCGGCACTCCGCCCTGGGAGCGGATGAACTTCTCAGCCACCTCGTCAAGCTCGGCGGTGGTCACTCCGGGCCGGACCTTGGCGGCCAGCATCTTCATGCAGCGCGCGTGGACGGCGCCCGCCGCTGCCATCTTCTCGATCTGATCGTCCGTCTTGCGGATGATCATCGGCTGCTGACTAGCTGCCTTCTTCGAGGCTGAGGGTCGAAACGAGGGTGCGGATCTTCTCGCTCACCCGGTCGGGGTCGTCGGCGCCTTCGACCTTGTTGAGCAGCCCCTGCTTCTTGTAATAGTCGACCAGCGGCGCGGTCTTCTCCTGATACTGCTCGAGCCGATGACGGACCACTTCGGGCTTGTCGTCGTCACGGATGTAGAGCTCGGAGCCGTCCACGTCGCAGATCCCTTCCTGCTGCGGGGGGTTGTGGTCGACGTGGTAGACGTGGCCCTTCTCCTGACAGACGCGGCGTCCGGAGAGGCGATTGACGATCTCCTCGTCATCGACGTCGATCAGGATCACCGCGGTCAATTGCCGGCCGAGCTGGCCGAGTTCCGCGTCGAGCGCTTCGGCCTGGACCACTGTACGGGGGAAGCCGTCAAGGATGAACCCGTGATCGGCCTCGCCGGACTCGAGCCGCTCGGCGATGATGCCGATGATCACCTCGTCCGGAACCAGGTCGCCCCGGTCCATGTACTCCTTGGCTGCCTTGCCGACCTCGGTCCCTTCCTTCACGGCGGCGCGCAGGATGTCGCCGGTCGCGTAGTACGGGTACTCGAGGTCTTCCTGCAGCCGCTCGCCCTGGGTGCCCTTGCCGCTCCCGGGCGGTCCGAGCAGGATCAGATTGAGTTCGGCCACAGGCAGTCCTCTACCTGAGGAAGCCTTCGTAGTTCCGCATCATCAGCTGCGCCTCGAGCTGCTTGACCGTGTCGAGCGCAACGCCCACGACGATCAGGATCGAGGTACCGCCAAAGAACAGACCACCGCCGCCGACGTTATTGAAGAAGATCGTCGGAAATGCGGCCACGGCACCGAGGTAGAGGGCACCGGGGAAGGTCAGGCGGGAAAGCACCCGGTCCAGGTACTCCGCGGTCGGCCGGCCGGGACGCACGCCGGGGATGAACCCGCCGTACTTCTTCAGGTTGTCGGCCTGGTCCACCGGGTTGAAGGTGACCGCCGTGTAGAAGTAGGTGAAGACGATGATGAAGAACACTTCACCGACCACATAGGCCCAGCTCGACGGGCTCAGGAATGCGGCGAAGTCGAGTGCCGCGGGGGTGTTGATCAGCTGGCCGATGGTCGGCGGCAGCGCCATGATCGATGCGGCGAAGATGACCGGGATGACGCCGGCCATGTTGACGCGGAGCGGCAGGTAGGTGGAGCCGCCGGAGGTCATCTTGCGACCGACCACGCGTTTCGCGTATTGCACCGGGATCCGGCGCTGGCCTTCCTGGACGAAGACGATCGCGACGATTACGCCGAGGACGATGAACGGCAGCATCACGACGAAGACCTGATCCGGGTTGTTCCACCAGGTCTGGATGCCCGGCAGGACCCCGGAAACGATCGAGGCGAAGATCAGCAGCGAGATGCCGTTGCCGATGCCGCGCTGGGTGATCAGCTCGCCGATCCACATCAGCAGGGTGGTGCCGGCGGTGAGACAGATCACGATCAGCAGGACGTTGGCCGGGTTCGTGTTCGAGACGACGCTGTTCCCGCCGGCCGACAGCGAGTTGAAGAGGAAGACGTAGGCGAAGGACTGCATCGCAGCCAGCCCGACCGTGAGGTAACGGGTGTACTGCGTGATCTTCTGCTGCCCGACTTCGCCTTCCTTCTGGAGGCGCTCCAGCGAGGGCACGACCACGGTCAGGAGCTGCAGGATGATCGAGGCCGTGATGTAGGGCATGATGCCCAGGGCGAAAAGTGACAGTCGCGAAAGCGAGCCGCCGGAGAACAGGTTCAGGAATCCGAGGATGTTCGAACCGGTCAGCTGGCTTTCCAGCTCCTTGACGGCATCCACGTCGATGCCGGGCGCCGGGATGTAGGCGCCGAGGCGGTACAGCGCCAGCATGGCGGCTGCGAAAAGAAGCTTCCTGCGGATCTCCGGGACGGAGAACGCTTTCGCGATCGTCGCGATCATCAGTCGATCAGCTCGCAGCTTCCGCCGGCGGCCTCGATCTTCTCCTTGGCCGCGGCCGAGAAGCCGTGTGCCTTGACGGTCAGGCTCTTGGAGATCTCACCACGGGCGAGGATCTTCACCGGCTCGTTGCGGGTCGCCAGACCGGCAGCCTTGAGCGATTCCGGCGTCACTTCGGCACCGGAATCGAAGCGATCCTCGAGATCGCCCAGGTTGACCGGCTGGGTGCTGGTCCGGAAGTTCTCGAACGGCATCGACTTCTTCATGTGCGGGCCGCGCAGCTTGCGCATCCGCATGTGAATCGGGGTCTGCCCGCCTTCGAGGTTCACCTTGCGCTTGTTGCCCGAGCGCTGGCCCTGGCCGCCGTGTCCGCGGCCGGAGGTCTTGCCGGTGCCCGAACCGGGTCCGCGGCCGATCCGCTTCTTGGGACGGCGCGAGCCGGGCTTGGGGCTCAGGTTGTGAAGGCCGATTTCCTCTTCGCGGCTTTCCTGCTTGTCAGCCATCAGGCCTCCTCCACCTTGACCAGGTGGGAAACCACCTTGAGCTGACCCTGGAGCTGGGGTGAGTCATCGCGCTCGACCGAACGGCCGCGCTTGCCCAGGCCCAGGGCGGCGAGGGTGCCACGCTGGTTCGGGTTCGTGTTGATTTCCGAACGAATCTGGGTGATCGAGAGCTTCGCCATCAGGCCTCTTCTCCTTCGGCGGCAGCCTTCTTCTCGGCGTCCTCGGCTACCTCTTCGGCGGCCTGGACTTCCTCGGCGCTTTCGGTCACTTCTTCCCCGAGATCGGCTTCGGCCTTGACTTCGGCCTCGACTTCAGAGCTGGACGGCTCGGAGCCATGATCGGCGACGGGGCCTTCCCCGGCGGCGATGTCGGCTTCCGCCTTCTCCTCGACCCCGGCGATGTCCGCCGGGGTTTCAGCGGCTTCCTCCGCAGGCGCCTCGGTCGCTTCCCCGGCCGGAGCTTCCTCCGCCGGTGCCTCGGCCGGAGCTTCGTCGGCTTCGGTGTCAGCGTCGTGGGAAAGGGCTTCCTCGGGGGTCAGATCGGCGGCGGCAGATTCCTGGTCGCTTGCAGCTTCCGGAGCGGCGCCATTACCGTTGGCAGTCGCCTCTTCGGCGGCAGCCTCGGCCTCGGATTCCTTGTCGATGCCCAGGACTTCCGTGATCGTCAGGCCGCGCAACTCGGCGACCTCTTCCGGCCGGCGCAGACGGATGATGCCGTCCATGGTCGCCT
>JAGQUR010000133.1 GCA_020438395.1 Solirubrobacterales bacterium | reverse complement strand
GCAGCACCCTCGCCGAGATCTTCGACCACCAGAAGCATTCGATCGAATGGCGGAAGGTCGAATCACTTCTGAACGCGGTCGGCACCGTGACCCGGGAGCACAACGGCCATCTCAAGGTCGAAGTCGGACCCGAAACCGAGACCTTCCACGCTCCCCACTCCAAGGACATCGACCGCCAGATGCTCGTCGACCTCCGGCGCATGCTGACCGAAGCCGGCTACGGCCCCGACGGCAAGCCCGTCGCGGACGAGCGCGACCGCGACTACCCGGACAATCGCTGGGGTGACCCCGAGGATCAGGCCTGAGCGAACGCGCGGGCAGCCCCGACAGGGTCAACGGCGGGCCGGTCAGTCGGGCAGGCTGACCCAGCCGCCGGCGAGCCGGCGGGTCATTCCCTCGGCCAGCCTGATTCCGGACTCGACCGTGTCGAAGTCGACGTTTTCGGAAACGTCATTCGGCCAGTGATAGTTGGCCGGCTGCTTGTGCTCGGTGCATGAGCAGATCGACACCACGGGATAGCCGGCGGCCAGCGCCTCCAGGCCATCGGTCCCGTTCCTGATCCTGAGGTTGGGCATCAGTCTGATCCCCTCCTCTTCCGCCGCATTGTCGGCGAGGATCAGCGCCTCGGCGGGGTACTCGAACATCTTCAGGAACCCTTCGCCCCGCAGTACCGTCAGGTACGGCGAGCCGATCGTGTCCATGTTGATGAAGAAGGTGGAATCAACCGGCAGATTGTCGAAGTGACGCTCGCCGAAGGCCTTCATTCCCTCGCTGAAGGACTCCTCCGATCCGGCCGAGAGCAGAATCAGGCGGAGGTCGTCCGGCGGATCGGCCAGGAAGCGCCGAGCGAGTTCGAGCAGGGCGATCACGGCAGTGCCGTTGTCGTTGGCTCCGGGCACGACCTTGCGCAGGCCGATGTCGATCATCGACGCGGTTGAACCGGCCGAGAGCACAGTTCCGGCGGCCGCCAGGACGCGACTGCCGGTCAGGCCGGCCAGCAGGCTGGTGACCGGACCGCCGATCACCGGTGCCATCAGCATCGGCGAGGTGTCGAGATGCCGGAAGGCACCGGTCTTCGACACCAGATCCGGGATGCCGGGATGGAAGACCAGCCCGGCGTTGGCGGAATCGTGGTGGGAGACGAGTACCACGGTTCGATCCGCATCCGGATCGCCGAGTTCGCAGATCACGTTGAAGGTGTCCCGTTCGGGCAGAAGCTTCCGGAAAGGCCGCGGGCGCGGCGGGAAGTCGGTCGCGATCACCGCCGCCCCGAGCGCGCCGAGCGCAGCCCCGGCCAGCCTCCTGCCCCGGAGAGCGGCGAGCCCGCCGGCCACGCCGAGTGAGGTGCCGATCCCGATCGGCCACCAGTAGGTGCCATGGGCCCTTTCCGTTTCGATCCGGGCTTCGGCTCCGAGCTTCGCTAACTCGCCGACCAGCCATTCGGCGGCCTGCAGTTCACCTTCGGAAGCCGAGGGGCGCTCGATCCGTTCGAGTTCTTCCAGCTTCTGGCGAAGCCACTGCTGATCGGCTTCACCGTGCGGCGCTGCCAGTCTTTTCGGTGCGGTCGGCGACATGAAGGCGCAACATATCCACTTGCCGGCACCGCCCCCGTGACGCATGTCCATACGATGTGGACGTGTTCGGCGGTGGCAACTCGATAACGCTCTTCCGGGTGGCCGGGATCAGGATCGCGGTGGACTGGTCCTGGTTCGTCTTCCTGTTCATCGTGATCGTCTGGCTTTCCAGCTTCTACGGCGACATCCTCGACGAGCCCGGAAGCACCCAGTCCTACCTGCTCGCGGTCGCCAGTGCGGCAGGATTCTTCGGTTCCATCCTGCTTCACGAAATGGGCCACGCCTTTGCCGCAAAGCGCAGCGGGATCGGCATTCGCACGATCCGGCTCTGGCTATTCGGCGGAATAGCCGAGATGGACCAGGAGTCGCCGAACCCCGGGACCGAGTTCAAGGTCGCCGTCGCAGGACCGCTGGTCAGCCTGCTGATCGCCATCGTGCTCTGCGTGATCGGGATCCAGGCCGCCGGTGTCAACGATTTCCGAGACGCCCTGGAGATGCGGATCACCGCCTCCACGACCGGGCCGATCACCATGGTCGCCTGGCTTGCGGCAGTGAACATCCTCGTGCTCGGCTTCAACCTGCTGCCCGCCTTCCCGATGGACGGCGGACGAATCGTCCGGTCGATCGCCTGGAAGGTGACCGGCAAGCGCAGCGCGGCAACCCGCTTCGCGGCCGGCCTCGGCCGAATCTTCGGTTTCCTCTTCATCGCCCTCGGCATCGTCTGGGCCGTCAACGGCAACGTCTTCAGCGGCCTCTGGCTGGCGATGATCGGCTTCCTGGTCAACAGCTCCGCACGGGCGGCGAGCCAGAGCACTGTCACCGAGAAGCTCGAACACGTGACGGTCGCGGAGGTAATGGACCCGGAACCGGTGGCCATCCCGGGCGACATCGACTGTGCCCGGGCGATGGAGGAGTACTTCCTACGTTTCGGCTGGTCATGGTTTCCAGTGGTGGACGCCAGCGGCACCTTCATCGGCATGGCCGTGCGGGACCGGGTCGAGGCGGTACCCGAAGTCGAGCGCATGACCACGCGCGTTGACACCCTGACCGAACGGGATCCCGCCTTCGCGGTCAGCCGGACTGCCGGTCTCGACAGCCTGCTGGGCAATCCCCAACTCCGCCGATTCGGCGCCCTTATGGTCACCGACGACCAGGGTCTGCTGGCCGGGGTCGTCACCATCGAGCAGCTCGGCCGGGCCCTCCAGGCCTGAAACGGGCTTGAACGCTTCCCTCCGGGCGAGTGCATAGACTCGGCCTCTGGCACTGGCTGTTGCGACATTTCTGATCGTCCTCGCCCTGATCGCGAGCGAAAGGGTTCACCGGACCAAGGTGGCCCTGCTCGGGGCGGCGATCGTGGTGCTGTTCGTCGGCGAGTACAACGAGCAACTCGCGATCGAGTCGGTTGAGTTCGCCACCTTGGGCCTGCTGGCCGGGATGATGGTCCTGGTCTACCTGACCAGCCAGAGCGGCATCTACGACTTCATCGCGGTCAAGGCCGGCCAGGTTTCCCGCGGAAATCCCTTCGTCCTGGTGGTGATGATGGCTGCCACGGTCACCGTGCTGGCCGGCTTTCTGGACAACCTGACGACGATCTTGCTGATCGTCCCGATCACCTTCCTGCTCGCCGACACCCTGGACATCGACCCGATGCCGCTGATCCTGGTCGAGGTGGTCTCGGCAAACATCGGCGGTGCCGCGACCCTGATCGGAGACCCGCCGAACATCATGATCGGCAACGCGGCCGGCCTGAGCTTCAACGACTTCCTGCTGAACACGATGCCCGCCGCCGTTTCGATCCTGGCCGTGATCTCGGTCGCGCTCTACTTCGTCTTCCGAAAACGAATACAGGTTGCCGAAGAGAACAAGAAATACGTGATGGAACTGGATGCGCGTGCGTCGATCCGGGACTGGAGTGAGCTGAAGCGCACCCTGCCGGTCCTGCTCGGCACGATCGTCTTCTTCTTCCTCCACCAGTACATCCACGTCGAACCGGCCACGGTCGCCCTGACCGGGGCGGCGGTCTGTCTGGCCGTGACCAGAGTGCCGATCGAGGAGGCCCTGGAGAAGATCGAATGGACCACGATGTTCTTCTTCATCGGCCTCTTCGTGATGGTCGGAGCACTCGAGATCACCGGGGCGATCGACCATCTGGCCGAGGCGATCACCGACCTCACCAACGGCAACCGCAACGCCGAGCTGGTCGGAATCGTCTGGACCGCGTCGGTAGTAGGCGGCATCGTCGACAACATTCCGCTCACCGCGGCGATGATCCCCGTGGTCGATCAGATCCAGGCCGCCGGCGGCCACTCCGGCGACTCGGCCCACTGGTGGGCCCTTTCGCTGGGTGCCTGCTTCGGGGGCAACCTCACCCTCATCTCGGCGGCAGCGAACGTCGCCGCCCTGGGCCTCGCCGAAAGGGCCGGCCGGCCGATCGGTTTCTGGCAGTTCCTCAAGATCGGCTTTCCGGTGACGATCGCCTCCACGATCATGGCGACGGCCTACATCCTGCTGAGGTACGGCTAGATGTCCCGTCGACCGGCTAGTTTCTCCGAGGTGGTGTTTTGGCAGACCACATAGTCAGATCGGTTATCCGTGAGGTGACGCCGCTGAAGACGACCGACCCGGTGGGGTACGCGGCCCGGCTCGTGATCGAGGCGGGGCTCCCGGCTTTGCCCGTGGTTGACGAGGACGGCAGCTACGCAGGCCTTTTCGGCGAGCGCGAATTCATGACCGCGGTCTTTCCCGGATACGTCGGCACCCTGATGAGCGCCCGGATGATCCGCCGCTCGCTCGACGAAACGATCGAACGCCGGATCGGCAGCCAGGAGGAACCGGTCGGTGGGTATCTGACCACCGACCCGGTCCTGGTCGAGGATGATTACGCCGACACCCAGCTGGCCGAGACATTTCTTCACCACCGGGTGATGGTGGTGCCGATCGCGACCGAGGGCCGGGTCCACGCGGTGGTCACCCGCGGGGAGTTCTTCCAGGCGCTCTACGAACGAATCGCCGACATCGCCGAGGACTTCGGCGACTAGGCCCCGGAGAGCGGAGTTCTCCGCTCTCTCGGGCCTTCGCTTTTACAGCCAGTTGTTGCGGACCAGGAGCTCGGCTACCTGGACTGCGTTGGTGGCGGCGCCCTTGCGGAGGTTGTCG
>JAGQUR010000021.1 GCA_020438395.1 Solirubrobacterales bacterium | reverse complement strand
GAACCGGACCTGCTCTCGATCGGCAAGGCGATCGGCTCCGGGGTTCCGGCCGGGGCGCTCGGCATGACCGATGCGGTTGCCGAGAGGCTTTTTGCCCAGGAAGACGCGGACTACGAGGACACCGGCGGGGTCGGCGGCACCCTGGCCGGGAACGCGCTCTCGCTGGCTGCGGTCCGGGCCACTCTTTCGGAGGTGCTGACCGAGGAGGCCTTCGCCCATACGGTGCCGCTGGCCACCCGATTCAGCGAAGGGGTTATGAAGGTGGTGGGAGAGCATGGCCTGCCCTGGAACGTGACCCAGCTCGGGGCCCGGGCCGAGTACCGCTTCGAGCCGGAGCCGGCCCGCAATGGCACCCAGGCCCATGAGGCTTCCGACCCGGAACTTGAGCGGTACCTGCACCTCCACGCCCTGAACCGGGGAGTTCTGATCACCCCCTTCCACAACATGGCGCTGATGTCTCCGGCCACCAGCCCGGCCGACGTCGACCGCCACACGGAGGTATTCGCCGAGGCCGTCGGCGATCTGCTGGGCCGGGAATCTGCCGGCGGGTCGGCCCCGAAGATGGTCTAGGCTGCCCTTCGTGGAAGGCCCGATGGAAAGCAAGCCGACGGTTGCCGTCATCACCGGAGCTTCGAGCGGAATCGGCGAAGGGGTGGCGTGGCGACTGGCCCGCAAGCCCGGCACCCGTCTGGTGCTGGTCGCCAGGCGCGAGGACAGACTGCGGGAGCTGGCCAGGCGGCTCCCCTGCGAGACGACCTGGATCGCCGCCGACCTGACCGAGCCCGATGCCCCCGGCCGCCTCCTCGCCCACGTCCAGGAGCACCATCCCCCGATCAACCTGCTGGTCAACAACGCCGGCGCCGCCTGGCGCGCGAGCTTCGGGGATGGCGGCTACGAGAACGTGCGGCGGACCATGGAGATCAACTTCGACGCAGTGCTCAGGGTCACCGAGACCTTCCTGCCGATGCTGCGCTCGACGGCGCCCAGCTCGATCGTCAACATCGCTTCCACCGCCGGTCGGATCTCCCGGCCGGGCGCCGGTGCGTACTCGGCCTCGAAGTACGCCCTGATCGGATGGAACGACAGCCTTCACCTGGAGGAACTGCCGAACGGGGTCCACGTCGGACTGGTCCTGCCCGGTTTCATCAAGACCGAGGGTTTCCCGGCCGACGAGCTCACCGCAAAGTTCGCGACCCGCTGGATGGTCTCCGACGTCTCCAAGGCAGCCGAGGCCGTTTACGAGACGGCGATTCTCGGCAAGGCCGAGCGCTACGTCCCGCGGCCCTACGCGCTGATCGCGGTGATGAAGATTCTGGCTCCGGGCCTGGTCCGCAAGATCCTCTCCGGCGGAGCCGGCAAGGCCATGACCACGAAGACCGGCGCCGACGCGGCCGAGCAGGCCGAGAAGACCCGGACCTGACTATTTCGGCAGGGCGACCGCGGCTTCCGGAGTCGCGACCCTGAAGGTGAAGCTCTCCTCGATGTAGAGGTTGACCATCTCGGCGTCATGGCTGTCGTAGCCGATCGAAAGGTCCTGGCCTGATTCGAAGAGGAAGTCCCCTCCGCGCAGACTCGCCACCACGACCCCGTCCAGCCCCGGCGCCCAGACCATCGGGCCGCCGCCACTTTCCTGCAGGATCTTGCGGATGTGGGAGAGCAACGGGTAGCCGCCCTTCTCGGCGCTCTCGACCACTCCCGTGTAGCACTCCGGACTGAGCGCCACTCCGTAGGGCCCTTCGACGCCGGAGGAGAGGATCACCTCGATCGCCTTGGCGATGTGCTCCGGATAGTCCTGGAAGCCGTTGCTTCCGAGCGGGATCGGGTCATGGCTTGAGGCAGCGGCAATTCCTTCCATGCCGGCTTCCTTCAGGCCGTGGAAGATCGCTGCGTTCTCGGCCACGGCCATCTGCCGGGCGGCGTCGTTGAGCGAATCGAAGTCGGTGTCGACCGCTCCGCGATCGAGCGCCTCGAGCTCGGAACGACTGACCGTGAACGGCGCCCTCAATTCGATCAGCGGCAGTACCTGGCGGCTGCGCATGTCAACGCCGTCGGCCGGTCCTTTTTCCGTGTCCGAAACCCGGCCGAGATCGGTTGCCGAATGCCCCCAGCCGAGGGGACCGGTGAAGTCGACCATCTTGCGGCCGGCGAGCCGCGGGACCAGGCTGTCGCTGGCCTCCTCGTCGATCTGCTTCCAGGCTTCGTCGGTGATTGGGGCATGGCCCCGCAAAAGGTGATTCACAGTCCCGCTCCTCTCAGGCTGCCGATTCCAAGCGAACCGTCGGAACCGCCCCCGGTCGAAGGTCCCTCGTCTTCCTCTTCGGTTCCCGCCTCGGCTGCCTCGCCGTGTTCAACGATGTCTCCGTCCCTGAACAGGACGCCCTCGGCCAGCTGGCGCCAGACCGGCATCCGCCGGAAGAGGAATTCGAGGTCCATCGCGAAGTGCTTGAACTCCTCGTGCTGGGCGTTGTGCATGATCGACCTGGCTTCGGCATCGGGCTCAACCGAGAGCCGCTGCTCGTACCAGTTGATCGCCTCGGCTTCCTCGGCCAGTGACGCGAAGAGTCTCGCCTTGGTCCTGAGCTCCGGGCTCAGCTCCTCCGGCGGCTCGTGGTACTGATCGAATTCCAATCCGGGCTCCTTTCAGGTCGTCAGACCGGTAACCGGTGAATTGGTACCCATGCTTTCACTCCGGCAACCCCGGCACAACCCCGGGCGATCCCGGGGTATCCGGCATGGTCTCTATTTGTCGGGCCGGTCCGGGTAGATGTCGTCGATAGTGGTCAGGGTTTCGTAGGGGGCTCCCGCCTCGGCGGCAATCTTGTCGCCGCCGCCGGCGAGCCGGTCGACCACCGCCAGAACCCCGGCGATCTCGAATCCCTCGTCGCGGATTCGCTCGATCGCCGAAATCGTCGAGCCGCCGGTGGTGACCGTGTCCTCGACGACCAGCACCCGGTCGCCGGGTTCGGCCGCCCCTTCGACCCACCGCTGCAGACCGTGCGCCTTGCGTTCCTTGCGCACGAAGAAACCGCCCAGATCTTCGCCTTCGGGAACCGCGATGGCCGCGCAGGCCAGGGGAATCGCCGCCATCACCGGGCCGCCCACCGTGGTTGCTCCCAGCTCCTTCGCGTGGAGGGCGATCAGGGTGCCGACCGCCTTCAGGCCTTCCGGACGCATCACGGTCCGGCGCGCATCGATGTAGTAGCTCGCCTGGGCGCCGCTGGAGAGGGTGACTTCGCCCAGCACCAGGGAATGCTCACGCAGGAGTCCGATCAGCTTCTGGCGGGTTGCTTCGCGGTCGGTCAAAGGGTCACCTTTCGGTCGGTTCGCGGTCGGTCAGGTTCATGAATTGAGCACGATCAGGACGTAGGCGTTGTTGATCGCGTGAAAGATGATCGGCGGCCAGATCGACTCGGTCCTGTCGTAGACGACCGCGAAGATCGCCCCGAGCACCATCAACTGGGGAACGGCACTGGGTCCGGTTGAAAAGTGGAGGGCGCCGAAGACGAGGCCGGCACCGATCGCGGCGACCGGCAGGTTGAACCTGGTCCGGAAGCCGCCGAACAGCATGCCGCGGAAGCAGATCTCTTCGCTCAGCGGAGCCAGGATCACGATCAGCAGGATCTGCGACCAGACCGGACCGAAGTCGCCGGCGATGTCGTCCTGTTTTGGCTCCCCGAAAATCGACACGTAGATGATGGCGAAGGCGATGTAGGCGACGATGCCGATGCCGATCCATTTGGCCGCATTGCCCGGCCTGAACCGATGGAAGCCGAGCCTCCCGGCGGCCTGCCTCCAGTTGACCCCGCCCGGGAATTCCCTCGCGAAGAGGAAGGGCACGATCAGGAAGCCGAGGGCGGTGCAGAACTGGACGGCGGCCTTGACACCCCAGCCGAGCTGGTCGTAGTCCTCGCCTCCCGCCGCCCAGAGAATCGGCAGGGAGATCAGCAGTCCGAGGAACAGGGCGGAGACCGCGCCGCCGATCGCAATCCAGGGACTCCAGGTCGCGTAGGGGTAGCTGTCCGGATCCTCCGGCGGGTCAATTCCGCGGGGTGAGGCCGGAAAAACGGCCGGATCGGTCGTGGCCGGCGGCTCGTCTGCGGGTTCGTTCGCTTCCATCGCTCGGGCCATTCTCACAATTCGGGGCCGCGGTCGCCCGCAAACCGTATTGCAGCGACTCCGGCCCGGCCCCGCTCTTTAGAAGTTCCTGAGGTGCTTCCAGCTACCCTGTACGGGATGACCAGGCGCCAGAGAAGGGTACGCCGGCATCGCGGCTCGCCCGGCAAGGTCTTTGTCGCAGTGGCCGCGGTATTCGGCGGATTGCTGCTGACCGCGATTGCGGCAGCCGGCGGCTGGGTGCTTTCGATCGCGGCCGACGCACCCAACCCGGACAATCTCAAGGAGATCAACAAGGGCGAGAACTCGGTTATCTACGCGGGCGACGGCAGCAAGCTCGGTCTGATCGATTCGACCGAGGTCCGTACCCCGATCCCGCTTTCCGAGATCCCGAAGTCGGTGCAGGAAGCTACGGTCGCGATCGAGGACGAGCGTTTCTACCAGCACGACGGCATTGACTGGCAGGGCGGCCTGCGAGCCCTGGTCAAGAACCTGGAGTCCGGCAAGATCGAAGAGGGCGCATCGACGATCACGATGCAGCTGATGCGCAACCTCTACATCTCGAATCCGGAGCGCGACTACAAGCGGAAGATCAAGGAAGCCAAGATGGCCCTTGATTACGAGACCGACCACTCCAAGCAGGAGATCCTCGGCAAGTACCTGAACACGGCCCCTTACGGCACCAACAGCGGCCGGACCGCGATCGGCATCAGCGCCGCCGCCAAGGTCTATTTCTCGCTGAAGCCCGAGAACCTGACCCTGCCCCAGGCCGCGCTGCTCGCCGGCCTGCCGCAGGCGCCTTCCGACTACAACCCCTTCCAGAACCCGGCCGGGGCGAAGCAGCGCCGCAACGAGGTCCTGGACGCGATGGCGAACCAGAACATGATCACCGAGGCCCGGGCCGCGAAGGCCAAGCAGTCCGGCCTTCAGCTTGATCCGGCCGAGAACCTCTTCGACCGCGAGGACCCGTTCTTCTTCGACTACGTCCAGCAGGAACTGTTCAAGAAGTACGGCGTCAACACCGTCCGCCGGGGCGGCCTCAAGGTCTACACGACGGTTTCGCCCTCCGAGCAGCAGGCCGGACTCGACGCGCTCAACTCGAACCTCTATTCGGGCGGTCCTTCCGGCGCCCTGGTCGCGATCGACCCCCAGAACGGCGAGATCAAGGCGATGGTCTCCTCCGCCTCATACGAGGACAACCAGTACAACCTCGCTGCCCAGGGCAAGCGCCAGCCCGGATCGACCTTCAAGGTCTTCACCCTCACCACCGCGATCCACGAGGGAATCGACCCGTACACGACCTATTACGTCTCGAAGCCGCTCAACATCGATGACCCGACCTACGGCCACTGGGAAGTCCACACCTACGGTGACTCGTATCGGGGCACGATCAACATCCACGATGCGACCCTCGCCTCGGACAACTCGGTCTTCGCCCAGCTGGCGCTCGACGTCGGGCCCGACAAGATTGCCGACATGGCTCACGAGATGGGGATCAAGACCCACCTTGACGGTTACCCGGCCGAGACCCTCGGCGGTCTGACCATCGGCGTGTCACCACTGGAGATGGCCGGTGCCTACTCCACCCTGGCCAGCGGCGGCATCCGTCACGACCCGACCGCGATCGAAAAGGTCGTCTTCCCCGACGGCGAGGTCGACCGCCCCAGCAAGGCCAAGGGCGTGAGGGTCCTCAGCGAGGCGGAAGCCTACGAAGTCACCAAGATCCTCCACGACAACATCACCAGCGGCACCGGCACCGGCGCCTACACGGGCTGTGGCGGGCAGGCCGGCAAGACCGGAACGACCGACAACCAGATCGACGCCTGGTTCGTCGGCTACCAGCCGAATCTGACCGCGGCCGTCTGGTACGGCTACCCGGAGTCGAATGACATCAGCACCGGATCCGACGGCGGCGGTGTTCCCGCCAGCATCTGGAACAGCTTCTTCACCAACGCGGCCGTGCCCTGTGAGGAAACTCCCGTCCCGACCGAGACCATGAGCTGGGGCGACTTCAGTGGCGGCTACACGGTTTCCCCCGGCACCCAGAGCGATTACGGCCCGGACTCGACCGGCACGACCGGGACTGACGGCACCGACACGACCGGGACCGACACGACCGGCACCGGCACGGTCGGTCCGGCCGATGCCTACGCACCGGGAGTCGGTCAGGAACCGGCCGGCGTCGGCGGCGGAACGGGCGGCGGAACCGGTGGCAGCACCGGCGGCTCCACCGGCGGTTCGACCGGCGGCGTTACTCCGGGCTAGCTGCCCGGGTCGGGCTGGAGCCGGGCCGCCTCTTCGGCGGCTTCCTCGGCCAGTTCAATTTCTCCCTCGTCGCTGCGGGTAAGGACGGTGATACCGCCGACGTAGATCAGTTCGACCACTGTCTGGGTTGCCCGGACCGCTATTGCGATGACGGCTCCCACCCCGAAGCTGTCCGAGGGCAGGGCGACCTTGACTGCCCAGGCGAAGGCGGCGTCTCTCACCCCGAGTCCGGCCGGGGTCACCGCCGAAACGACAGCAGCGAGGAAGCCGATCATCTGCGAGGCCGCGACGATCGCCAGGTCGTCGAGGTTCAGATGATGGACCGCCCGGGCGGCGAAGAACACGCCGACGCCCATGATCGCCCAGACAACGACATAGGCCAGGTAGATGGTCACGACGCCGCGGAATGGCATCAGCTGAGGCAGCGACTCGCGGCCAAGCGCGTGGAGCAGGCGCTTCGAGACCGGCCCGAAGATCCGCGGGTGGAGCAGGCAGACCATCACCGGCAGGACCAGCAGGGGTAGCCAGCGGGCCGGCTGGTCCTGCAGATCGGGATGGTCGATCAGAAACCAGGTCGCGATCGTCAGGGCACCGGCGATCGAGACTGCCTGCTCGTAGACGATCCCGGCGGTGCTGACCCGGCGCTGTACCCCGGCCTTCTCGGCCATCAGGATCCGGGCCAGGATGAACAGGACGGTCCCCGGGATATAACGCACCAGCAGGGGCTGAGCCCAGATCTTCTGAGTTTCCATGGCCGGCACGGGGCTGCCGAGGAAGCGCAGGATCAGTCCCCAGACCCCGGCCCCGGCGATGTAATAGAGCAGCATCATCAGGACGGCCGGGATCAGCCAGATGAAGTCGAACTCGACGCCCTTGTCCTTCAGTTCCGACCACTGGGAGACCACGGTGAAGACGAGGAAGGCGAAGATCAGGAAGGCGACCGAGCCCTGCAGAATGATCTTGGTCGACTTCTTCTTCGGCCCGGTCTTGCCGACGGTGGCAGCGAGGTGTCCGAGCCGGTGGAGCAGGCTTGGCTTGCTTTCCTCCCCGGAGCTGGTGGTCGGTTCCTCGCTCATCTGACGCGCAATAGTGTCAGAGCCATGGACCTCAGCGAGTTCGAACTGATCGGGAGGATCACCGGCAAGGCCGGTGGCGCAGACCGGTTCGTGACCGGAATCGGCGACGACGCGGCCGTGATCCGGACCCGCGGACGCATCGTGACCTCGGTCGATACGGCGGTGGAAGGGGTTCATTTCCAGCCTGGCCGGCCAGCCCGAGAGAATGCCCGCAAGGCCATCGCCAGCGCGATTTCCGACCTCGCGGCAATGGGCGTCGGCGAGGGCGAGAAGGAGATCCTGGTCGCACTCGGAGCACCCGCTGACACATCCGGTGAATACCTCGAAGAACTGGCTGACGGGGTGGTCGAGGCGGCCGCCTCATTCGGGGCCGAGCTCGCCGGAGGCGATGTCGTTTCCTCGCCGGTCCTCTTCCTCAGCGTCACGGTGATCGCTCACGTCGGGGAGGACGTTCCCCTGGTCGGCCGGGGCGGAGCGAAGCCGGGAGACGTGGTGGCCGTGACCGGTCCGGTCGGTGGCGCGGCCGGTGGGCTCGCCCTGCTGAACGGGACCGAGGTCCCTGATCTCAGTGATCTCTCCCGTCAGCTGCTGGTCGACTGCCAGGTCAATCCCGAACCCCGGCTCGGGGCGGCGCCGGTCCTCGCCCGCTGCGGCGCGACTTCGATGATCGACGTCAGTGACGGGCTGTCGGCCGACCTCGGGCATGTCGCCGAATCCTCCGGGGTAACGATCCGCCTCGAAGCCGCGGAGATCCCGGTCGTCCCGGGGGTTCCCGAGGTGGCGGCCGCACTCGGTGTGCCCTCGCTCTCCTTCGCGCTGACCGGCGGCGAGGACTATGTGCTCGCCCTGACGATTCCCCAGGATCGCTTCGAGGAGGCCGACAGCGCCCTGATCGAGGCGACGGGATTCGAGCTTCTCGCCGTCGGGGCGGTGGAATCTTCCGAAGGTGGCAGGGGCAAAGTCACGATCGAGACCGCCGACGGCATCGAGCCGCCTGCCCCGGAGGGCTTCGATCACTTCAGTGGCCCGGACATCGGCTCCCGGTAGGGTCAGTCCTCATGTCGAAGCGCTTGACGGCCCTGCTTCTCATTGCCCTGCTGGGGGTTTTCGCCCTGTCCGGCTGCGGCTCAGATTCCGGGTCGGATCAGGATCAGGGCTCCGGCAGCAACCAGGACACCCAGAAGATTGCGACTTCGGATGCCGACCCGGTCGTGGTCGATTCGAACGGCTCGGAGTTCAATCCTTCGAAGGTGTACTCGGAGACCATCGACGGCGTGGTCTCGATCCGGTCGGTCTTCGGTGACGTGAAGAACTCGCCCGCCACCGCGGCCATTGCCGGCGGGGCCGGCTTCGTGCTCAGCAAGGACGGGGAAATCGTCACCAATGCCCATGTGATCAGCGACGGCAGCGGCGACAACCGCAAGCCCGCCGACAACGTCTATGTCGAGTTCACTTCCGGCGACATCCTCGACGCCGAGATCGTCGGCTTTGACCCCTTCGCCGACGTCGGCCTGCTCAAGGTCTCGACCGATGAAGTCGACATGAAGCCGCTGGTCCTGGCCGACAGCGACAAGGTCGTGGTGGGCCAGCCGATCGCCGTGATCGGCAGCCCGTTCGGGGAGGACCAGACCCTCACCACAGGCGTCGTTTCACAGACCGGCCGCTCGGTGATGAGCCTTACCGACTTCCAGATCGAGGGAGCGATCCAGACCGACGCTTCGATCAACCCCGGCAACTCCGGCGGCCCGATGCTCGACGGAGACGGGCACGTGATCGGGATCAGCCAGCAGATGAAGAGCGGGTCCGGATCCAGTGACGGAGTCGGCTTCGGCGTTCCGGCCAACTCGATCAGGCATTCGGTGGAGATGCTCAGGGACGGCGGTGAACCCGAGTACGCCTACATCGGGGTCAGCACCCAGCCGCTCTATCCCCAGTTGGCCGAGAAACTCGGGATCGACGCCGATCAGGGCGCGATCGTGGCCGAGGTGGTCAAGGGTGGCCCGGCCGACGACGCCGGCATCAAGGGCAGCGACCGGGAGTTGATCTTCCAGGGTGCGACCTATGACGTGGGCGGGGACGTGATCGTCGCCGTCAACGACGTGCCGATCGAGCACGCCGAAGACCTCGGCCGCATGGTCGGCGCGCTCAAACCGGGTGACACGGCCACGCTGGAATTGATTCGCGACGGGGAGCACAAGACGATCGACGTGAAGCTCGAGAATCGCCCCACCGCGGTCACCCGACCCTGATCCTGCGCTGTCCAACCGGTCACTTCGGGTTCCGAAACCGGCTGGCGATTAACATGTGCCCGTGGACGCGGACGAGAAGCCACTGATCATCGTCTCCAACCGGGGGCCCGCCCAGTTCGACCGGACCGAGGAAGGTCAGCGGACCATCTCTCGCGGCGGCGGCGGCCTGGTCACCGCCCTCTCGGGCCTGGTCAAGGACCGGCATGCCCTCTGGATCGCATCGGCGATGACCCCGGAGGACGTGGCCGTGACCGAGGAGAACGACGGCCGGCCTATTGACGTCAACCTGAACGGGGTCGATTACCGGGTGTTGATGGTCGAGAGCGACCAGGAGGCCTACGACCGCTTCTACAACGTGATCGCCAACCCGATCCTCTGGTTCATCCAGCATTACCTGTGGGACCTCTCCAACGCGCCGGACATCCGCAAGGAAGAGATCACCGCCTGGTATGAGGGATACGAGGTCGTGAATGAGGACATTGCGAACTGCGTGATCCGCCAGATCGAGGACCGAGAAGACCCGCTGGTGATGCTTCACGATTACCACCTCTACACGGCGCCGGCGAAGATCCGCATGGCCCGCCCGGATGTCCTGCTTCATCACTTCGTCCACATCCCCTGGACCCAGCCCGACTCATGGCGGATTCTGCCGACACCGATCCGCGAGGCGATCTTCAACGGGCTGCTGGCCAACGACATCATCGGCTTTCACACCCACGGGTACTGCGTCAATTTCCTCGCCTGCTGCCAGCGGCTGATGGGGTACGAGGTCGACTTCGGGAACCTGACGGTCATCCATCCCGGCGGCCGGACGATGGTCCGGGCCTATCCGCTGTCGATCGACTCGGACCGGCTGGAAAGGGCGGTTCATTCCGAGCGGGTCGCCGAGATCGAAAAGGAGATTCTTGCCCGCCGGCGGGAGCACCTGATCCTCCGGGTCGACCGGGCCGATCTCTCCAAGAACGTGCTGCGCGGCTTCACCGCCTTCGACACCTTTCTCACCGATCATCCGGAATTCCGGGAAAGGGTCACCTTTGTCGCCCATCTCCAGCCTTCCCGGCAGGACGTGCCGGAATACGCCGAGTACCTGGAGCGGATCGAAGCCCTGGTGGCGGTGGTCAACCACCGTCACGGGACCACCGACTGGATGCCGGTCGACCTGAGGATCTACGACGATTTCGACGAGGCGGTCGCGCGCTACAAGCACTGCGACCTGCTGATGGTCAACGCGATCTTCGACGGCATGAACCTGGTTGCCAAGGAAGCTCCGGTGATCAATGTGCGGGACGGTGTCCTGATGCTTTCGGAGAACACCGGCTCCCACGAGGAGTTGAAGGAGTACGCCCTGACCGTCAATCCCTTCGACATCCAGGACCAGGCCGACACGATCTTCCGTGCCTTGACCATGTCCCCGGAGGAACGCCGCGAGCGGGCCGACGGGCTCAAGCAGATCATCCACTCGAGGACTCCCGCCGACTGGATCGAAGACCAGCTGGCCGACATCGAACTGGCCCGTTCCGAACGCGCCGGCGCCTGAAGCCGCCGGGCATCAAGTAGGTCGCTCGGCCCTGTTGACGCCGAACGCTCCGCGGAATAGCTTTGAACCATGACCGGAACGGTCAAGAGGGGGAGATTTGTCGGGATTCTGGCGTTCTCGCTTGTGGCGTTGGCGATCCTTGCCCAGGGCGCCAGGGCGACGTTCCCTGGCGATAATGGTCGACTCGTATTTCTTCGTACCGATCTGACCAAACAGAAGGGCAGGTCGGGCGTCTATACCGCTGGGCCGGCCGGGAGGAATCTGAAACAACTGACCCGGAGCCGGTTTGACTACGCGCCTTCGTTTGATCCTGAGGCAACGACAATTGCCTTTTCGCATCTTCAGACCGGAATCGAGGGTGCCGATGGCAACAGTCCCGCCCCGGTGTTCACGATTGGAGTCAACGGTAACGAACTGAAAAAGGTCACCAGCTACCCAAGCGGTCCGACCTTTCCGGGTTCTCCCGTCTACTACCCGGTTGTCCAGACCGCAGCCGCAGGTTTCAGTCCCGACGGTCAGCACATCCTCTATCAGGCCAACCGTATTTTCATCGGCACCGAATTTGTTCTCGTGGACCGCGACGGTTTGAACCCCGAAGTGATCGCCTCCTGGCCCGACGATGAGGCGTCGGGACCGGTGCTCTCGCCCCGAGGGAATCTGGTTGCCTTTACGCGCGTGGCCGGCCCTGGTCTGAGCCGGATCGTGCTGATGAAGTCCGACGGGAGCGGAAGGAGGGCACTTACTTCCGGTCACCTTGACACCGTCTCGGACTTTTCGGCCAACGGACGGGTCGTTGCCTTCACCCGTCGGATTGCCGCATCCGGTGAAAGTGACGTTTTCGTCAAGCACCTGGGAACCGGCAAGGTCAGGCGCCTGACTCATTTCACCCGGCTCAAGACGCGATTTGGCAACGGCGCGTTTTCTGCCTACGGAGGGGTGTTCTCTCCGGATGGCAGGTTCATCGCCTTCACCGGGGTCCGGCGCGGGTTGCCAGCCATCTATGTTGCGCGGAGGGACGGAAGCAGGGTTCGCAGGATCACCCCGCAGGACATGACGGCAACCTCCCCCGATTGGGGTCCGCGGCCTTCCAGCGGATGATGTTGGCTGATCCCCTTGATTCCCGGGCTCAGCGGGGAGCGAATTCCTGGGAACCGTCACCGGGCTCCATCGCCGGCGGGGGCGCCGGGACGGGCGCGGGAGCAGGGGGTGGGGCGTAGACGGAGGCCGGGGCTGCGGCGACAGGATTCGGCGGCGAGGGGGAGATCGCGACGGATGAACCGACCGTAGTCCCGGAACTCCGCCGCCGCTTCCTGCTCGCTTTCGCCTGATCCTTCGACCTCCGCTCGCGCATCTTGGCGCGTTCCATGGCTCTCCTCTCCTGACGTTGCTTGGCCGCGCGCTTGCTGGCAGCCAATCGTTTCGACCGCGTCGTGTCCTTCGTTTTTCGTTCAGGGACCTGCCCCGTCCCGGAACGAGCCGGCTCCTTCAGGTAGTGCGATATCTCGCCGGGCCGGAAGCCGACGTTGGCCGGGACCGGCGGAGGTTCGGGCGTCCTGAGCAGGCCGGGAAGGGTGGAGATCCCGAGAACCGCGAGGGCCGCAATCGCTGCCAGCCGTACCGCACGCTCCCGGTTCACTTTCAGATTGCGGATGCCGGATCGCATACCGGGTGAAGTGACCAGCCGGCGGGACTCGCCCCCTCGGGCTTCCGGCTCTGCGACGGGAATCCACATCGCACCGCGGAATTTGGGCGATGAAGGTATAGTCCCCCGTCGATTTTGACTGACTCAGCCCGCCAATACGAACTTGTACTGATGCTCGACCCCCAGGTCGAGGAAGCCGATCGCGAGAAGCTGGTTTCCGAGACCAAGTCGGCCATCGAAGCCAATGGTTCGCTCAAGCACGAAGACAACTGGGGCATCCGCGAGATGGCCTATGAAATCGATCGCAAGAGCGAAGCCGACTATCGCCTGTTCCGCTTCGATGCGGAACGCGAGCTGCTCGGCAACCTGGACCACACCCTGAAGATCGCCGACGGCGTCATGCGCTTCCGCATCTTCAAGGTCAACCCCGACGATCCGATCCTTCCGGCGCCCCCCGCCACCGCGGTTGTGATGGCGCCGACCGGCGACGACGACGAGCGCCGCGGCCGCGGCCGCTACCGCGAGGACTGAGTTTCACCGCACCGGCTACCGCTTCTGCCGGCTGTCAAAGGCTTTTCCCGCAGTTTGCGGATCAAGGGGGCGAGTTTTCGCCCCCTTCGCCTTTAAGCGTCCACAGGCGTCGCTACATTCCTGCTCCGACCTGCAGGTCCGGAAGGGATCTGCGATGTACGAGATACGCGATAAGGAGCAAACACACAATGGCTGAGAACATCAACAGGGTCACGATCACCGGCAACCTGACCAGGGACCCGGAACTGCGTCAGACACCCAGCGGCACCGCTGTCTGCACGCTCGGGGTGGCCGTCAACGGCCGCCGCAAGGAAGGCGACCAGTGGGTCGACAAGCCCAACTACTTCAACGTTGTGGTCTGGGGCGCCCAGGGCCAGAACTGCGCCAACTACCTCTCGAAGGGCCGACCGGTGGCGGTTGATGGCCGGCTTGACTGGCGCTCCTGGGAGGCCAAGGACGGTTCCGGCAAGCGTTCGACTGTCGAGATCGTCGCCGACACGGTCCAGTTCCTCGGTTCCCGTGACAGTGCGGCGCCGGGCGGCCACGGCGGCTACAACAACGGTGGCCAGGACCAGAACGGCCAGAGCCAGGGCGGCGGATTCACGCCCTCCTCGGACGTGCCCGCCGATCCCGGAGACTTCGCCCCCACCGGCGGCGGAGCCCAGGACGACGACATCCCGTTCTAGAGCCTGATCGCAGGAGCGGCGCGGGTACACCCGGAAAAGGCCTTCGGGGGAGCGCGAAGCGCGACGGGCTTTTACGGGTGTACCCGTGGCGGACCCACCCGGCTGCTCGTGGTGTTTACGGAGTTTGCGACCGAAGCGGTTGATACAGAAGTCGCATAGGGCCGGGAACCGCTACGATTCTTGGTCCTGAACGCCCGGACTTTCTTCCGGGCCGCAACTATGTAAGGCACCGGAAAGCATTGGCTAAGACACGAGAAGCATCATCGCGACGCGGGCGCCGCTTCAACGAGCGCGTACGCCCCCGCAAGTACACCAAGATTTCAGCCGAGAACATCGACTACAAGGATCTGACCCTGCTGCGTCGGTTCATCTCGGACAAGGGCAAGACCCGCTCCCGCAGGGTCACCGGCCTTTCCCGCAAGCATCAGGCCCAGCTGTCGGTCGCGGTCAAGCGCGCCCGCGAAGTGGCCCTGCTCCCGTACGTGGGTGAGAAGTAATGGCCCAGGCCATTCTGCTCGCTGACGTCGAGGGCCTGGGGGAGAACGGCACCGCCGTCGAGGTTTCGCCCGGCTACCTGAGGAACTTCCTCCAGCCCCGTGGCCTGGCCCAGCCGGCCACCCCGGGTGCTCTCGAGGAGGCGATCCGCCGCAAGGAAGCCGCCGAGAAGGCTGAGCGCGAGGCGATCGCCCGGGCCAAGGAGAACGCATCCCTGCTCTCCAAGACCGTGCTCACGATCAACCATCGGGCTGGCGACGACGGCAAGCTCTACGGCTCGGTCACGACCAAGGAAATCGCCGACGCGATCCGCGATGCCCGCGGCATCAAGGTCGACCGCAAGAAGATTCGCCTCGACGTGCCGATCCATCAGGTCGGCACCTACATGATTGACGTTGAAGTGGCCGGCGGCGCAATCGCCTCGGTCAAGACGATCGTCGCGGAAGAGAAATAGCCCAGGTACCACCCAACAACATCGACGCCGAGGAGGCAGTCCTCGGCTCGATGCTGGTCTATGAGCCCGCCGTCAACTGGGCCATCGATGAAGTCAAGCTGAACCCGGCCGATTTTTACCTCGACCGCCACAAGGCGATCTTCGAGGTGATGCTTGACCTGTACACCACG
The DNA here is from genome assembly GCA_020438395.1 of Solirubrobacterales bacterium. Lineage (GTDB taxonomy): Bacteria > Actinomycetota > Thermoleophilia > Solirubrobacterales > 70-9 > 67-14. The sequence goes on along the minus strand of JAGQUR010000021.1, from coordinate 11,815 downwards.
GACAAGGCCTGTGATTCGCTGACCGTCACCGAGGCGCTGGTCAGCGCGGGAAGGCTCGAGGAAGCGGGCGGCAACAACTACGTCGCGGAACTGGCCGAGAAGGTTGCGGCCCCGGGCAACGCCCGTCATCACGCCGAGATCGTCAAGGAGACATCGCATCTGCGTCGGCTGCTTCTGGCCGCCCAGGACATCGAAGCCTGGGTCGGTGAACGCAAAGCAAGTGCCCGTGAGCTTTCCGATCAGGCAGAGACCCGGCTTTTCGAAGTCGCTCACAAGGAGCAGGAGGGTGACTTCCGCAAGCTCGATGACGTCCTCTTCGACGAAGCCGACCGTCTCCACAAGAGGATCACCGGAGAACTGAAGGCCTCGGGAGTGCCGACCGGCTTCGACGACCTCGACGAGAAGACCGGCGGACTGCAGCCGTCGAACCTGATCATCCTGGCCGCCCGGCCTTCGGTCGGGAAGTCGGCCTTCGCCGCGAACATCGCCGAGAACATCGCGGTCGAGCAGGGCAGGGCGGTCGCCTTCTTCTCTCTGGAAATGTCCGAGTCCGAACTCGCCCAGCGTTTCATCGCCTCGCAGTCCGGGGTCAAGGGCGACCTTCTGCGCAAGGGCAGGCTGAGCACGGAGAAGGGCAAGGACCGGGACTGGAAGAAGGTCACCAGGGCCCTGAACCAGTTGAACGACGCCCCGCTTTACATCGACGTCACCTCGGACCTCGGCCTGCTCGACCTGCGGGCGAAGGCGCGACGGCTCCACGAACAGGAGATCAGGCGGAACGAAGGCACCGAAAGGGAAGGCGAGGGCCTTTCCCTGATCGTCGTCGACTACCTCCAGCTGATGCGGATGGACGAGCGGATCGCCAACCGTGCCGAGCAGGTCGGTCAGGTCAGTCGTGGCCTGAAGCTCCTTTCCAGCGAGCTCGGGGTGCCGCTGATCGCCCTTTCCCAGCTCAATCGTGCGAACGAGAACCGGCCGGACAAGAGGCCGATGCTCTCCGACCTGCGTGAGTCGGGCAACATCGAGCAGGACGCCGACCTCGTGCTCTTCCTCTACCGGGATGACGTCTACAAGAAGGATCCTGTCGAGCGTGACGGCACCGCCGAGGTCCTGATCTCGAAGAACAGGAACGGCCCGATCGGCATGAGCCCGCTGGTCTTCATGCACGCGATAACCAGGTTCGTCAAGGCCAGCCATGAACACACGGCCGGCGAGGGTTCCCCGGTCGCAGTGCGGGCCGAGAGTGAAACCGTCTGATGGCGGTCGAGGAATATGGAACCCCGGCAAACGGCCTGCCGCCCTGTCCGTTCGGACGTTGTGACGGCAGCGGCTGGATCCTGAACGAGGACAACACGGCAACCAAGTGCGATTGCCTCGAGCCCCGTCTGGCCCGGGCCCGGGCTTCCGGGATCAATTCCGTACTTCCGAAGCGTTACCGGGGGGTCTCCTTCGACCGGCCACCGGTGACCGACATATCTCCCGGGGCCGTCTCCATCGTCCGCGAATGGGTCGATCAGCTCGACCAGAACCTCGAACAGGGCAACGGGCTGTGGCTGATGGGCGACACCGGCACCGGCAAGACCACCCTCGCGATGCTGGTCTCGAAAGAAGCCCTCAAGCGCGCCCACACGGTGGCGATCTATTCGATGCCGAAACTGCTTTCCCGGATCCGCGCCACCTACGGAGCCGAGGCCGGCGAGGAATCCTATGACCAGTTCTTCGAGCGGCTCTGCGAGGTCGACCTCCTCCACATCGACGACCTCGGGGCCGAGAAACAGACCGAATGGGTCCTCGAGCAGCTGTACGCGCTGGTCAACGAACGCTACGAACGGCAGAAGTCGATCGTCGTCACGACCAACCTGACCCAGGACGAACTGGAGGAGCAGATCGGTCCACGCACCGTGTCGAGGCTGATCCAGATGTGCGGCGAAAACCAGATCCCGCTCTTCGGCGACGACGCCCGGCAGAAGCCGCAGCTGAGGGACGGCTGATACCTGTACCGGCGGATAGCCGCGGCCGAACGGCTTCCATCTAGACTCACACACTCATGCCAGGACTCGTTTTAGTAGGAACCCAGTGGGGTGACGAAGGCAAGGGCAAGATCACGGATCTGCTCGCCAAGGACGCCTCCGCGATTGTGCGTTTCCAGGGCGGCAACAACGCCGGCCACACGATCGTGCACGACGGCGAGGAATACAAGTTTCACCTGATCCCGTCGGGCATCCTGCATGAGGACAAGTACTGCGTGATCGGGAACGGAGTGGTGGTCGATCCACGGGTCCTGCTGGAGGAGATCGAGGGTCTCCACAAGGCTGGGGTCTCCGCTTCGAACCTGCGGGTCTCCTCGAACGCCCATCTGATCATGCCCTACCACGTGCTGGTCGACACGGCGGAGGAGATCAAGCTCGGGAAACTCTCGATCGGAACCACGCGCCGCGGAATCGGCCCGGCCTACGCCGACAAGGTTTCCCGGATCGGGATCCGGGTCCAGGACCTGCTCGACGAGAAGATCCTGCGCAAGAAGATCATGGCCGCGCTGGAGCACAAGAAGAAGTCGCTCCAGGAGCTGGCTGTCCGCCGTCGAAAGCTGCACAAGGAAGCCGAGCAGGACGAGGAAGTTCAGATCGACGACCGGCTGGACCTTCACACGATCACCGAGCAGTACCTCAGCTACGGCCATCGGCTGGAGCCCTACATCGCCGATACGGCGAGGCTCTGCTGGGCGGAACTCGACGCCGGCAACAAGGTGATCTTCGAGGGTGCCCAGGCCGCCCTGCTCGACCTCGACCATGGCACCTATCCCTTCGTCACCTCCTCCAATCCGATCGCGGGTGCCGCCTGTGTCGGGGCCGGGGTCGGCCCGACCGACATCCAGGAGGTCTGGGGCATCGTCAAGGCTTACTCGACCCGGGTCGGGTCGGGACCGTTCCCGACCGAGCTGTTCGACGAGGTCGGCGAATACATGTCGGACCGTGGGCACGAGTTCGGCACCACGACGGGCCGCCGGCGCCGCTGCGGCTGGCTCGATCTCGTTGCCCTCAAGTACGCGGTCCGGCTGAACCGCCTCTCGCATCTGGCGATGACCAAACTTGACGTCCTGACCGGACTCGACACGATCAAGGTTGCGGTCCGGTACCGGTCGAAGGAAGGGGCCCTGCTGGAGGATTTTCCCTACCACCAGACGATCCTCCACAACGCGACCCCCGAGTACGTCGACCTTCCCGGGTTCTCCGAGGACATCACAGGATGCCGGACCGAGGAAGACCTCCCGCCGGCAGCCCGGGAGTACATCTCTTTCGTCAGCGATTTCGTCGGCGTTCCGATCAGCCTGGTCGGGGTCGGCCCGGGCCGCGAAGAAGTCGTCTGGATTGGCGACTGAGAATCTTTAAGAAATCTTTTTTCTTTCCGGACACATAAACAGGTGTGTTTGGTGTACTATGTCGTATCAGCAGTTTGATCACTGGACGTGATAGCTGCAAGACATCGTTGACTGGGGTCCCTCCCTACCCTCAGCAGCGCTTAGTCGGTGAAGTCGGGTTGGCCCACTCTCCCTTGGGTCGACCCGACCACCGACATTTTTTATGCCTGTTTGCCGCATGGGAATGGGGTTTTGGCTCCAGGACTCCCGGAGTGCGAACAAATTCCGTAAACGTTGCGTCTTGGTACAGGGATGTCTACGTAACCGGATGAGGCCACGGTACGACCGCGTTCACCGGACCTTCTTCGGCCGGGATCTCTCCCGCCTCCTCCTGCCTCGCTTCGCCCCGGCCGAGGATTCGCATGGTCAGCACGGCTGCACCGAGCGTTGCGCCGGTCGCCAGGGTGATCTGGACCGAGAGCAACCCCTGCCTCGTCCAGTAGACGTCCTGGAGATCGAGCAGCAGCGCCGCCTCGTCGAAGGTGAGTCCCATCCCGATCCCGAGAGTCCGGGCAAGCCGCCGGTCGGCATTCTCGCCGTTCACCAGCAGGGCGCTCACCCCCGAGCCGAAACCGATCAGGATCCCCGGAACGAAGTGGTGGATGTGCCGGCCCCCGACCCTGACGTTCCGAAACGGACCCCAGTCCTCCCGGATCGCCCAGGTAGTCAGGCGGACCAGCGCGAAGCTGCCGAGGAATCCGGAAAGCAGGTTGAAAAGCACCAGCTCCCGGTTGGGAGTTGCCGAATAGCCCTCGACCGCAACACCGACCGTGTCCACGGCCGCGGCCGGGGCGGAGTCGATCAGGCCATCCGATTCGGTCGAGTGGGTACGCCGGCTGAGCAGGCGGCTGTACTGCGCGGCGACCACGAGGCCGGCGATCGCGATCGTGCCGACCGCCAGGGCGGCCGTCGCCCGGTCGCTGCGGATCGCCCGCCAGTGGGAATGGGTTTCCCGGCGGGGTCTGAGCCTTGAAGCTGCTTCTGCCAGTTCCCGGATCACGAAAGGCTCAGAGCCGCGTGACGTTCCCGGAATCTTCGAAGCCCCTCGTGACTCCGCGCAGGTCGAAGACCAGCGGGCTGCGGGAGATGATCTCTTCCCAGTCGAACTCGGGGTGGGCGGTGACGATCACGCTCAGGTCCACCTCGTCCAGGGCGTTGCCGATGTCGGGCGAGTTGCTCAGCCCGGCCTCCTTCAGTTCCGGCACGTGAGGGTCGTGGTAGCTGACCTCGGCTCCCAGCTCCCGGAGCAGCCGGATGATCTTGATCGCCGGGGACTCCCTTGTGTCACCCACGCCGCCCTTGTAGCTGACCCCGAGGATCAGGATCGTCGTCCCGTTGACCGGTTTCGCGTTGTCATTCAGGACCCGTTCGATCCGGTTGACGCAAAAGAGCGGCTGCGACTGGTTGACCTTGCCCGCGAGCTCGATGAACTCCGGGTAGAAGTCATGCTCGCGGGCCTTGAAGGCCAGGTAGAAGGGATCAACCGGCAGGCAGTGCCCGCCCATCCCCGGTCCGGGGTCGAAGCGCATGAACCCGAACGGTTTGGTCGCCGCCGCGTCGATCACTTCCCAGACATCGACCCCGAGCCTGTCGCAGAGCTGGGCAAGCTCGTTGACCAGCGCGATGTTGACCGATCGGAAAATGTTCTCGAGCAGCTTGGAGAGCTCGGCCGCTTCCGGACCCGAAAGCGGGACCACCCGGTCGCAGATCGCTTCATAGAGCGCCACGGCCTTCTCCGTGCAGGCCGGAGTCATGCCCCCGACCAGCTTGGGGGTGGTGCGAACCGTGAAGTCGGTGCGGCCGGGGTCGATCCGCTCCGGCGAGAAGGCCAGGTGGAAGTCGGTGCCGGTCTTCCGGCCTCCTGCTTCCAGCGTGGTCGCCAGCAGGCCGCGGGTGGTTCCCGGGTAAGTGGTCGACTCGAGCACGATGGTCTGGCCCGGGGTCATCACTTCCGCCAGGTTGTCAGCAGCCGACTCAAGGTAGCTCAGGTCTGGTTCCCTCGATCCGGTCAGCGGGGTGGGAACGCAGATGATCACCGCCTCGCAATCAGCCAGTTCGGCGTAATCGCCGGTGGCCTTCATCCGATCATCGAGCCTGGCAAGAGTCTCCGAAGGGATGTCCTCGATGTAGCTCTCGGAACGGTTGAGCGCTTCCACCCTGGAGGCGTTTGCCTCGAGGCCGATCACCTCCCGACCGGATTCGGCAAAAGCGACTGCGAGTGGCAGACCCACGTAGCCCATGCCGACGATCCCGATTTTCCGGAAGTCCTTCTCCGGAGATGAAGCATTCAAGGCGCTGTTCCCTTTCATTCGTGTGAAGTTCTTTGTCCCGATGCGCGATAGCGGCCGCTGTTTCGACTGCACATCGTGGAATCACTTGTTCACTTCCCTGCCTGTGCGTCGCATCCAAGGCCAGACGGCGAACAGAACAAGACAAACTATATGGACAACAAGTCCGGCCGACGCTATCCCCCCGCGGGGATTTCACCTTGCTAGCCTGCCGTGGTCATGTTCCCGAACGATTTCACGGGGTTCACTCCCGGTCGGGACCGACAGTTCTGGGTCCCTCCCAATCCCTGTTCCCACGCACAATGAACCTTGAGCAGTGGGTAGCCCTCGCGGCAGGCTGTTTCCTCCTGGTCCTCACCGTCCTGGTTGCCAGGCGGTCCCAGGCCCGAGGAGACGGCGTCCTGACCGCTTTGAGTCTCTTCGGACTTGTCTGGGGTCTTGCCCTGGTCCTCTTCGCGGTACCGCTGGTCGAGTACACGACCACCCCGGCCAAGGTCTGGCTCATGGTCTATGGGTCGATAGCGACATTCGTTGGCGGTGCGCTGCTGGCCGAACGCCGGTACCGCAATCTTCCCCATGCCGATCAGAGCGAACGACAGCGCCCGGACCCGCGGCGGCTTCGTATCGCCTGGATCCTTTTCGCGATCCTGGGTCTGATCGGTTTCGTCGCGTATGTCCATGCGGTGGACGTGACGATCGGGTGGCAGGCGATCTTCAACGACCCGGAAACGGCCCGGGCCATCCAGACGACCAGTCCCCTTTTCCAGGACACCTATGGGCCCTGGAAGCTGCTCACCTACTGCAACCAGATCGCATTCATCCTCTGGACCCTGGGCTTGCGCGAGAAGGCCTTCTCCGGACGCTGGCGCCCGGTCATGTTCCTGGGGATCCTCTCCCTCGCACCGTTCATCTTCACGGGCGATCGCACTCTCATGATCGCTGCCCTGATCTGGGCTGGCGCATTCCAGCTGCTGTATCTGCCGCCCCTAAAGCCGGCCAGGCTGCTTGGCGGTTTCGCCGTCGCCGCAGTCCTGCTCACAGTTCTCTTCAGCGTCCTTGGCGAACGAGTGGGAAAGACGGTAGACGGACAACCGCAGATCGCCGAGACACTCACGACCAGGTCATTCGACCCCCTGGTCCTGCCTTTCGTGTACGCGACCGGCAACATTCCGGCGTTCGGCGGACTGGTCGATGATCCGATTCGCCCGGACACCTACGGGCAGCTGACCTTCAGCTCGGCGACCAAGCTGCTTCACGGATTCGGACTTTGGGGGCAACCGGCCGAAATGGTCGGAGCTTTTTACGCAATTCCGTTCCAGACCTTCAACAACTACTCGTGGTTGGGGATCTTCTATTCCGACTTCGGAGTATTGGGCGTGCTGCTGCTTCCGTTCATTTTCGCTTTCCTCACAACGGCCGTCGTGCTCAGGGCGATTCGACGCCGGACCCTCTTAAGCGTCTGGGTGGCTTCTCTCCTCTTGTACTGCGTCTCCTTCACCTTTGATGGATACAAGTTCTTCGACACGCTCGTTTCCGAGTACCTCCTGGCCGGCCTGGTGATAGTGCCTCTGATCAGGGCCGACTTGGGGCCGGCCCTGATCATCGAACGAATCAGGAGTTGGGCAGCCGAGAAACCAAAGGTCGCCATTGCGAGCTCGGTTGCCATGGCGGTTCTGGCTTGCGTGGCACTGGTCGGATTCATGACCAGGTCCTCCGAGGGATTACCAACCGACAGCCAGGCGCTGGTTCAGAAACTGAACGGAGCGGCAGACCTGTCCCGTTTCACACTCGAGGACGACGAGTACCCGACCCCGGAGGCGCTCGCATCCCGACTACACGTCAAGGACCCGGCTGTCGCTTACGTGGGATTGGCGGCCGCAACTGTGATTCCCGGTCCCGACACCATCGGGGTCTATACGAACGGCGACACCCTTCTCCTGAAGGTCGTCTCGGAGGAAGAAGGAATGGTCACGCTGCGAGACGAGAACGGTCAGCGGAATATCTCGGTGTCGCCCGGCGGGGTTGCCCCGATCGGGCTCGATCTGGTCACCAATGGTGGCTTCAACCGTGGACTCAAGGCGTGGAGTCTGGTCCGCGGGGGAGTCGGAAGGGGGTCCGTGTCCAGGGCCGGCAACGAGCAAGGTCCCTTTTTCCGGTTCACCGGATCGGGGCAAGGCGGCAGCGGACTTGTCCTGGTGCAGGACATCCCGGTCCAGGCACCAGCGGATTCCTGCTTCGCCTTTTCGGCATCAGTCAGGACGGCCGACTTGAGCCGGTCCGTACTGGTCTGGGCCGGGCTTCAGGTGGCGGACGGATCCTCTCCGACCCAGCTGGTCCTGGGTGGTGAAGGCATTGCTCCCGGGACAGGGAACGGCCAGTGGAAGAAGCTGAGAGTGACCGCAGTCAACTCGGAAGAGGTCACCTCGGTTCGGGTATTCGCCGTAGATACCGGTGGGGAACCGATTTCCGGACGTTTCGAAGTCGACGACCTGTCGCTGGAGCGGCAGGAGTGCTGAACAGGGAGATTTCCGGTTGAGCGCAGGAGGGAGCTTGCGGCAGGCTGGCCGGTCTATCTCGAGGCTTGCCGCCGGGGAGGCTGTAAACAAGCTGGCCCGATTCGCCGCCGCGGTGATCCTCGCCCGGACGCTCAGCCTCAGTGACTTCGGAGTCGTGAACGTCGGCATCGCAATTGCCGGAATACTGCTCACCCTGACTGCGCTGGGAATGCCCGAGTACGGTGCTCGTCAGGTTGCCGTGCAGCCGCGCGAAGCAGAGCGCATTGCCGGCACGGTGCTCTCGGTCCGGGTGGGGGCGCTTTCGGTGATCGCGGTCCTGATGGTTGGAGGGGCAGCGATCCTGTTGCCGGAGCAGTTGATGCTCATCAGTCTCAGCGTGGCAATGGCTCTGGGATTGTCGACTTCTGCCGATTGGCTGCTGCGGGGGAGGGAACAGATGGCTGACGCGGCCGGTGCCACAGCTCTCGGTGGCATCGCTGTTCTGGCGGGTTGCTGTTCCCTGGTACTGCTCTTGCCGACGGCGACCGCAGCCTTGGTCGTTTTCGTGCTCGGCGAAGCCTCCGCTGCGGCGGCAACCTGGTGGCGCGCGAAACCGGGAAGAATCGAGCTTCCTTCCCGGGAGACCATCAAGCGGGTGGTTCGGGCCAGCTGGCCGCTCGGCGCCTCGGGAGTCATCATCTATGCGTCGTACGCCAATCTGGATTCGATTCTGCTGGCGATCGTGCGTTCAGACGCCGATGCTGGCCTCTATAGCGCTCCCTACCGTCTTTTTCTGGCGGCAAATGCAGTCACTGTCTTCGCTGCCTACTCCTTATTGCCGATGCTTTCGCGGAGTTATCACGAAGGCCGCCTGGCGGAGAAGCGAAACCTGTTGCTCCGCGCATTCACCCCCCTTGCCGGATACGGGCTGATGGTCCTGGGCGCAGCCGAGATTCTGGGTGAGACCGTGCTGAGTGGGCTGTTCGGAGCGGACTTCACCGGTACTGGCCCGCTGCTGATCCTGCTCTGCATGTCTCTGCCGCTCTACTCGATCGGTTATCCGGCCGGATACAACCTGATCAGCGAGCAGCGGAACATGAGGTTCTTCATCGGCGGCGCAGTGGCTGGTGGTCTGAATCTCGCACTGATGGGGGTTCTCATCCCTCTATACGGAACATACGGTGCTGCCATCGCGACCACGGTCGGTTTGGTCGGGGGAGCTGTGGCCTGGCTTGCACTCTCGGGTTCGCTTCGCGCGTCGGCACCATTGTTCGTTGGTATCGCGTTGGCCACCTTGTTCGGGATTCCGGCGGCATCCGATAGCGGGTTGGCAGTTCCGATCGGTGCGGCAACGCTGCTGTGCGGCGCGGTCATGTTTCTGACGCCGGCCGTCAGGGCACGCGCCAGAAGCAGAAATACCGGCTGACTCAGGGGTCGCTTCGGCTGCTTCTAGGGAATCCGGCGACCAAAGGTTCCAGCGTTGCAAGCGCGCAGGTCGTCAGTGACAGAGCGAGGATCGAAATCGCAATCACGAGGGCAGAGCTTGCGGACTGACTGAGCGCGATGGCGAGAACGCTCAAGCTGCCCTGACTCGCGAAGAGCACCAGCGAAACGCTTCTTTCCGAGTTCAGATGGCGGAACAGACGGTGGGTCATGTGATCCCGGCCTCCCACGAAAACACCTACTCCACGACGTCGACGGGACACGATTACCGCGCCCATATCCAGGGCAGGCACGGCGACCAGCAGGGAGCCGAGCAGGAACGGGACCACTCCGTTCGAGTCGTAGTCAACAGCCATGGTCACGGCTGCGATCGTGAACCCGATCGGCATGCTTCCCCCGTCACCGAGGAAGATCTTTGCCGGTCGGGCGAGGTTATGAGGCAGAAAGCCGCAGCAGGCACCAGCCATGGCGAAGCCGACAACCGCCAGTACCGAGTTGCCTTCGACCAAAGCCAGACCACCGGCACCCAGAGCACTGGCATCGGCAACCGTGGAGGTCGCCCCATCCAGGTTGTCCATCAGGTTGAAGGCATTGATCAGGCCAACTACCCAGGCCACGGTGAAGAGCAGGTTGAGGAATTCGAGTTCGAACAGGTTCCAGCCGGTGCCGAAATGCCAGACAGCGAGTGCGACTCCGATCTCGACCACGATTCGGGGAACGATCCCGAGCCCGATCCGGTCGTCGATCGTGCCCACGACCAGCAAGACCAGCACACAGGCCAGTATCGCGAGGATGCTCTCGTCCGCCCCGGAAAAAATGAGTGAAGCGGCCAGAAACCCGGTGATCACGGCGAGCCCCCCGAGATATGGGGTCGAACGTGAATGCTCCTTGTAGCCGCCTGGCCGATCGAAAAAGTCGGTGCGCGAGGCCAGGCGTATCGCCGACGGCACCAGGCCCCAGGTCAGTCCCAGGCTGGTGGCAAAAGCGGCGGATATCTGGAGTCCGTCAGTCAAACGAGTCCATTCGATTGGTTCTCACTTCGTCCTGTGCCCGATTCAACGATCGACGTAACAACATGCATTCTATGTTCCCGGTGGTTGAAGCCACTTGTCGCACTACCTGCCTCCCGGAGCGTAATCAGCCTCAACTCGATTGGTATTTCGGCGCCCCGCCCCGGGCGACACCCGGCGACATCCCTGCCTCCCGCCGAATAGGGTCCGGACCATGGTTCTTGGTGAATGCCCGTCGTGCGGCGGATCTGCACGCAAGCGTTGGCATCGGCATGACCGGCTTCAACTCTGGCTTTGCCGTGATTGCGGATTGGGCTATAGCGACCCTCAGCCGATCGAACAGGTGGAAGATCTCTACCTCTCGGGTTACGACCTCGCCGGTTATTTCGAGGCGTTCGAGTCCCGAAAGAGCGTGCTGAACGAACGTCGGCTGGATCGTTTGCCCCGGCCCGACGGGGGCAAGACGTTGCTTGACGTCGGATGCGCAGACGGACAGTTCGCAGCTGCTGCGGCGTTACGAGGATGGTCTCCTTCGGGAATCGAGTTGAACCCTCCTGCCGCCGAAAAGGCTCGGGCAAGAGGGGTTGAGGTCTACCAGGGCGACATCGGGGAGATCGACCTGAGTAGCTCCCGGTTCGATCTGGTCACTTCATGGGACGTAATCGAGCACGTGCCAAACCCTCGCCTGTTCCTCGAAAAGCTGGCTTCGTTTGTGAAACCTGGCGGGACAGTCGTCGTGACCACCCTCAATCGTCGCTCGCTCGTCTCCCGCGTCTTTCGCGGGGGCTGGTCGATGATCGTTGAAGATCACTACACCTATTGGGACAGACCTTCATTGACAAGGGCATTTGCGGCTGCGGGCATGAGCGTCTCTGAGACAAGGAGCTACGGGGTGGGCCGAGACTTCGTGTCAAAGATTGATCGATGGCGGGGGTCAGGGGATAACAAGGCGGACCCGGAGGGTGCCGCGCCCGCAACCAGGTCCGATTCTGCGCGGTGGGACGTAAACCCGGTGGTTCTGGCCGCCGAGAATGGGGTCAATCTGCTCCTGGACAAGCTTTCGCTAGGGGTTGAGATCGAGATCGTCTCCCGGGCACCTCGATGAAAGGAACGAACCGGGCTTTCCCGGTTCGTTCCTAGCCGTTGCGGAATGAGAAGTAG
>JAGQUR010000132.1 GCA_020438395.1 Solirubrobacterales bacterium | reverse complement strand
CGTCGAGGCTCGAGGCGCAGTAACGCGAGACGGTTACACCGGTGGTCTCCTGACCGAGCTTGTCCGAGAGCATCACGAGGACGCGGGCCAGGTTGTAGGCCTGCTCGCCCTGCGGCATACCGACGCCACAGAAGACCTCTTCGACCTCCTTGGGGTCCACGCCGGGGTTCCGTTCGAGGAGCTGGTCGATCACGAAGGCGCCGGTCTCGTCGGGGCGGAGCTGGGCAAGCGAGCCCTTGAAGGCGCGTCCGATCGGGGTGCGGACTGTGTCCACGATCACTGCTTCAGGCATGCGAAGTCTTTCTCCTTGGGTTTATGGGGCCGGGACGTGAGGGCACCCGGCGCTGCATGACGGATAAATGCCACAGGACAGCGTATTGAACTGTGGAAATGCGGGACGGGTAGATTGCCCTGCGATGACCAATCCGCCTCGAGACGGCGGCCCTTCCGAGGTGCCGATCAACGCTCCGCAGGGCCGCCAGCAACCCACGCCGGGCAGCCAGCCGACGCCTGCCCCGGCCCAGTCCGGTCGTCCCCAGCCCTCACCCCCGGTCGGGCAGCCGACCTCCCCGCCGGCCTCTTCTTCCGGCGCCACCGGCAACCCCGCCCAGGCCTCCCCGGCCGGGCAACCGGCTTCCCCGGGCCAGACACCGGCCTCCTCTCCCCAGGGGCAACCACAGGCACCGGCCTCTTCACAGCAGCAGGTCCGGTATCCCGCCCAGCAGGACTCCCGGCCTGCAACCGGTCAGCAGGTGCCGCCCCGCGGCGTCCCGCCCCGGGCCGTGACTCCCCGGACCACCGGCTCGGGCCGGTTGCCGGCAGCCCAGCAGCGCCAGCCGATCGATCTTGCAACCCGGCTCGACGGCCAGCGTGGCTGGCTCGCGCAACTGGACAAGTCGCTGAAGCGGCGCACCATCGTGGCCCTGGTCCTGACCTGCCTCGCGGTCGGAGTCGGAGCCGCCGCGCTCTACATCTCGCTGACCAAGAACTCGGACAGCGATCGCATAGATGCCCTGCAGACCAGGGTCGAAGCGCTGGAGACCGCAGCCGGGATCCCGTCGACCGACACCGGGTCAACGGACACCGGCACCGTTCCGGAAACCGGCGTCACCCTGCCCGATACGGGGGTCACGCTGCCCGACGGCACAACTGACTCCTCGGGGGTCGTCATTCCCCCGACTGGCGGCGAGTAGGTCCGGGCTGACGGAGGGTGGCTTGACCGGCAATGAGTCCGAATCCGTTCTTTATGGCGAGCCCTCGCCGGGCGTCCGACTGATCACGATCAACCGTCCGGAGGCCCGCAACGCAATCGGCCCGGTCGAGTCACGCGCCCTGTTCGAGTTCCTGGGCCGGTTCCGCGATGACGAGGAAGCGAATGTCCTGGTTGTCACCGGGGCCGGCACCGAGGCCTTCTGCGCCGGGGCCGACCTCAAGTCGGTGGTCGCCATGTTCGACCCGGATTCAAAGCTGGAACCCCTGTATGACGGCTCCGACCTTGACGCCCACCCGATCCCGGCCGAAGGAAATATCGGCCCTACCCGGTGGACCTCCATCAACAAGCCGATCATTGCCGCGGTCAACGGCGCGGCCTATGCCGGCGGACTCGAATGGGCATGTCTGGCACACCTGCGGGTCGCTGACCAGCATGCGTCCTTCGGAGTGACCTGCCGCCGCTGGAACGTCGGCCTCGGCGACGGCGGCACCCAGCGCCTGCCCAGGATGATCGGGCTTTCAAGGGCACTGGACCTGATCATCACCGGAAGGGTGGTCGGCGCCGCCGAGGCGGAGCGGATCGGCCTGGTCAACGAGGTGACCGAGAGCGGACGCTGCCTCGAACGGGCCCTCGAGCTGGCCGCGGAAATCTCGGCACTCCCCCAGCCTGCGCTTCGGACCGACCTCGAAGCTGCGCTCCGCGGTTTCGGAACGCCGCTGGAGGAAGGACTCGCGATCGAGGCGGGACTTTTCAACAGCCTGCTCGACCAGCCGGAGATCATGTCGGGAGCCTCGGCCTTCGTCGACCGCGACCATCCCGACCGGGTCGCGGGCGCCGCCCCGCTCCACCTGCCGGGCGCGGCTTACGCGTTTGCCGAGCGCGCCCATCGCGGCCAGATCGACCGGCACGGCGGCGGCGATTTCATCGAGCATCCTTCCCGCGTTGCCCGGATCGCGGTCGAGCATGGCGGTGACGACCTCGCGGAGGCCGCCGCCTATCTCCACGACACGGTTGAGAAAGCGGACACGACCCCGGAGGAAATCGAAGCCGCCTTCGGCCCCGAGATGCGTGATCTGGTCGAAGCGCTTGGACAGGACCCCGGAATCGGGGACCGGGCCAGCCGCCGGGCCGACCACCGCCACCGGGTTGCGATCGCCGGCGAGACCGCGCGGCTCGTTTATCTCGCCGACCGGCTTGCCGGGATCGAAGCGATGATCGAAAGGATCGAAGCCGGTGAATCCCCGAGTGACCTTGACACGGAACGCAGGCTCGGTCTCTGGAGAGGTGATGTCGAGGCGCTTTCGGGAACGAGCCCGCCACCCGGCCTGGTGGCCGACATCGGCGACCGGCTCGACCGGCTCGAACATCTCATGTCCTGACCCGGACTACCCCCCGCCGCTCCCAGCGGTTAGAGTCGGATTCGTCCGGGATAGCAGGAGATCTGCCCCGGATGCTTCTTCAGCTTCACCAGTCGCGAGAGTCGAGAGGAGCAACCACGTCCAGTCCGTCCACACCCCGCAGTCCGGCCGACCAGACCAGCGTGCCTGACGTCCGCCTGACCGGCCTGACCAGGCGTTACGGGGATTTCACAGCCGTCGATTCGATCGACCTCGATGTCCGCCAGGGGGAGTTCTTCACCATGCTGGGCCCTTCCGGCTCCGGCAAGACGACCACGCTGAAGATGATCGCCGGATTCGAACAACCCGATGCGGGCAAGGTCGAACTCGGCGGCCAGGATGTCAGCGGGCTTGCCCCTTACGCCCGCTCGGTCAACACCGTCTTCCAGGATTACGCCCTCTTCCCTCACATGACGGTCTCGGCGAACATCGAATACGGCCTTTCGATCGCCAAGATCCCGAAGAGCGATAGGGCCGAGCGCCGGACCGAAGCTCTGCGGATGGTTCGTCTCGAGGGTCACGGGGACCGCAAGCCGAACGAGCTCTCCGGTGGCCAGCGGCAGCGGGTCGCCCTGGCCCGGGCGATCGTGAACCGGCCGCGGGTGCTGCTGCTGGACGAACCGCTGGGCGCCCTCGACCTCAAGCTGCGCGAGCAGATGCAGGTCGAGCTGAAGCAGATCCAGTCCGAGGTCGGAATCACCTTCATCTACGTGACCCACGATCAGGACGAAGCCCTGACCATGAGCGACCGGATCGCGGTCTTCAACGAGGGCCGGATCGAGCAGCTCAGCTCCCCTCGGGATCTCTACGAACACCCGGCCAACGAGTTCGTGGCCGGCTTCGTCGGTGTCTCGAACGCGATCGAGCGGGACGGAAAGAAGCTGACGATCCGGCCGGAGAAGATCCGGCTCATAGGCGAAGGGGACCCGACCGATGGCCTGGTGACCGAAAGGGGAGAGATCACCGAGTCCGCTTACGTCGGGATGGTGACGCGGGTCAAGGTCGAACTTGAGCAGGGTGGCGCGGTCCAGGTCGCCCTGCAGAACACGGAATCTGAAGCCGAGCCCGGTGGGAGAGTCGGCCAGAAGGTAGTTGTCGGATGGCGGCCGGAGCACGCCGTTTCGATTCAACAAGGAGAGAGAACGCAGTCCGTCCAATTGGAGGAGGAAAACGTTTCATGAGTTATGCGAATAGACACCCCGCCCGCTTCGCCTGGCTGCTTGTGCTGGCGATGGTCGGCGTGCTCGCGGTCGCCGGTTGCGGCGGCAGCAGCGACAGCAACAGTGACGAAGTCACGTCAATCGGCCAGACCGAAGGTGCCCTGAACCTGATCGCCTGGGCGGGTTACGCCGAGGATGGTTCAACCGACAAGACGGTCGACTGGGTGACGCCGTTCGAGAAGCAGACCCAGTGCAAGGTCAACACAAAGACCGCCAGCACCTCGGACGAGATGGTCAAGCTGATGCGGACCGGCCAGTACGACGGTGTGTCGGCATCCGGTGACGCCTCGGTGCGCCTGATCGAGGGCGGAGACGTCAGCCCGATCGACATGAGCATCCTCTCGAACTACGCCGACATCAACCCGAGCCTGAAGGACCAGGACTACAACTCCAAGGACGGCCAGAACTACGGCATGCCCCATGGCTGGGGAGCCAACGTTCTGCTCTACAACAAGGACGCGGTCCAGCCTGCTCCCGACAGCTGGGGTTCGGTGTTCGATCCGGCGATGGCCTCCAAGTACAGCGGCAAGATCACCGCTCCGGACAACCCGATCTACATCGCTGACGCGGCCGTCTACCTCGAGGCCACCCAGCCCGATCTCGGGATCACCGATCCGTACGAGCTCGACGAGGATCAGTTCAACGCCGCGGTGGACCTGCTGAAGCAGCAGAACAAGTTCATCGGGGAGTACTGGCCGGATGCGACGAAGAACATCTCGTCGTACACGAACGGCGACTCGGTGATCGGTTCGAGCTGGCAGTACCAGACCAGCGCCCTGCAGGCCGCCGGCGAGAATGTTGACGCCGACCTGCCGAAGGAAGGTTCGACCGGTTGGTCCGACACCTGGATGCTGAGCTCACAGGCCGAGCACCCGAACTGCATGCTCGAGTGGATGAACTGGATGGGTTCGCCCAAGGTCCAGGCCCAGGTGGCCGAGTGGTTCGGCGAGGCGCCGGCCAATCTCGGTGCCTGTGATCTGACCTCGGATCCGAATCACTGCGACACCTACCACGCCAAGGACGAGAAGTACTACGACCAGATCGCGTTCTGGAAGACGCCGATCAGCGACTGCGGCGACGACCGCGGTTCGGTCTGCATGACCTACGACCAGTGGGTCCAGGCATGGACGGAAATCAAGGGGTGACCGCTGGCCGCTGAGGCCACAGTCACTCCGCCCCGGAGGTCGGTGGGCAGGAGGCTCGCCGACCTCTTCCAGGGGCATCCGCGACTGACCGTCGCGGCGCTTCTTGCCGCGCCCATCGGATGGCTGGTGATCGGCTACCTGGGCTCGCTGGCGGTGATGCTCGCCGCCTCCTTCTGGCATCTGAACGAGCTGAGCGGCGAGGTAACGCAGGGATTCAGCCTCGACAACTTCGACACGATCTTCAGTGACGAGGTCTACCGCACGATCACCTTCCGCACGATCGGGGTGGCCGCGGCGGTGACCGTCACCGACGCGATCCTCGCCTTCCCGATCGCCTTCTACATGGCGAAACTGGCCAAGCCCCGGATGCAGTCGGTTCTGGTGGTGGCGGTGCTGCTGCCGCTCTGGTCGAGCTACCTGGTCAAGGTCGGTGCCTGGCGGCTGATGCTTTCCGAGGACGGCGCAATCAACTGGGCCCTGAGCCCGTTCGGCCTGCATGGACCCGGCTACGGCACGGTCGCCGTCTGGCTGGTCATGAGCTACATCTGGCTGCCGTACATGATCATCCCGATCTACGCCGGCCTCCAGCGCATCCCCGATTCGCTCCTGAGTGCCTCCGAGGACCTCGGGGCGAAGCCGGCAAAGACCTTCCGCAAGGTGATCATGCCGCTCACCTTCCCGGCGATCGTGGCCGGCTCGATCTTCACCTTCTCGCTGACCCTCGGGGACTACATCACCCCCGCCAACGTCGGCAACAAGCAGTTCATCGGCAACGTCGTCTACAGCAACTTCGTCGCCAACCTTCCCCTCGCCGCCGCGATCACCGTGATCCCGATCGTGGTGATGGTCATCTACCTCCTGATCGCCCGCCGGTTCGGAGCCTTCGAGCACGTCTGAGCGATGACCTTCACCCCGCTGACAAGGAACCTGCTCAGGGTCGCCGTCGCGATAACCCTGGCCTTCATCTACATCCCGCTGCTGATCATCCTGCTCTACTCGATGAACCCGGAGCAGACGCTTTCCTGGCCGCCGGAGAGCCTCACCCTCGAATGGTTCCCGAAGGCGATCCAGGACCAGGCCGCCCGTGACGCCCTCTGGAACTCGGTCAAGGTCGGAGCAGCGGCGACCTCGATCGCCCTGGTGCTCGGGACCCTCGCATCGCTCGCCGTCGCCCGCCACAAATTCTTCGGCCGCGAATCGATCACCTTCCTGGTGCTGATCCCGATCGCCCTGCCAGGCATCGTCACCGGCATCGCCCTGAACGCAACCTTCACCCAGGTCTTCGACATGAAGCTGACCCTGTTCACGGTGATCGTCGCCCACGCGACCTTCTGCATCGTGATCGTCTTCAACAACGCGGCGGCCCGGCTGCGCCGGATGTCGACCACTCTCGAGGATGCCTCCGCCGACCTCGGAGCGACGCCGTGGACCACCTTCCGCCGGGTCACCCTGCCGAACATGCGCTCGGCCCTCGTCGCCGGCGGGCTGCTCGCCTTCGCGCTTTCCTTCGACGAGATCGTGGTCACCAACTTCACGATCGGGGCCGGCGACCAGACCCTGCCGATCTACATCTTCAACACCCTGTTCAGACCCAATCAGCCGGGCAAGGTCTATGCGGTCGCGGTGATCGCGATCCTGCTCTCGATGATCCCGGTGTACATCGCCAACCGCCTGACCAAGGAAGAGTCGGTTACCGCTTCCGGGGCGGGTGCGGGCACGCCGATCCCCGAGCCCTGATCCCGTCGCCGCCGATTTCGCGGCTTCACAGAATCGCAACTTGCGTAACCGTTTCGGGACCTAGGTTGGTGGCATGGAACGGACTGAAAACCGAGTGGCGAAGTTCGCTTCTTCGGACAAAACCCCCAAGGCGGCAGCTGCGGTGGTGCTCTCCGGTTCTCTCCTCGGCGGAGCCGACAACGTCCAGGCGGTCTCACTGACCGCGGCAACCCTGGCCGTGGCCGAAATGGCAAGAAGCCGCTTCGGCGTGAAAGGCTTGCGTTCGAGTGGCACCCGCAGCTCCGACAACAAGATCGGCGGCCGAATCGGATCGGTCGCCAGCCGCACCCCCTGATCCTCTCTCCCAGAGGGGGTTCGGCACCCGTTTCAAGAGGCTGGTCACCTTCCACCGGATGGA
>JAGQUR010000131.1 GCA_020438395.1 Solirubrobacterales bacterium | reverse complement strand
CGGCGTCGACAACGTCGACATTCCGGCCGCCACCAAGCGGGGCATCATCGTCGCCAACGCTCCCGAATCGAACTCCGTTGCCGCCGCCGAGCACACCATGGCCCTCGCTCTCGCTCTTTTCCGCAACGTTCCCCAGGCCCATTCGGCCCTGATGGCCGGACGCTGGGACCGGGCCAAGTACAAGGGCGCCGAGCTTTACGGAAAGACCCTCGGTGTTGTCGGCTTTGGCCGGATCGGCCAGCTTGTCGCGAAGATGGCGCAGGGCTTCGACATGGAGGTTCTTGCCTTCGACAAGTTCGTATCCCACGAGCGTTTCCGTGATCTCGGCGTTGAAGGGGTCGATTCACCCGAGGAGATGTATCGTCGGGCGGACCTGATCACGATCCACCTGCCCAAGACGGCAGAGACGGTCGACTGGATCGACGCCGAGGCGGTCTCGAAGTTCAAGCCCGGCATGCGCATCGTCAATTGCGCCCGTGGCGAGCTGGTCAACCTCGACGCCCTCATCGCCGGGCTCGACTCCGGTCAGTTGGCCGGCGCTGCTCTTGACGTGTTCCCGGAGGAGCCGTTCACCGAACATCCCGTCTTCTCCCGCGAGGACGTCGTCGTGACCCCGCACCTCGGGGCCTCGACTGCGGAGGCCCAGGACCGGGCCGGTACCGACACGGCCGAGCAGGTGACCGCAGCGCTGACCGGCGGCGTGGTGACCAATGCGGTGAACATCCCCGCGGTGAGCCCCGCAGTGATGGAGGCCCTCGCACCTTATGTGCCGCTCTGCCAGACGCTCGGCCGGCTCGCGGTCGGACTCACGCCGGGCTCGATCGACCGGGTCGAGGTCGAGTTCCGCGGAGGCATCGCCGACAACGACACCCGTCTGCTCGGCATCGCGGTCCAGGCCGGCCTGCTCTCGGGTCATACCGAGGAAGCGGTCAACCTCGTCAACGCTCCCCACATGGCCGAGGAGCGGGGCATCGAGGTGATCGAAATCAAGGACTCGACCGCGGACGAATTCACCGACCTGGTTCGTGTCACGATCCAGTCCGGCTCCGACGTGGTCACGGTGGGCGGCACGACAGTAGGTCCGAAGAACGTGCCCTACCTCGTTTCGATCTGGGGACAGAGCTTCTATCTCCCGTTCGCCGAGCACATGGCCGTTTTCCGGTACGCAGACCAGCCGGGCATGATCGGCAAGGTCGGTTCGCTGTTCGGCGAGCAGGGAGTCAACATCGGTTCGGCTGCGGTCGGTGCCGAGTCCGGCAGCCACAACGCCGTCATGGTGGTCACCTCCGACGCTCCGGTGTCGGCGGAGACGATCGAGACGATCAAGGCAGTCGATGGCTTCTCGGCCGGTTACGCGATCGAACTCTAGGCATCCGGACGCGACTGGTTAGGCTGGGGCCATGAGAGCCGTGGTCCTGACCGGTCACGACGGGCCGGACGACCTGAAGGTCGAGCAGAGGCCGGATCCCGAGGCAGGGCCCGGTGAAGTCAGGGTGGCGGTCGAGGCGGCGGGGATCAACTTCGCCGACGTTATGGCCACCCTGGGGCTCTACCCTGACGCACCCGGAACGCCCTGCATCATCGGGTACGAGTTCGCGGGGGAGGTCGAGGCCATCGGTCCCGGGGTCACAGGCATATCTGAAGGTGACCGGGTTTTCGGGCCGACGATGTTCGGCGGATACGCCGAGAAGGTGACGGTTCCGGCCGGTGACATCTACCCGATCCCGGAAGGGTTCTCGGCCGAGGAGGCGGCGGCTCTTCCGGTCAACTACTGCACGGCCCTGGCGGCACTGGTCGTC
Source organism: Solirubrobacterales bacterium (assembly GCA_020438395.1). Classification (GTDB taxonomy): domain Bacteria; phylum Actinomycetota; class Thermoleophilia; order Solirubrobacterales; family 70-9; genus 67-14. Next base: position 5,400 of record JAGQUR010000131.1, on the reverse strand, counting down.
ATGGGCGGCCTGCGGGAGGGCCAGCGGGTCTTGATTCACGCCGCCGCCGGAGGAGTCGGGATCGCGGCCACCCAGATCGCCCGAGAAGCAGGGGCCGAGATATTTGGCACGGCTTCGGCACCCAAGCATGAGGCCATCCGCGCGCAGGGGGTAGATCATGCGGTCGATTACCGGAATCGCGATTTCGCGGAGGAAGTCCGGCGACTGACCGGAGGGGAGGGGGTCGACCTGATCATCGATGCGACCGGCCCGACCAACTTCCGCAAGGACTATCGGCTGCTCAGGCCGGGCGGCAAGCTGGTGATGTACGGAGCCTCCGAACTGGCTGAAGGAAAGGGCGTCTTCGACCGTCGCACGCTCTCGGCACTGGTGCGGATGCCCCTTGCCGCCATCCCCTGGTGGAAGAGCTTCGCGGTGATGAACGAGAACAAGGGAGTATTCGGCCTGAACCTGCTCGACTGGTGGAAGGATGAGGGGCTGGACCGTCTCGGCGCACTCATGGAGGCGAGCCTTGAGCGGGGCACTTTCCGGCCGGTGGTCGACCGGGCCTTCTCCTTCGAAGAAGCTGGCGACGCCCATCGCTTCATTTCGTCGCGCCAGAACGTCGGCAAGGTTCTGCTCACCCCTTGAAGTGCCGTGGGGGCTTACGCTACTCTTGGCCTTCGGTATGAATCACCGTTTCAACAGCCCGGCCCTTCTTCTCCTTCTCCCCCTCTGGGGGGATTGATCGCCGGGCGGCGCGATAGCCGCGAGCTGAAAGCAAGATTCGAGTTACTTAGTTAGAAGGAGAAGCAGATGTCCACAAAGGACACAGACGCAAATCGCGTCCACATTTTTGACACGACCCTGAGAGACGGCGAACAGTCGCCCGGTATCTCGCTCAACGCAGCCGAGAAGATCGAGATCGCGCAGCAGCTCGCCCGGCTCGGCGTCGACGTGATCGAGGCCGGCTTCCCGATCGCTTCTCCCGGTGACTTCGAGGCGGTCCAGCGGATCGCCCGCGAAGTGCACGGCCCGACCATCTGCGGGCTGGCCCGGGCCCAGGCCCCGGACATCGATGCGGCCTGGAACGCGATCAAGGACTCAGAGCAGCCCCGCATCCACACCTTCATCTCGACCTCGGACATCCACATCCAGCACCAGATGCGGAACACCCGCGACGACGTGCTGAAGGGTGCCCGTGCGGCGGTATCCCAGGCAAAGTCCTACTGCGAGGACGTCGAGTTCTCACCTATGGACGCGACGCGGAGTGACGTCGAGTTCACGGCGGAGGTCTGTGCGATCGCGGTCGAGGAGGGAGCCACGGTGGTCAACATTCCGGACACTGTCGGATACACGACCCCGGAGGAATACACGAAGTTCTTCGAGGACCTCTATCGCTTTGCCCCTTCGCTGAAGAACGTGCGTCTCTCGGTCCACTGCCACGATGATCTGGGGCTGGCGGTCGCCAACTCCTACGCCGGTGTGCTGGCCGGTGCCCGTCAGGTCGAATGCGCGATCAACGGCATCGGTGAACGGGCAGGCAACTGCTCGCTGGAAGAGATCGCAATGCTGATCAAGGTCCGCGAGGACGTACACGGCCTGCACACGGAGATCAACACGAAGGAACTGGCCCGGACCAGCCGCATGGTCTCGCGGGCGACCGGTTACGTCGTTCAGCCCAACAAAGCGGTCGTCGGCCGCAACGCGTTCGCCCACGAGTCCGGGATCCACCAGGATGGCGTGCTCAAGGAACGCGAGACCTTCGAGATCATGGACGCGACCGAGGTCGGGCTGGACTCGAACCAGTTGGTGCTCGGCAAGCATTCGGGCAGACATGCCCTGAAAGACGCTTTGGAGCAACTGGGATTCGTGGTCGATGGGGAGGCGCTGAACCAGGCCTTCAAGCGCTTCAAGGACGTCGCCGACAAGAAGAAGCAGGTCACCGCGCTCGACCTGGAGGCGATCGTCTCCGACGAGATGCGGGAGCGCCCGCAATCACATGAGCTGGAGTGGTTCGAGGCCGAGGCCGGCAGCGATCGTCAGCCGGTCGGCCGGGTGCGGATCAAGCACCCGTCCGGTGAGGTCACTTCGGGCGAAAGCACCGGGGACGGCCCGGTGGAGGCGGTCTTCGCGGCGATCCTCAAGGCCACCGGGGCCGAAGCCGAATTGCGCGAGTACCACGTCGGTGCCGTCACCGGCGGCGAAGACGCGCTGGGCCAGGTGACCGTCGTCCTCAAGAACGAGAACGGGACCACTTCCGGACAGGGTGTTTCGACAGACATCATCGAAGCCTCGGCCCGGGCCTATGTCCGCGCGCTCGGCAACCTGCTGGACGGCAGCGCGATCCGGCAGGCTGAAGAGGCGACCTCGGAAGCCCTCAAGGAACACACGCCCTAGACGGCCGCCGGTCACGCCGCGGCCCCCGGGGTGTTCCTGCAGCGCCCGGCACGGGCACGCCCGAAAAAGACCGTCGCCCTGCGGGCTCCCCCGAAGGTCTTTTCCGGGCATACCCGCACCGGGCCCTGCGCAATTCCCCGGGGAACAGGCTTCCGGGACCAGGACCAGCGGCGTCCCTTCCTTCCATCAGTTAACGCGAGAGGAAGGGGCGGGTTTCTGTGGTCATCCGGCGCAGTCAAGATTCACCGGGTCCGGGAGGGGTCGGATAAATGTTCGCTAATGGGTGACTGCGGTCACAGAGTGGACGTATTTCCCTCTGTACCCTCCATTTGCAGGGTTTTCCTGCCACATGAACCGCAACATAAGTGAGACGTGATACCCATGATGGGCAAAGCTATTTTCAGCCTGCTCAGCGCCTCCGCTCCGGCCGACATGAGGAAGCCGAAGCAGCCCCGGAACGACCGGTAGGTGCGAAGGGATCCAGGATCCCGAATGCTTTGAAAGCCCCGCCTGAGAAGGCGGGGCTTTCTTCTTGAGCGGAGAGGGTTCCGGAGTTCAGCCGTTGCCGGTCATTTCGCGCTCGATGGCTTTTCTGATCACCTCGAGATCGGCGTTGCGGGCGCGCCCCTTGGTGGCTGCGTGAGCTTCGGCCGGGAGGGATGCGAGGCGACCTGCCTCAGTCGCCACGGCATCTTCGAAGTCTTCAGCACCGATCGCGTGATCAAGGAACCCTGCGGAAACGGCAGATGCCGGGTCGAACATCGCGGCGGTTATGACCGACTGGTCAAACGCCGCGGGGGTGAGGCGCCGGCGGGCCAGCTCGACCACGAAGAGGGGCACGGTAAGGCCGATCGCGACCTCGTTGAGCCCGATCCGGAACGGACCGTCGATTCCGATCCGGGAATCGCAGGAAAGCAGCACGAAGGCACCAGCCGCGACTGCATGGCCGGTGCATGCGGCCAGGACCGGGCGAGAGTGGGAGAGCAGGCGCTCGGCCAGGCGGGCCCCGGATTCCACCATCTCCCCGATTCGCTGCGGCTGCTCCTGGAAGACCTTTAGGTCGAAGCCCGCGGAGAACCTGCCCTCCCGGCCCCGGAGCACAATGACGGCCCCTTCAGACTCGGCCTGATCGATGGCCCCGTGAAGCTCGGCGAGCATGTCGAGGGAGAAGGCGTTGGCCTTGCCGTCGTCCATGGTGACCGTCGCGATTTCGCTGTCGCTCTTGTACGTGACGAGTTCACTCATCCGGTTCCTTTCCTCGGTCTGGCTCAACGGTATTCCCTGGACCCGGAAATGTCTTGACAGGACGTATGTGCGTGATAACGTACAACCGTAATGAGTCAGGCCACCGTCACAGATCCGGAATCCGCCGACGCACCCGAGTCCGCCTCGGGCGCAGCCGAAAACCCGGTCGGTGCCCGGGTCAAGGCACTGAGGGAGGCCATGGGCTTCTCCCTGCGGGACCTGTCCGAGCGAAGCGGAGTAAGCCCGACCATGCTCTCGCAGGTCGAGCGCGGGAGCACCAGCCCGACCCTGGCCGTCGCCGAGAAAATCGCGGCCGGACTGGATCTGAGCCTCTCGCAGCTGCTGCGCCTCGATGAGGTCCAGCACGTGGTGGTCAGCCGTTCCGGCGACCACCTGGTGCGAAACAGCAAGGGTCACAGGATCGAGGAGCTGACGCCCCCGTTGCCCGGCCAGCGAGCCGATGTTTCGACCCACAGGCTGGAGCCTGGCGCGGTCACGGGAGGGGCGGACGATGCCCCGATGCACGAGCCGGGCAGCCGGGAGACCGCAGTCGTCATCGAGGGAGAGCTGGTGCTCGTCTTCGAGGGGGAGCCCTACCGCCTGTCAGGCGGGGACAGCGTCACCTTTGATGCGGATCTGCCACACCATTTTGAAAACGAAAGCGATCAGCCGGTCGAGTTCATAGCCGTGATTGCGGCGGGACTGCGCCGCGGATAGGAAGGAAGGAGAACAGATGCCGAAGACCATGTTCGAAAAGATCTGGGAAGCCCACGAGGTCCGGGAGAACCTGCTCTACATCGATCTCCACCTCGTTCACGAGGTGACTTCGCCGCAGGCCTTCGAGGGTCTGAGGATGACCGGCCGCAAGCTGCGTCGGCCGGACAAGACCGTCGCGACGGCGGACCACAATGTGCCCACCGATGGCACCCCGGCCGCCGCCATGATCAAGGACGCTCTTTCCCGCAAGCAGGTCGAGACCCTGGAGAAGAACGCCGCCGACTTCGGCGTGCCGGTCTACAGCCTCGGGTCGGAGACCCAGGGGATCGTCCATGTGATCGGGCCGGAGCTGGGCCTGACCCAGCCCGGCATGACCATCGTCTGCGGTGATTCCCACACCTCGACCCACGGCGCCTTTGGCGCGCTCGCCTTCGGCATCGGAACCTCGGAGGTCGAGCATGTGATGGCGACCCAGACCCTGGTCCAGAACAAGCCGAAGACCATGCGGATCAACTACTCGGGAACGCTCGGTGAGGGCGTCACCTCCAAAGACCTGATCCTCGCCACGATCGGCAAGCTGGGAACCTCCGGCATGACCGGCTACGTGGTCGAGTACGCGGGAGAGGCGATCGAGGCCCTGACCATGGAGCAGCGGATGACCATCTGCAACATGACCATCGAGGGCGGCGGCAAGGCAGGAATGATCGCTCCGGACGAGACCACCTTTGACTACATGCGGGACAAGCCCGGTGTGCCGGAGGATTTCGATGCCGCGGTCGAACGCTGGAGGCTGCTGCCGACCGATGACGGGGCGAGCTTCGACACTGAAGTCGACATCGATGCCGGGAGCATCTCGCCGATGGTGACCTGGGGTACCACCCCCGGCATGGTCATCCAGGTAACCGATTCAGTGCCGGATCCGGAAATGATGGACTCGCCGGCGGACAAGGAGGCGGCCGAACGCGCCCTGCAGTACATGGGGCTGGAGGCCGGAACCCCGATGGAGGAGGTCCGTCCCGAACGGGTCTTCATCGGCTCCTGCACCAACTCGAGGATCTC
>JAGQUR010000130.1 GCA_020438395.1 Solirubrobacterales bacterium | reverse complement strand
TAGGTGGCCGGGTTCGAGCGCGGGGTCCGACCAATCGGTGACTGGTCGATGTTGATGATCTTGTCGATCTTCTCCATGCCGTCGATTCCGTCATGCGGACCTGGCCTTAGCTTCGCCTTGTGGAGCCGGTTTGCGACCGCCGGGTAGAGCGTTTCGTTGACCAGGGTCGACTTGCCGGAACCGGAAACGCCGGTCACGCAGGTCAGGACGCCGAGCGGGAATTCAACGTCCACCCCGGTCAGGTTGTGTTGGCGCGCTCCCTTGACGGTGAGGGACTCTTCCCAGCTGCGGCGGCTCTCGGGCACGGCGATCTGCTCGATGCCCGCCAGATAGCGGCCGGTCAGCGATTCGGGATTGGCGGAGACCTCACCCGGCGTTCCGGCGGCAACCACGTCGCCTCCGTGCTCGCCGGCGCCCGGGCCTAGATCCACCAGGAAATCAGCCGCCCGCATCGTGCCTTCGTCGTGCTCGACCACGATCACCGTGTTGCCCAGGTCTCGTAACCGCTCGAGGGTGGCGATCAGCTTTTCGTTGTCGCGCTGATGAAGCCCGATCGACGGTTCGTCCAGCACGTACATCACCCCGACCAGGCTTGAACCAATCTGGGTCGCCAGCCGGATCCGCTGGGCTTCGCCGCCCGAAAGCGTCCGGGCCGACCGGGCCAGCGAGAGATAGCCGATGCCGACGTTGACGAGGAAGGAAAGGCGCTCCTCGACTTCCTTGAGAATCAGCCGGGCTATCGCCGTCTCCGTCTTGTTCAACTCGAGTCCCTCGACCCATTCGCGGGCCGAAACGGCCGACATCTCGGTGAAGTCCCGGATCGAAATTCCGCCGACGGTCACGGCCAGACTCTCCGGCCTCAGGCGAGCCCCGTGGCAGCTGGGGCAGGGCTGCTCGGCCATGTAGCCCTCGATCTTCTCGCGTACCGCCTCGGAGTCGGACTCCTGATACCGGCGCTCGAGGTTGTTGACCAGGCCTTCGAACTTGACCTGATAGCTGCGCTGGCGGCCGGCCCGGCTCCTGGTGCGGATTGTGTGCCGCTCGCTACCGGTGCCGTACAGAAAGACATCCCTTTCCTTCTGCGTCAGCTCCTGCCAGGGAGTGTCGATGTCGATCCCGTAGGTCTCGGCCACCGACTTGTTCAGCCGCCGCCAGTAGCCCGAATAGCCCGAGCGCCAGGGCTGAAGGGCACCCTCTGCTACGGAGAGGGTCGGGTCCGGAACGACAAGTTCCGGATCGATCACCTTCTTGAAACCGAGGCCCGTGCAGGCCGGGCAGGCACCGTGAGGCGCGTTGAAGGAGAAGATCCTGGGTTCGAGTTCCGGCATCGAGGTGCCGCATTCCAGGCAGGCGAAGTTCTCCGAGAAGGTCTGGCGTTCCCCGTCGATCTCCTGGATCTCGACCAGGCCCTCGGCCATTGAGGCTGCCGCCTCAACCGATTCCGAGAGCCGCCTTCTGAGGTCGGTCTTCATGACCAGGCGGTCGACCACGACCGATATGTCGTGCTTGTACTTCTTGTCGAGGGTGATTTCCTCGTCGAGCATCCGCATCTCGCCGTCGACTTCGACCCTCGAATATCCGTCCGCCCGGAACTGCTCGAAGAGCTTTCCGTACTCGCCCTTGCGCCCGCGAACTACCGGCGCCATGACCATAAAGCGGGTGCCGTCTTCCATGGTCATCAACTGGTCGGTGATCTGTTCCTGGGTCTGGCCGGTGATCGGCTTGCCGCAGTTCGGGCAATGCGGATGTCCGATCCGGGCCCAGAGCAGACGCAGGTAGTCGTAGATCTCGGTCACCGTTCCGACCGTCGAACGGGGGTTGCGCGAAGTGGTCTTCTGGTCGATTGAAATCGCCGGGGAAAGCCCCTCGATCGAATCCACGTCCGGCTTCTCCATCAGTCCGAGGAACTGGCGGGCATAGGCCGAAAGTGACTCGACATATCGCCGCTGGCCTTCGGCGTAGACGGTGTCAAAGGCCAGGCTCGACTTGCCGGAACCGGACAGTCCGGTGACGACGATCAGCGCATCGCGGGGAAGGTCAAGGTCAATGCCCTTGAGGTTGTGCTCGCGGGCCCCGGTTATCAGGATGCGTTCGGAACGGGTCACAGACACCCATCATACGAAACCGAACACACGTTCGTTCGCGCCGGTCGGTGCAAATCACCCCCGATATACGGGGGCGACTCGAACCGAGGGGGCCTGAAAGTCAGGCCAGACGCGCAAGGACGTCGTCGACCAGGGCGCCGGGGTTGGCGACCTCATGTTCGGCCGCCACCTGCATCACGATCGTGTCCCGGCTGGTACCGCCCATCGCCAGCTTTGATGCGAGCATGCGGGCAGCAGCCTCGTCCTCTCCGGGAGCGACCCCCGCCGCATCGTCCGGCTCCGGGTCCGCGGGCAGGGTCTCGGCCGGACTCTTGTCCTCTTCACCGCCCAGGTTCGCGAGCGGATCCGGGCCGGGCTCGGGCAGTCCGCTCGGCCCTTCCTCGTGTTCGCGTGCGTCGGCCAACTGGCCGCGAAGCGTTTCGCATTCGACCTGTAGCGCGTTGATCCGGGCCTCCAGCGCCGCCACATGCGCGGCCACCGCCGCCAGATGGGCGCCGACCGAGTCGACGTCGAAACCTTCCGATCCGTGGGCCCGCGGAAAGTCGTCCCGAACCACATGCTCTCGTTCCATTGGTCCACCCTACCCCCCGGATGCCTAGGCCCCGGCCTTCATCGCCTCGAGATCCCTGCGGAGTTCGCGTACTTCGTCGCGCAGCCGGGCCGCCTGTTCGAAACGGAGGTCCTCGGCCGCCTCATGCATCTCCTCTTCCATCTGGACGATCGTCTTCTCGAGCTCGTCCGGCCCATCGAACTCGTCTTCCTGCCGGCGCCTTCGGCGGGACGGCGCCTTGTCCTCGATCGCCAGCAGGTTGCCTTCCTCGGCTACGCCCTTGACGATCGTGGTCGGGGTGATCTGGTGACGCTCGTTGTAGGCCACCTGGATGGCCCGGCGACGGTCGGTCTCGGAGATCGCGGAGCGCATCGCTTCGGTCTCCTTGTCCCCGTACATGAGGACGCGCCCCGCAGTGTTCCGGGCGGCACGGCCGATCGTCTGGATCAGGCTGGTCTCCCCGCGCAGGAAGCCCTCCTTGTCGGCGTCGAGGATCGCGACAAGGGAAACCTCGGGCATGTCCAGGCCCTCCCGCAGGAGGTTGACCCCGACCAGGACGTCGTACTCCCCCAGCCGGAGCTCGCGGATGATCTGGATCCGCTCCAGCGTGTCGATGTCCGAGTGCAGGTAACGGACCTTTACCCCGTGCTCGATCAGATAGTTGGTCAGGTCCTCGGCCATTTTCTTGGTCAGGGTTGTGACCAGCGTGCGTTCACCCTGGTCGGTGGTGGCCCGAATCTCGTTCATCAGGTCGTCGATCTGATTGGCGGTGGGCCTGACCTCGATCTCGGGATCGACGATGCCGGTCGGACGGACGATCTGCTCGACCACCCGGTTCGATTCCGTCCTCTCGAACTCGCCCGGCGTGGCCGAAACGAGGACGAGCTGGTTCATCCGCTCCATGAACTCGTCGAACTTGAGCGGCCGGTTGTCGATCGCGGAGGGCAGCCGGAAGCCGTAGTCGACCAGGGTCTGCTTGCGGGAGCGGTCGCCCATGTACATGCCGCCGATCTGCGGGATCGTCTGGTGCGACTCGTCGACGAAGGTGATGAAGTCGTCCGGGAAGTAATCGATCAGGGTATGTGGAGGAGTTCCCTCGGCCCGGCCTTCGAACAACCTCGAGTAGTTCTCGATCCCGGAGGTGAAACCGGTCTCCTTGATCATTTCCAGGTCATAAAGCGTGCGTTGCCTCAGCCGGTGGGCTTCCAGCTCCTTGCCCTCGGATTCCAGTTCTTCGAGCCGCTGGTCGAGTTCCGTCCGGATCGCCTCCAGGGTCCGTTCGACCGAGTCCTCCTCGGTGACGTAGTGGGTGGCCGGCCAGATCGACACGTGCTGCACCTCGTCGAGGATTTCGCCGGTCAACGGGTCGAAGTGGTGGATCGCCTCGATCTCGTCCCCAAAGAGCATGATCCGGAAGGCGGATTCGGCGTAGGAGGGCATGATCTCCAGCACCTCGCCCTTGACCCGGAACGATCCGCGGCTCAGGACCGTGTCGTTGCGTTCGTACTGAAGCCGGACCAGCTTGCGCAGCACCCTGTCGCGATCGATCCACTCCCCCACCTTGAACAGCTGCATCTGCTCCTGGTAGAGGGCCGGTGAGCCGATGCCGTAGATGCAGGAAACCGAGGCGACGATGATCACATCGCGGCGGGCCAGCAGCGAAGCGGTCGCGGCGTGGCGCAGACGGTCGATCTCGTCGTTGATCGAAGAGTCCTTCTCGATGTAGAGGTCCTGAGCCGGAACGTAGGCCTCCGGCTGGTAGTAGT
>JAGQUR010000129.1 GCA_020438395.1 Solirubrobacterales bacterium | reverse complement strand
GACGTTGGCGTTGCCGCCCTTGTCGCCACTGCGGGCCCCCACGAACGTCCCGAACCGCCGACGGGCGAACGGTCCGGCGATGATGGCTTCCTGCGGCGGCGACGGCAGGTCGGCCTTGCCGATCGGCGGACCGGACAGGGACGTGCCACCGGCAACCTCTGCTACCTGCTCACCATCGACCTCAACGATCACCGGGACGTCGTCGATGGCCACGGTCGAAGGCCAATAGACGCCGTACGGAGAACCATCAGACGGAGGCGCTGTGGGGAACATGCCCGGGTACGACGCCAGCGCTGATTCGACGGCGGGACGAGTGAAGGCCTTACCGACCTTCTTGGGGTCATCGTCCTTCGCGGTGATCACCAGGCGGCCCTGCGCTGAGGCGACATCGCGGGGATCGTCACTGGCAGGCGGCAGGTACTCGACTGTGAGTTCCCGCACGCCGAGGCGGGAGCGTGCGCCGAGTTCGCCAGGGGCGAGCACCTTCGCTTCCGCAAGCCCCACACCGCAGATCGTCCGCACGGCGATGTCCGCCTTCTCGGCGGTGTCCGCACCGGTGAGGACAAGGGTCATCGAGTTGCGGAAACCACCGAGGTAGTTGATCGCGACCTTCAGCGTCTCCGGCGCACCCTCGCCGCGGACCCCCGACAGACGCACGCGGTCCTTGCCGACCTGATCGATCTCGATGGTGTCGAAGCGCGCGGTCACATCCGGGTTGAGGTAGTGCTCGTCGCCCACTTCGTAGAGCAGCTGCGCCGTCACTGTGCCGGGACTGACGAGACCACCGGTGTCCGGATGTTTCGTGATCACGCTGGTGCCGTCCGCGGCGAGTTCTGCGATCGGGAATCCCACGTGCTCCAACCCGGGCACCTCCCGGAAGAAGGCATAGTTGCCGCCCGAGGCCTGTGCCCCGCACTCGATGACGTGCCCGGCCACCAGGGCGCCGGCCAACGCGTCGAGGCTGTCGACCGAGTCCAGATCCCAGCCGTGCCACCAAGCGGCCGGGCCGATGACCAGAGCGGCGTCGGTGATCCGCCCGGTGACCACGACGTCCGCGCCGGCCTCCAGCGCCGCCACGATCCCGCGTGCGCCGAGGTAGGCGTTGGCGCTCAGCGGGTGACCGGTGAAGGCCTCCCCCGTGTCGAGGTTGGTCCATTGCCCGCCGATCTCGGCGAAGCGCGGCAGCAGGTCGTCACCACTGACCGAGGCGACCTTCGCCCCCGTGCCGAGTTCACGGATCGCCTGCGCCGCGGCCACCGGGTCGAGGCCACCGGCATTGCTGACCACCTTGATGCCCTTCTCCAGGCAGGTGGGAAGGACCTGTTCCATCTGCTGGTGGAAGGTTCGGGCGTACCCGGTGCCATGCTTCATCTTCTGGCGGGCCAGCAGGAGCATGGTCAACTCCGCGAGCCAATCACCGGTCAAGACGTCGA
>JAGQUR010000128.1 GCA_020438395.1 Solirubrobacterales bacterium | reverse complement strand
TCGCCTGGATGAAGTTCGACGACGAGGGTCGCCTGCGTGCGGTCAACCCGGAGGCCGGATTCTTCGGCGTGGCCCCCGGCACCGGTGCGGACTCGAACCCGAACGCGATCGCCACGATCACCGAGAACACGATCTTCACCAACTGCGCCCTGACCGATGACGGTGACATCTGGTGGGAGGGCATCGGCCCGTCCCCGGAGCACCTGATCGACTGGCACGGAGAAGACTGGAGCCCCGATTCCGAGACCCCGGCCGCCCATCCGAACGCCCGTTTCGCCGTTCCGGCGGCCCAGTGCCCGACCATCGCCGACGAGTGGGAAGATCCGGCCGGCGTGCCGATCGATGCTTTCCTGTTCGGTGGCCGCCGGGCCAGCGTCGTTCCCCTGGTTGCCGAGTCTTTCGACTGGAACCACGGCGTATTCCTCGCCGCGACGATGTCCTCAGAGACCACCGCTGCCGCGGCCGGCGCGGTCGGCAAGCTGCGCTTTGACCCGATGGCGATGCTGCCCTTCTGCGGGTACAACATGGCCGACTACTTCGGGCACTGGCTGAAGATCGGCGAGACCGAAGGGGCGACCCTGCCGAAGATCTTCTACGTCAACTGGTTCCGCAAGGACGAAGACGGCAAGTTCATCTGGCCGGGTTTCGGCGACAACAGCCGCGTCCTCGAGTGGGTTTTCGGCCGTTGCGACGACGATGGCGAGACCGTGGAGACCTCACTTGGCCTCCTGCCGCGGGTGGAGGACCTCGACCTCGACGGGGTGGACGTCACCCCGGAGCAGATGGACGAGTTGCTGACCGTAGACGACGAAGCCGTGGTCGCCCAGCTGCCGCAGATCGAGGAGCACCTCGACAAGTTCGGCGATTCGCTGCCGGCGGAGATCAGGAATCAGTTCGAGGCCCTCAAGGGTCGCCTCGGGGCCTGAGCCCCGTTCGCCGTGGGCCTGCTCGGGGTCATCGGCGGTAGCGGTCTCTACGGGCTGAACGCCCCGGGAGAAGAAAATCCCGTTTCGACTCCGTGGGGCCCCGCGTCGGGCCCCACGCACGTTTACGAGGTCGGAGACGGGATCGCCTTCATCGCGAGGCACGGAGCCGATCATTCGATCCTCCCGCACCGGGTCAACTACCGGGCGAACATCCACGCGCTGCGTGAAGCGGGATGCGACCGGATCCTGTCCGTTTCCAGCGTCGGCGGGATCGCGCCTTCCTGCCAGCCGGGCAAGCTGGTGGTTCCGGATCAGCTGATCGATTACACCTGGGGCCGGGAAATGACCTTCCAGGAAGAGGGGGATCCTGTCCATCACTTCGATTTCACTGATCCCTACTCCCCGGACTGGAGAGGGAAGGTCACCGGGGCACTGGCCGGGCTCGACATTGATTTCGTCGACGGGGCCACCTACGCGGCCACCCAGGGGCCACGATTCGAGACCGCTGGCGAGATCCGGCGGCTGGCCGCAGACGGCTGTCACATCGTGGGCATGACCGGTATGCCCGAAGCCATCCTCGCCCGCGAGGCCGAGCTCGAATACGCCGCGATCTGCCCGGTCGGAAACCTCGCCGCCGGCATCGCCACGGAAGAGCTCAGGATGGAAGACGTAATCGGCGCCGTAGGTCCCGAAATGGAACGCGTCACGGCCCTGATCTCGGCCCTCGCCTGACTGGCCCGGCGCGGGCATACCCACACCGGACCGAACCAGCCCGATTCGGGGGCTCGGTTTCGGGACCTCTGGATGGGGAGCGAAGCGACGGTCCCGGGGCCGCACCCCCGGAGCGGGCTGCAGCACCCCGGTGTGGGATCGGTTCCCCGGCAGTAGGATCGGTTCATGAGCGAGGAGAAGAAGTTTCTGCTGCCTGAGTCTGCGATTCCCACCGGCTGGGTGAACATCATGGCCGACGCTCCCGGGGAGCCTTTGCCACCGCTCAGCCCGGCGACCGGGCAGCCCGCCGGTCCCGATGATCTCTCGGCGATCTTCCCGATGAACCTGATCGAGCAGGAGATGTCACCGGAAGAGACGATCGAGATTCCCGAAGAGGTGAGGGAGACCTACAAGCTTTGGCGGCCCACCCCGCTGATCCGGGCGACCCGGCTCGAGAAGGCACTCGACACGCCGGCTCACATCTACTACAAGTACGAAGGGGTTTCGCCGGCCGGATCGCACAAGCTGAACTCCGCCGTAGCGCAGGCCTTTTACAACCGCGAAGCGGGTACCAGGAAGCTGGTCACCGAGACCGGGGCGGGGCAGTGGGGCTCGGCCCTTTCGCTCGCCTGCCAGTGGTTCGGCATCGAATGCGAGGTCTTCATGGTCGGGGTTTCCTACGACCAGAAGCCCTACCGCCGGGCGATGATCGAGACCTGGGGCGCTTCTGTGCACCGCAGCCCCTCCGATTTGACCGAAGCGGGAAGGTCGCAGGCCGTCCATGAGAGCGGCAGCCTCGGAATCGCGATCTCGGAGGCTGTGGAAGTCGCGGCCGGCACCGACGACGCCAACTACGCGCTCGGATCGGTCCTCAACCATGTCTGCCTCCATCAGACCGTGATCGGCCAGGAAGCGATAGCCGCCATGGAGATGGCCGGCGAATACCCGGACGTAGTGGTCGGCTGCGTCGGCGGCGGGTCGAACTTCGCGGGCCTGATCAACCCGTTCCTGCGGGAGAACATCCGGAACGGAAAGACCACGCGTTTCCTCGGGGCCGAACCCGCTGCCTGCCCGACCCTGACCAGGGGCAAGTACGCCTACGACTTCGGCGACACCGTGGGGATGACTCCGCTTATGCCGATGTACACGCTTGGCCATGACTTCGTGCCGGCCCCTGTCCACGCCGGCGGCCTGCGCTATCACGGGGATGCCCCGAGCCTCTGCACCTTCGTCCACGAAGGACTGGTCGAAGCGACCGCCGTCCCCCAGGGGGCGGCATTCGAGGCGGCGCTGCTCTTTGCCCGGACCGAGGGGATCATTCCCGGCCCCGAGCCGGCTCATGCGATCCGGGCGGTTGTCGAGGAAGCGGAGGCTGCGAAGCAGGCCGGGGAGGAGCGGGTGATCCTTCTTGGGCTGTCCGGCCACGGCCACTTCGACATGTCCGCATACCAGGCGTATCTGGCCGGCGAGCTGACCGATCTCGAGCTTTCCCAGGATGAGCTCGACGAAGCGATCGAGCGGCTGCCGGACGCACCGGCGATCGCCTGACCGGCAGTCAGGTTTTTCGCGCTCTGGCCGCACCCCGGCCGCCGAAAGGTTGTTAACTACCCCGAATGCTCCAGCCGGGGAACTCAGTCAATGGTCGGCCGCGCCTGCTGCTGGCCGGTTTGATCGCAGTCGCGTTCGCTGTCTTCGCGATCCTCTTTGCGGTCCTGCCCTCGCCAGCACGCTCGGCTAACCCGTACACGGTTACTTCCGACATCCCGTACGGTCCCGCGAACGATCAGTCCGGGTCCAATCTCCTCGACATCTACGTGCCGAATGCCGATTCCGACGGGCCGCGACCCGTTTTCGTGTGGATCCACGGTGGCGGCTGGTTCACCGGGGACAAGACCAGGTCGACCATGGCCTACAAGGCCAAGGCTCTCGTCAGGGCCGGATTCGTCTTCGTCTCGATCAACTACCGGCTTTCGCCCGAGTTGTCCGGCCCCAAGGCACTTTCGAAGAACCGGCTCCGCTATCCGACCCATCATCTGGATGCGGCCCGGGCACTTGGCTGGGTGAACAGGCACATCGCTGACTACGGCGGCAACCCGAAGCGGATGGTGATCGGCGGCGATTCGGCCGGCGGCCAGATCTCCTCCCTGCTCGCCACCAAGCCGGCCTTCCTCAAGGCGAGGGGCATGTCGACCCGTCAGATCAAGGGCGTCCTCGCTTTGGACGCCGTCGGCTATGACGTTCCCCGGATGATGACCAAGGCCTACCGCAGGATCAACGCCGGATTCCAGAAGATGATGTTCAACGCCTTCGGCACCCCGGCGGAAG
Source organism: Solirubrobacterales bacterium (assembly GCA_020438395.1). GTDB lineage: Bacteria > Actinomycetota > Thermoleophilia > Solirubrobacterales > 70-9 > 67-14. The sequence continues at coordinate 3,415 of JAGQUR010000128.1, read as the reverse complement.
AGAAGAAGTCTCCGCATTGGAACGCGGCTTCACCGGTGCGTTTCGCCGATCGCTCCGACCCGCCGATCTTCTACGTGGTGCCGACCACCGCACCCGACCGCTGGGTGGACGCCCACAAGATGGCGAGGCTCCTCGGTCAGCGGCTCGGGCTCGTTTCCCATCGGGTCAGGACCGAGCACGCCGGGGTGGTTCCGTTGCTCGGTAATCCGAATGGCGATATGGGGGTGACGGCCCCGCTGATGCGCTTCGCGAAAGCGGCGGTGAACCCGGTGAAATACCGGCTGGTTGTCAGGGGAACCCGGGTCGTCCGGGGAACCGGGAAGGAAAAGCTCGGCAGGATCGCGCTCCGTATTGCTTCACGCCCCGCGGCGAGGCTGATCACATGTCGTGTCGATCGCGGCCGCGAGACGCTCTGTCCGCGGTTCTGGAAGCTGAAGCCGGGCCTGCACACCCTTCGGGTGAAGGCTTACGGAAACACGGGCCGGGCAGACGGCACGGCCTTCGTCAAGCTGAGGGTGACCGGATGAAACGAATTACCGCCACCGGCCTGGCCGTCGCGGCGGTCGTCATCGCTCTCGCTGGATCGGGTCTCTCCGCCCAGGCTTCGGCCAGAACCTACGTGCCCTCGTTTTCCGCGGTCAAGAAGGACAAGGGACCGGTCTTCCGGCAGCGCTGCCTGGTCTTCACGAACCGCGTTACGTCCCCGCCGTGCCATTACGGGGTTGTCGGTTCCGAAAAGAAGGTCTTCGTGCTTGGGGATTCCCACGCCCTGCAGTGGACTCCGGCCCTGATCGGCATCGCCGAGAGAAGGGGCTGGGAACTGACCACGCTTCTGCGGAAGAACTGCACCGCGGCGTTGGTCAACATCAGCCCGGTCTGCAACCGCTGGCGACAGAACGCACTCAAACGGATCCGGCAGGAGAAGCCGCGGATGGTCTTCGTGGCCAGCAATACCGCGGCGAACACCTACGTGGTCCGGAAGGGCATGCACCTGAGCCGCAGCGCCAGCGAGCCGCTGTTCCGGAAGGGCATGTACAAGACCCTGCTGATGCTGCGCAAGACCGGGGCAAAGGTCACCCTGATGAGGGACCTGCCGATGTCGAAGACCTTCCTGCCTTCGGTCTGTGTTTCCGAGAACGTCAACGATCCGGGCCGCTGCTCCTTCCCGGCTGTGCGGCCGCTATCGGAGGCTTATGACTTCGCCGCCGCCAAGCGGCTGAAGGCAGTGCAGATAATCGACCCGCTGCCGAAGGTATGTCCCGGCAGCAGGAAATGCCGTGCAGTTCACGGCAACGTGCTCAAGTACCGCGACCGTGGTCACATCAGCGCCACCTTCTGCCGCCTCCTGACCAACTGGCTCGACCGTCGGCTCCAGGATCCGTTCCGGGGCTGATTCCGCGACCCTGGGCCGGAAAGGGGGTTCCAGAGACATGGCGTGCCTGACTTCGCTTCGCACCGGCCTCGCCCTCGCGCTGGTTCTTGCCGGCCTCGGGTCAACAGCTAGCTCGCAGGCGACCGCCGCGGAGCCCGCCCGCACGGTCCCTGACGTGAACTACAACCTGGACGAGCTGGCGCCCCCCGAGTCGTGGCAGAACAGCCTCGATCTCTACCTTCCCGCCATCCCGGACGGGGCAGGCAGCGAACTCAGGCCGGTCGTCATTTACGTTCATGGCGGCGGCCTGATGATCGGCGACAAGTCGAATCGAATGCCGGACAAGGTCAGCCTCTTCAACGGTCTCGGCTACATCTTCGCCAGCGTCAATTACCGGCTATCGCCGGACATCACCGACGGCGACCTGAGTGACGCTTTCGCGCCGGGCCGGGTGCGGGCGCCCGACCACCTGGCCGATGTCGCCGAGGCGGTCGCCTGGATATCGCGGAACATCCGCCGTTACGGAGGGGACCCTGACCGTCTGATCCTGATCGGCCACTCCTCCGGCGGCCAGATGGTCAACCTGGTCGGCACCAATCCGGCCTGGGTCAGGGGTCGCTGGATGTCACCCGCCCAGATCCTGGGTGTCGTCTCACTTGACTCCGACACCTTCGACGTCCGCTCGGAGGCCGACCCCGCCACCTCCACGGCCAGCTTCTCACGGAGGACTTCGTTCTGGCAGGTCTTCGGTACGCCGGCCGAGGAAGCGGCCGATCCGCGCTGGGATTCCCAGTCTCCGCTCCTGTCTGCCGACCCGTCGGATCCGCCGTTCCTTTTCATCACCCAGTCGGCCCGGCCGGCCCGGATCGCCTCCAGCAGCGAAATGGCGTCGAAACTCGGCCAGGACCCGGACACCTCGGTGGTCCCGGTTCCCTACGACCACGACGGGATCAACACTGCCCTCGGTTCCGCCGGGGACTCCTCGCAGGAGACCGCGCGGGTCAGCCAGTTCATGGAACAGCTGGTCAATTCGGCCGGCTCGGCAGGAGTAAGGATCACCCGCCGGCCCGCCGGCCGGGTGGTCGTGAAGGTGAAGCGCCGGGCGACCCGGAAGGCGACGAAGAAGGCGATGCGGAACGTGCGTCGCAAGGTCGCCTTCAGGTTCGAGGGCAAGGGACGGGCCCGCGGCCTTCAGTGCCGGATCGACGGGGCGAAGTTCAGCCGCTGCCGGAGCCCGAAGAGCTACCGGTTGAAGCCCGGCAAACACACGTTCCGGGTCCGGGCGCTTTACCCGAGCGGACGACCGGGCGACGAACGGAAGCTCACCTTCCGCATCGTCGCCCGTGTCCGTCGCTAGCTAGAAGCCGTACTGCTCCTTGAGCTCGGGGTCCTTGGCCGCGAGCATCTCGGCCAGTTCGACCATCACCTTGCACTGCTTCCAGGTGGCGTCGTCCTGCATCTTGCCGTCGATCATGTGGACGCCACGGCCATCCGGGATCGCCTCGATCACCTTCTTGGCGAAGATGACCTCGTCGACCGGCGGCGAGAAGACCTTCTTGGCAACCGCGATCTGGGCGGGGTGGAGCGACCAGGCGCCGACGCAGCCGAGCAGGAAAGCGGAGCGGAACTGGGTCTCGCAGCCGTCGAGGTCCTTGATGTCGCCGAAGGGGCCGTAGAAGGGCAGGATGTCGTTGGCGGTGCAGGCATCGACCATGCGGGCGATCGAGTAATGCCACGGGTCCTGCTGGGCGGTGACACGCGGGGCCTCCGGGTCATCGGCGACCGGGTCCTCCATCGAGCGGTAGCCGGGGTGGCCGCCGCCGACGCGGGTGGTCTTCATGCGGCGCGAGGCGGCCAGGTCGGCCGGGCCGAAGCTCATGCCCTGCATGCGGGGGCTGGCCGCGGCGATGTCCTCGACGTTGGTCACGCCCTGGGCGGTCTCGAGGATCGCGTGGATCAGGATCGGCCGGGTGACGTTGCCCTTCGCTTCGAGCTGGGCGAGCAGCTGGTCGACGTAGTGGATGTCCCAGGGGCCTTCGACCT
>JAGQUR010000127.1 GCA_020438395.1 Solirubrobacterales bacterium | reverse complement strand
CCGCGGTCGTGACCGTCCTGGCCCATCTTGGCGACCAGGATGCGTGGACGGCGACCGTCCGCTTCTTCGAATTTCTCGACCAGACGGACCGTGTCGGCGAATTGCCCGGTGCCCACTCCGACCTCCTGTTTATAGACGCCACCGATCGACTTGATCTCGGCCTGGTGACGACCGTACTCCTTCTCGAGCGCGTAGCTGATTTCGCCGACCGTGGCATAGACACGTGCGGCCTTCACACCGAGGTCGAGGAGGTTGCCCTCGCCGCTCCTGGCCGCGTTGGTCAGGTGCTCCAGGGCCTCCTGTACGGCTGCCTCGTCACGCTCGGCCCGCAGCCGTTCGAGCTTGGCCAGCTGGGCGGCACGAACCTCGTTGTTGTCGATCTTCAGCACGTTGACGATCGCGTCGTTTTCGGGCTTGTAGGAGTTGACGCCGACCACGGTCTGCTTGCCGGAGTCAATCCGGGCCTGGGTCCGGGCGGCCGACTCCTCGATCCGCAGCTTCGGGATGCCCTTGGCGATCGCTTCGGGCATGCCGCCGGCCTCGTCGATCTCCTTCATGTGACCCAGTGCCTTCAGCGCGAGCTGCCTGGTCAGGTACTCGACGTAGTAACTGCCGGCCCAGGGGTCGATCACCCGGGTAGTACCCGATTCCTGCTGGAGGAAGAGCTGGGTCTGGCGGGCGATCCGGGCGGTCCGGTCGGTCGGCAGCCCGAGCGCTTCATCGAGCCCGTTGGTGTGGAGCGACTGCGTGTGGCCCTGGGTGGCAGCCATCGCCTCGACACAGGTCCGAACCACGTTGTTGTAGACGTCCTGGGCGGCGAGACTCCAGCCCGAGGTCTGGCAGTGGGTGCGGAGCGACATCGAACGCTCCTTCTGCGGGCCGAACTCCTTGATCAACGACGCCCAGAGCAGGCGGCCGGCCCGCATCTTCGCGACCTCCATGAAGAAGTTCATGCCGATCGCCCAGAAGAAGGAAAGCCGCGGTGCGAACTGATCGATCTCGAGGCCGGAATCGAGAGCCGCCTTCACGTACTCGACCCCGTCCGAGAGTGTGTAGCCGAGCTCGAGGTCGGCGCTCGCCCCGGCCTCCTGCATGTGGTAACCGGAAATCGAGATCGAGTTGAAGCGGGGCAGTTCCTTCGAGGTGTATCCGATGATGTCGGAGACGATCCGCATCGAAGGCTTGGGCGGATAGATGTAGGTGTTCCGCACCATGAATTCCTTGAGGATGTCGTTCTGGATCGTGCCGGTGATCTGGTCATGCGGCACGCCCTGCTCCTCGGCCGCGGTGATGAACAGCGAAAGGACCGGCAGCACCGCCCCGTTCATGGTCATCGAGACCGACATCTCCTCGAGCGGGATCCCCTCGAAGAGGGTGCGCATGTCATAGATCGAGTCGATCGCGACCCCGGCCATCCCGACGTCGCCCGCTACCCGCTCGTGATCCGAGTCATAGCCACGGTGAGTGGCCAGGTCGAAGGCAATCGAAAGGCCCTTCTGGCCGGCCGCCAGGTTGCGGCGGTAGAAGGCGTTCGATTCCTCTGCCGTGGAGTAGCCCGCGTACTGCCGGATCGTCCAGGGCTTGTTCACATACATCGACGGGTACGGCCCGCGCAGGAACGGCGGGAATCCCGGCTTGGTGTCGAGAAAGTCGATCCCTTCGAGGGCGGCGGAAGTGTAGGCCGCGTCGAGGGTGATGCCCTCCGGGGTCTCCCAGCGCACCTCGTCACCGTCGGCTCCGGCGTGCTGTTCGAGGATCGCCTCAAGTTCCGCGTTGTCGGCCGGACCGGACTGGACCGGGCCCAGTTCGATCTCGGAGAAATCCGGAATGCCGCTCATGACTTCACCTCCACGCCGAGCCGGCCGAGTGTGGCCGTGAGAACCCCGGTCAGGTTGACGCCGTTCTTCACCAGTTCGTCGGCACCGGCGTCCATCGCGGCCTCGTTCAGCTCGGGAGTCGAATTGACCATGTAGATGTACTGCGCTCCGGCGTCGCGGAGCCGGGTGACCAGGTCGGCGACGTCTTCGGGGGTCTGGTTGCGGCCGGCGCAGACCGCGACCAGCTCGAAGCCGCCTCCACGCAGGGTCTTCGCTTGCTCCTCGTTGCTCTCCAGCGCGCCGCTCGGGACGGTCTCGACCCCGGCCACTTCAAAGAAGCTCTTGGCCCAGTTCGCGTAGTTGACGTGGCTGGCGATCGTTCCCATGCAGGCGAGATAGATCTGTGGCCGGTCTCCGCCTGCCTTTTCGTGATCGGCCGCGGCCCGGCGCATCAACTCGAAGGGAGTCGAGTCCGGGTGAGGGTTCAGGGCCGGCAGGGAGAAGGGCTCCTCGGCCCTCGTCGGGACAAGTTCGTCGATCCGGGCTCCGGATGAGGCGAGAGAGGTCGCGGTGGCAAGCCACTCGCCTGCGGGTGCATCGCCGAGACGATCGAGCCCGGCGAGGTCGGGGCGCTCGGCCAGGCGGCCGGAGTCCGATGCCACAGAGGAGCGGTCAGGGACCTCGGGTTCGGCGCCGTCGTCGCCGAGCAGCGGGAACTCGTTCACCCCGGTCATCACCCGTCGACGATGGTTGAGGTCGTCTTCCCGCTCCTCGGCCAGGCCAGTCAATGTGGTCGCAATCAGACCCGACCGCAGGGCGGCAAGGGCGCCGCCTTCGCGCTCGATTTCGCGGAACCGCTCCCAGCCGGCCCTGGCGACCTCGTCGGTCAGCTCCTCGCCATACCAGGAGCCGGCCAGCGGGTCGGCGATCCGGCCGAGCGAGGATTCGTCCTGCAGGATGATCTGGGTGTTGCGCGCGATCCGCCGGCCAAGGCTGCCGGGCTGTCCGATCGACGCGTCGAAGGGGGTGACGGTCACGCCGTCCGCACCGCCGGTGCCGGCGGCAAAGGCGGCGGTGGTGACCCGGAGCATGTTCACCCACGGGTCGACGGCGCTGATCATCCGGGCTGAAGTCTTGCCGTATGTGGATGAGTGACGGTCTTCGTCGGCAACTCCGGCCTCCTCCAGAACCCGGGCCCACAGTCGCCGCATCGCGCGGAACTTGGACATTTCGAGGAACTGGTCGGGGCCGACCGAGAGGGTGAATTCGATCTGCGATGCCGCGGCGGCGGGGTCGAGCCCGGCTTCGACGGCGGCCCGGAGATATTCGACCCCGGTTGCGATCGCGATTCCAAGCTCCCAGCTCGCCGTGGCTCCCGCTTCGACGTAGATGCCGGTGTCAACCGCCAGCGACTTCACCCCCGGCCAGTCGGCCTTCGTGGATGCGGCAAGGCCACCGGCGACGGCGAGGGCGTCCTCGGGGGAGCAAGGCAGCTCGCCGGTGCGGGCGAGGCAGCCGAGCGGGTCATAGCGGAAGGAGCCGAGGGCCGCGTCGGGGGCGACACCGTTCTCGCGCCAGTGTGATGCGAGCAGGGCGGCGGCGGCGGGGGCGGCTGCGCCGGCCTCGAGCGCCACGCCGGCCATGTCGAGGTATACCCCGTCCAGAACCTGGCTCAACTGATCAAGGTTCGAGATGGCGATTCCATCTATCCCGCGGGCATCGTCGAACCCGCTGCTTCCGGGAGCGAGTCCTTCCCGGGCGGCACGGTCGAAACGCAGGGTGACCTCGGTGACTCCGCCGTTCAGATCCTCGAGGATCTCGGCATTGGCCCGGGCCCGGTCCGGGTTGGTCTGTTCCTGGCGGATCTGCCAGTGGCGGCCGGCCCGGGTTCCCCGCGTGAACGGGGCCTTGCCCGGCAGTCCGGAAGGATCGGGGGCGATCGCGTCCTCCCGCGTGTACAGCCACTTTGCCTCGACCCCGTTCTCAAGGAGGGTCATCAGGGCGAAGTTCGCATCACCCTTGGTCGCAGCTTCGCTCCACTGCTCGAAGGAAACGGAATCGAAGCCGTCTGCGAGGGACTCAGTCATGGCAATCCGGAGAGATAAACACGGGCCTTGCAGGGTACCTGTCCGGGACCGGCTTCCGCCTTGCCACCGGGGAACGCCCTCTGGCAGGTTCTATGCTGCTGCCACTTGAAACGGGAGCGAAAACAGCCGCCGCCGCTGCCGGTAGCCCCGGCCCGGTTCCGCCTGATCCGGATCAAGCAGGATCCCCTCCGGGCGATCGTCCAGCGATTCGTCCTGGCGACCCTGTTGCTGCTGATCGTCACCTTCATCACCTATTTCGGACGCAAGGGCTACGTTGACAACGAGCATCCCGACCAGTTGCTCACCTTCATCGATTCGCTCTACTACGCGACGGTCACGATCACGACCACCGGGTACGGCGACATCGTTCCGGTCACCCAGTCGGCCCGGCTGGTCACCACCCTGGTGGTCACCCCGATCCGCGTTCTGTTCATCGTTCTGTTGGTTGGCACTACGCTTCAGGTCTTGGCCGAGCAATCGAGATTCCAGTTCCGCCTCCGTCGCTGGCAGCGAGATCTCAAGGATCACGTGGTGATCTGCGGCTTCGGGATCAAGGGCAAGTCGGCCCTCGAATACATCCAGAGCCACAACGAGGAAATCGAGGCCGTGGTCATCGACGAAAGCGATGACGCTCTCGAGGACGCGAACCGTCTGGGACTGAACGGCATCAGCGGCAAGTCCTATGACCGGCCGATCCTGGATGCCGCGCGGGTGATGACCGCGAAATACGTGATCGTGGGCCTGAGCTCGGACGAACAGGCGATCCTCACCGTCCTCAGGGTCCGCGAACTGAACGAGTCAGCCAAGATCGTGGCCTCCTGCAAGGAGGAATCCAACGTCGAGCTGCTCCACTCTTCCGGCGCCGACGAGGTGATCGTCTCCTCCAGTTCGGCCGGCCGCATCCTCGGCATGGCGGCGGAGACGCCCGAAGCCGCCCGGGTGGTCAATGACCTGCTCACCTTCGGGGACGGCCTTGACATCAACGAACGACTGATTCGGACCGACGGCGAGAGCATCGAACGAAACGAGGGCGAGACGCCGATCGCCGTGATCCGCGGCAAGGAGGTCCTGCGGCCGGGCGACGAAGCCTGCCTCAACCTCCGGGCCGGCGACCAGGTCATTTACATCGACCAGACCGACTCGGAAGAGTCAGAAACCCCCACCAAAGCCTGAGTCCCCCCGAGCCCTCGTGCAGGGCCCGGTGGTGTACCTCCGAAACCGTCGCGCTTCGCGCTCCCCATCCAGAGGTTTCGGAAGCACACCACCGGACCCTGCTCAATACCTCGGGAACCGGTCTTCGAGACTTGAAGCCGGGTTCGGGGGTACGGTTTCAAGTCCCGGGGGTCAGTTGCCCGGACCATTGAGAAGGACCCGGTGCGGGTGTGCCCGAAAAAGACCTTCGGGGGAGCCCGCAGGGCGACGGTCTATTTCGGGCATACCCGTGCCGGGTCTAACGCAGCAGGAACACCTGGAGTACCAGGTTCGGCTATGCGAGTTCGATGGACTCGATTACCTGCGGCTCGAGGGGCATGTCGCGGCCGTCGGTCTGGGTTCCTTCGATCGCGTCGACGGCGTCCATGCCTTCGGTGATCTCGCCGAAGACGGTGTGCTTGCCGTCCAGCCAGTCGGCGGCGGGGATGGTGACGATGAAGAACTGCGAACCGTTGGTGTTCGGACCGGCGTTGGCCATGGCGAGGGCGCCGCGGACAATCTTGTGGTCGTTGAACTCGTCCTCGAAGGTGTAGCCGGGGCCACCGGTTCCGGTGCCGAGCGGGCAGCCGCCCTGGATCATGAAGTCCTTGATCACGCGGTGAAAGGTGAGGCCGTCGTAGAACCCGTCGGCGGCGAGCTTGCGGAAGTTCTCGACCGTCTTCGGGGCGTCGTCATCGAAGAACTCGATGGTGATCGGACCGGCATTGGTGTTCAGCGTTGCTTTCGACATGGTTCGAGCCTACAGGCCGGGCGAGGGCTCAAAGCCCGAGGTCGTGAACGCCGCCTTCGTCGTAGCCGAGGTGGTGGCCGAGTTCATGCCGGACCGTGCGTTCCACCTGGGCCGCGAGCAAAGCCGGATCGTGACCGAAGTCGCGGACCAGGGTGTCCTTGAAGATGATGATCCGGTCGGGGAAATTGTCCCGGGCGATGCCGTCACCCTGGTAAAGCCCGTAGGCATGTCGCTCCCGGCCCTGGTCGGAGATGATCACGGGGACCTGGGCGATGACTTTCTGGAACTCCTCCGGCAGGCGTTCGACCGCCCGGTGGATCAGGGCCTCGAAATCCTCGTCGGAAACGTGGTGGGCGCCTTCGTGATGAAGACCGTGACGGGGCGTTCCGCGTGAACCGGAACCACGGGCGAGGACCGAGGCACGTCCCGGGGGACAAACCCCCGGGATCTGGTCATCCGACACTTCGAAACACCCCTGGCCGCGAACTCAGCTGCCGAGGATCTTCGCCTTCTGGGCGGCGAATTCCTCGTCGGTCAGCACCCCGCTCTGGTGGAGCTCACCGAGCTCCTTGAGCTGGGCGATCGGGTC
>JAGQUR010000126.1:210-32943 GCA_020438395.1 Solirubrobacterales bacterium | reverse complement strand
ACCTCACCCGCCGTCGGGCTGCTGCTCGGGCTGGCACTGTTGCTCGGCTTCGCCGCGCAGCCCGCTGCCGCCGCGAAGAAGATCCCGGTAAACCTGCGGGTGGTCACCTACAGCGGAAAGATCATGTTCGATCGGACCGTGAACACGGGCACGGCGACTATCAAGCCGACCTCGGCCTGCCCGACCCTGGGGGGTCGCACCGGCCCGCCCCGAACCGTGACCGGAGCGACCGGACTCGGACTGCTGTACCAGGCATCGCTCAAGTACAAGGCGCTGCGTCCGCTGAAGATTTCCGACAGCGACTTCGGTTTCGGAGTCTGCGGCATCGGCGGGTCGATGGCCAAGGGCGAACAGTGGTGGTCGGTCTACCAGAACTACAAGTCCACGAGCACCGGCGCCGAAGGCGTCAAGCTGAAGCGCCGCGACTCGATTCTCTTCTTCCTCTCGAAGACCTGGGCCGAGCCGAACCCGAACCTTCTCTTCCTCAAGGCACCCACCAAGGTGCGCAAGGGAGCGACGGTGAAGGTACGGGTGTTCGAATACGACACCGCGGGCAAGCGCAGCCCGGTAGAGGGCGCAAAGGTGAAGGGCGCAGGCGCGCTCACCGACGCCAGGGGCTACACCACGCTGAAGATCAAGGGCAAGACGAAGCTGGTTGCCCGCCAGGCGGGGCTCGTTCCGTCGAACCGCGTGTACGTCCAGGTCAAGAAGAACGGGAAGCACCGGAAGTAGACGCGACCCGATGAATCACGCAGCCAAACGCCGGCGGCTCGGGGGCGATTTCGTCCCGGCCGTCGGCGTGGCTGCACTCCTTGCCGTCGCCCTTGCGCTGGCCGGCTGCGGGCTCGGCCCCGGGGAGGACACCGGCGATGCGAGCCTGATCGTGACCAGGGACTACGGGTCCGAAGTCCTGATCGACAAGCCGGACATTCCGGTCAACGAATCGAGCAACGCGATGCGGCTCCTTGACGAGAGCGCCGAGCTGGAAACCCGCTACGGAGGGGAATTCGTCCAGTCGGTGAACGGCATCTCCGGCGGCCGGGACTCCGGGCGTAGCTCCGACTGGTTCTTCGCCGTGAACGGGATAGTCGCCGAGCGCGGCTCCGCCCAGTTCACGATTACCGGGGGAGACAAGCTCTGGTGGGACTACCGCGACTGGACAGATGCGATGGAAATCGGGGCCGTGGTCGGCTCCTACCCGGCGCCTTTTTCGACCGGATATGACGATCGAGGATGGGGCGTTGAGGTCGACTGCATGGGGGATGCGACCGCCTGCGTGATGGTCAGGAAGCAGCTGGAGGGCGATGGCGCAAACCTTGAAGAAAAGGGTGAGAACCTGAGGCTTATGGTCGGCACCTGGGAACAGATCTCCGGCACACCCGAAGGGCAGAAACTCGAAAAAGGACCGGGAGTGAGCGGGGTATTCGCGAAGTTCCGGCCCGGTCCGACCGCGGCTACCTATCCGGGGAGCAGCTCCTGGCACCTGGTAGGTCTCGACGCACGAGGAGAGACCACCCGTTCATTCGACCCGGCCGCCGGTCTCGTCGCCGCGATGAGAAAGGCCGATGAGCCCCCTGTCTGGCTGATCACCGGTGGCACAGAGAAAGGCGTGCAGCTCGCGGCCGCGGCACTCAACCCGGAAGACCTCGAACGGAGATTTGCGGCGGTGGTGAGCGACGGTCAGGTCAGCTCGCTGCCCCTGCCCTGAACGGCCAAACATGAAGAAGCTATCCCCGATCGCCTACGTTCCCCGCCGGGAAACCCTCCAGTCGGCCTCGCTGGCTCCGGTCGCCCTGTATCTGGGCGCCTACCTTCTGGTCTGTTTCTTCTCATCGGACCCCCTCGTGCTGGTCGCGGCGACGGCGGGGGCGGCCCTGGCCGGCTACGGCTGCGGGGCCGGCAGGGCGGTCGGGTTTTCCCTCCGGCTCGGCGGCTTTCTGGCGTTGACGATGATCATCGTCAACGCCCTGGTCACCAACCGGGGCGCGACGGTCCTCGCCCGGCTCGGCGACTGGCCGATCCTCGGACAGGTCGAAATCACCGCCGAGGCGATCGCCGCCGGTGCGGTGATCGGTCTGCGGGTGATCGGGACGATGGTGGTGATCGGAGTGTGGTCAGCCTGCGTCGATCCCGACCGGATACTCCAGGCGGTCCACGGGGTGGCCCGGCGCTCGGCCCTGACCGCGACCCTGATCTCCCGGCTGGTGCCGCTTGCCGCGACCGACTACGCGCGGATCGGCGAGGCAGCCGAGCTACGGGGCCCGGCAGCCGCTCCGGTCGGCCGCGGCGCGATGGCCCACCGGCTGCTGGCGGGTTCCCTCGACCGGGCGGTTGACGTCGCCGCGACGCTTGAGATGCGCGGCTACGGGCGGTCCGGCGGCACGGCCGGTTTCCATCGGGCACGCTCCCGATTCGACCGTCGCTTCTGGCTTGCCGGAACGGTGCTCGTGTCACTTGCGCTGCTCGAGCTCGTGCTGGGTTCGGATCGTTTCGTGACCTACCCTGAAATCTCCTGGTCGATCGGCTTCGAAGCTCCTCTCGCCGCCTTAGCCTTCCTGGTCGGAGGGTTTGCCACCTGGCGCCCGCGGGTTCGTGGAGGTCGGGCGTGAACCCGGTCACCGGAGAACGGGCGGCTGACCGAGGGGTCGGGTTCGCGCTCGAGTTCGAGGGCCTGAGCTACCGATACGCGGGGTCCGATTCGGTGACGCTCGACCGGATCGACCTTTCGGTTCAGCCGGGGGAGTTCATCGTGCTGGCCGGCGGCTCCGGTTCGGGAAAGACGTCGCTGCTTCGGGCGGGCTGCGGCCTGATCCCCCATTTCCATGGGGGCGAGCTGGCCGGGACGGCGCTGGTGGCCGGCAGGCCGGTGACCGAGAACGGTCCGGGTGAACTGGCCGATGTGGTCGGCTACGTGGCCCAGGACCCGGAAACCCAGATCGTTTCGACCACCGTCGCGGCGGAGCTCGACCTGCCGCTTCGCTTCCGGGGCGACCATCCCGCTCAGCGGGCGCGCGCCGTGGAGGAGGTGGCGCTTGCGCTGGGGATCCCGCACCTGCTTCCGCGCACGGTCACGACCCTCTCCGGCGGTGAGCTCCAGCGGGTAGCGCTGGCGGTGGCCCTGGTCACCCGGCCGCCGCTGATCCTCCTGGACGAGCCGACCTCCCAGCTCGACCCGGTTTCCGGTGACGAGCTGATCTGGCTGCTCAGACGACTGAATGAGGAGTGGGGGGTCGCTGTGGTCATGGCCGAGCACCGGCTGGAACGCTGCCTCGCCGCGGCGGACCGCGTTGTCGCCATGGATTCCGGGCGGATCGGCTTTGACGGCAGCCCCCGGGACTTCCTTGGCTGGGCGATATCCGAACGACCGGAACTTGCGACCCCGTCGGCACTGATGTTCGCCGGGGCCGGCATCGAGCCGCTGCCGGTCGGCGTCCGGGACGCACGGGAGATCCTGCGCCGACGCAAGATCGGAGTGGGTCCCGATTCGGGAAGTGCGTCAATTTACCCTCCGGAGAGACGGGTAAATCAACCCACTTCTGGAGATGGGTCCGGCTCGCGCCCGAGGGGCACCGTCGCTTTGGAGAGCAAGAGGCTCTGGGTCGAGCTTGACCCCGGCGACGGACCGGTTGACGTCCTGCGGGGGATCGACCTGCGGGTGCGGGCGGGGGAGAAGGTCGCCCTGATGGGACGAAACGGCGCCGGCAAGTCGACCCTCCTGCGAGCTGCGGCGGGGCTCGTTGAACCGGTATCCGGCCGGGTCGAAACCCCCGGGAAGGTCGCGCTGCTCACCCAGAACCCGGGGGACTTCCTGGTCCGGGAAAGGATCGGGGACGAGCTTCCCGGCGAGGAGGGCAGGGCCGCGCTGGAGGCTGTTGGCCTCAACCTTTCGGCCGACCGCGACCCGAGGGACCTTTCGGGCGGGGAACGCCAGCGGCTGGCCCTGGCGATCGCCCTCGCCGGGCGGACGGAAGGAAGTGGTCTCCCCGGCCTGGTCTGTCTCGACGAGCCAACCCGCGGCATGGACCGCGGACTCAAGGCCAACCTGACCGAACTGGCCGACCGGTTGGCCGCGCGGGGGGCAGCCGTGATCATCTCGACCCATGACGTCGAGTTCGCGGTGACCTTCGCCGACCGGGTGGTCCTGCTCGGGGACGGCGAGATCGTCGCCGACGCCGACACGCGGACCGTCCTCAGCGGTGGCTGGTACTTCTCATCGGAGACCGCGCGGGTCCTGGACCATCCCGGCGTGGTCTCGGTCGATCAGGGAATCGAGCTGCTGGAGGCTCGCGAATGAGCTGGCAGCTGATCAGCGTGATCGTGCTGCTGGCCACGATCGGGACCGGAATGCTCTGGTACGAGCGCTCGAGGCCGCCGTCGCAGATCGTCGCCCTGGTCGCGGTGCTGGCCGCCCTCGCCGTGGCCGGACGAATCGTGCTCGCCCCGATCCCGAACGTGGTGGCGACCACCGACATCGTGATCATCGCGGGCTATGTGCTCGGACCGGCACCCGGGTTCGCGGTCGGCGCCCTGGGGGCCCTTGTTTCGAACTTCTGGCTCGGGCAGGGAGTGTGGACCCCGTGGCAGATGGTGGCCTGGGGAATGTGCGGGATCGGCGGTGCCGTTTTCTTCCGGCTGAGCCGCGGCCGGATCAACCGCTGGACGCTGGCCGCGGTCTGTGGCCTTGCCGGTCTCGTCTTCGGCGCCTGGATGAATCTTGAGACGATGGTCAGTTTCGGGGGGGAGATGTCGCTCGACCGGTACCTTGCACTCGAGGTACGAGCCATTCCCTTCGACATCGCGCACATGACCGGAAACATCGTCTTCGCCCTGGCCGCCGGCCCGGCGATGGTGGCTGCCCTGACCCGCTTCAGGCAGCGTTTCCAGTGGCGCCGGGCTGAAGGGGAGACGGTCGGCCCGGCCGATGGCTCAATCCGCCCGGCCGGTGCGGCCGGAGTGACGATGGTCGCTCTCGCGGCGCTCGTCTTCGCCTTTGCCGGTTCCCCGGCCGGCAAGGCCGAGGCCGCCTACACGGGGCAGGCGAACAGGGCGGCGACATGGCTCCGTGGCCAGCAGAATTCAGACGGGGGCTTTCCCTCGATCCCCGGCTCCAGCTCCTCGGTCAACATCACCGCCCGGGCCATGTTCGCCCTGGCCGCGACCGGAACCAATCCGCTCGACGTGAAGACCAACGCGACCCCTTACGGATACCTGGTCAACCACCGCCAGGAGATAACCGATGCGAGTGACATCGCCCTGACGATCCTCGCGATGAAGACGGTCGGCCAGAACCCCCGTGACTTCAAGGGCCGCAACCTGATCGAGGCCCTGCGAAATCGCCGTGGCAACGGTTCCTTCGGCAACGACGTGAACGTGACCGCCTTCGCGGTGCTCGCCTTCCGCTCGGTCCAGGCGAGCAGTGACGCCCAGTACTCGCTCAAGTGGCTCTACAAGGCCCAGAACGAAAACGGGGGCTGGGGAATAGCAAAGGACGCGAACAGTGACTCCGATTCAACCGGCACCGCGCTGATGGCGATCACCGGAGAAAAAGCTGCCAACCGGGCAATCGGATACCTGGACGGGATCCAGAAGAAATCCGGTGGCTTCGGCAACAGCGGCAACGTCAACTCCCAGTCGACCGGGCTCGTGATGCAGGGCCTGGTCGCTCAGGGCAGGGGCGTCAACTACCTGAAGAAAAACGGCAAGACGGCCGCCGACTACCTGCTCTCGATGCAGCAGGAGGACGGCAGCATCTACTACGCGAAGGACAATGACGTGACCCGGGTCTGGGTCACCGCGGACGGAACCACGGCCCTCGCCGGGAAGCCGCTCCCGATTGCCGCACCGGCGCGGGAAGACAACTCGGACACTGGCAACAACTCCGGCGGTGCCACCCCGGATTCCGACAGCGGCACCTCCGGCAGCACCTCGACCGGGGGCACGACAATTCCGGCGGGATCTCTGGCAGGCGGGTCGACTGGCACCGCCTCGACCGGAACGGGGGGAAGCTCCGGGGTGATTGACAGCGGCAACTCCGCCAACCAGGGCAACGGCGCAAACGGCGGCCAGAACCAAGGCACGGGCGATTCGTCGGTTACCCCGTCAACCGCCACGCCGCCGACCAGCACGACCTTTCCCGTGGTCCCCGAAGCTCCGAGCGACGCGGTCCTCGCCGCATCTGAAGCCGGACCCCAGCCCTCGCCGCTGGTTGCGATCCTGATCGCGCTCGGGGTTGGCGGCGGTCTCTGCGGAGGCACGATCCTGCTTGGCCGGCGGTTCCGTTGGTAGGTCGCGACCAGTCGCTCGAAGAGATCGCCGGATCGCACTTCGAGGTGGTGGTGATCGGCGGCGGGATCACCGGGGCCGGCGTCGCGCTGGACGCCGCCTCGCGCGGCTACTCGGTGGCGCTGCTGGAGGGCCGTGACTACGGGATCGGCACCTCCTCGCGCTCTTCGAAGATGGTCCACGGAGGTCTCCGCTACCTGGAGAATTTCGATGTGGGTCTGGTTCGCGAGGCGCTGCTGGAACGGCAGCTTCTGGTCGAGCTGGCCCCGCACCTGGTCTATCCGACCCCCTTCGTCGTGCCGACCTTCGGTGAAGACAAGCCGGACCGCAAACTCGGACTG
Source organism: Solirubrobacterales bacterium (assembly GCA_020438395.1). GTDB lineage: Bacteria > Actinomycetota > Thermoleophilia > Solirubrobacterales > 70-9 > 67-14. The sequence continues at coordinate 26,320 of JAGQUR010000126.1, read as the reverse complement.
GGACTGAACGCCTACGACGTCCTCGCCGGGGCGACGGGCGGAAGAAACCGCCGCGAGCGGCGCTGGCGCCGCCGTCCGGCCGAGGCCGAGGAGTCCTGGTCACCGGACCGGCACCGGACGATCGACCGGGACGAGCTGCTCGACCTGGTGCCGGCGCTGGAAACCCGTGACCCCGAGTCGGCCTACCTCTTCTACGACTGCCAGACCGATGACGTCAGGCTGGTCCTGACCGTGCTCGGCGAAGCCCAGAGATTCGGCGCCGTCTGTCTCAACGCGGCGAAGGTCGAGCGCGTACTCGAGAAGAACGGCAAGGCTCGCCAGGTCGAATTCACCGACGCCGCGTCGGGCGAGACCGCTGTGGTCGAGGCCGACAACATCGTCAACGCGACCGGCGTCTGGGCCGACCGGATCCGCCCCGGTGAGATCGAGCGGGAGGAGGACGTCCCGAAGATCGCCCCCAGCCGCGGAGCCCACATCCTCTTCTCGGCCGAGGACGTCGACATGGGCAAAGCGGCATGCATCGTTCCGGCCGGCGAGGGCCGCCGGATATTCGCGCTCCCCTGGTACGGGCGCACCCTGGTCGGAACCACCGATGTCGATCACCACGGAGGCATCGAGGAAGTCGGTCCGACCGGGGACGACATCGACTACCTGATGAGCGCGATGAACGAGTTCCTGGACCTGTCGCTGACCGACTCGGACATCGTCGGCGCCTACGCCGGGGTGCGACCGCTGATCAGCACCGGTGACCCGCGCAAGTCGGTCGACATCTCGCGTCAGGCGGAGCTCTACGAGACCTCCTCCGGAATGCTCACGATCACCGGAGGCAAACTCACCACCTGGCGCCGGATGGCCAAACAGACCGTCGACCGGATCGTCGAGAGGGCCGGCCGCGAGGCGCGCTGCCAAACCGCGGAGATCCCGCTCGGCATGGAGATCGACCCGGCCGAGCTGAGCGCCCCGGAAGGGGTGAGCAAGGAATCGCTCGCCCAGCTCGCGTTCAGGTACGGTCACGCCGCCCGTGGCGTGGTCCGCCTGGCCGAGGCGGATCCCGAAATGGCCAGGCCGATCGTCGAGGGTCTGCCCGACCTGATGGCGGAGGTTCAGATCGCGATCGAGTTCGAGCAGGCCAGGTCGCTGGCCGACGTGCTGCTGCGCCGGACCCGCCTCGGACTGACCGCGGCATCGAGCCTCGCCTCGGCCGAATCGGTCGAAGCGGTGGCCACGGTCATGGGCCGCGGCCTCGGTTGGGGCGACATCGAAAAGAAGCATCAGATCGACCAGTGGCTCGAGACCCTCAGGGCCGAGGGTCTAAACCCTGCGGGCGCCTGAACCGGCTCGGGTGACGGTTCGCCCGGGCCCCGAATGGCCGGTTCGGGACCCGTTCACCGGATGGCAACCGGAACCGCCGCCACCAGACTCAATATCCTTGTGGCATGGAACTTTTCATTGACACCGGTGCCGTTTCCGAGGTCGAGGAGATTGCCGCCTGGGGCGTGCTCAGTGGCGCGACCACCAATCCCTCCCTGCTCGCCAAGGAAGACGGTGAACCCGGTGACATCATCCGCAAGATCGCGGACCTGGTCAACGGCCCGACTTCCGCCGAAGTCGTCTCTCCCGATGCGGAGGGCATGATCGCCGAGGGCCAGGCCCTGCGCAAACTCCACGAGCACGTGACCGTCAAGGTCCCCTTCGGCCCCGAGGGCCTGAAGGCGACCAAGGCGCTGACCGATGACGGAGCGATGGTCAACATGACTCTCGTCTTCTCGCCGAACCAGGCCCTGCTGGCCGCTTCGGCGGGGGCGACTTTCGTCTCCTGCTTCATGGGACGCCTCGATGACATCTCGGTCGATTCGGCCAAGGTCGTCGAAGAGATTTGTGACGTGCTGCGTTCGCGTGACCTCGAATCGAAGGTGCTTGCCGCCTCGATCCGTCATCCGGAACACATGGTTGTCGCCGCCTCGCTCGGCTGCGACATCGCGACCGTTCCGGCCAAGGTCTTCCACCAGATGCTCAATCACCCGCTGACCACCGAGGGCGCCGCCAAGTTCGAAGAGGACTGGAAGAGCCGCCCCGAGTTCGGCGAGTGGCTGAGCGGTCTGGTCGCCGCCGACAAAGGCTGACATGTCAGACCTCAAATCGAAGTCGCTGGCCGAGCTCCACGAGCTCGCCGGCAAGGCTGGCATTGAAAAGTTCCGGCTGCTCCGTCGGGACGAGCTGATCGAGAAGCTCGACCAGGGCGAAGGGTCCGATTCCGACTGGTCCGGCAGCGATTCCCAGGGCAAGGGCTCGGGTTCGCGCCGACGGCGCGGCGACCGAGGCCGTCGTGGTGACCGCGAACGGCGCAGTGACCGCGAACGCCGGAACGGTCGTGACCGTGACGAGGAGAAGGAAGAAAAGGGCGGACGGGATTCCGAAGGAGACGATTCCGAGGCAGAGCCCGAACTGACCGAGATCACCGGGGTACTCGACGTGCTGCCCCGGGGCAGCGGCATCGTCCGCTCCGAGGATGGTCCCTCGGCCGGGATCTACGTATCGCCGGCCCAGATCCGTCGTTGCGAGCTGCGCTCCGGAGACGAGGTAAGCGGACCGGTACGGCCCGCCCGTCGCGGTGAGCGCCGTCCTTCGCTGGTCCGGGTCGAGAAGGTGAACGGGGAGCCGCCGGTCGACGAGCGTTCACCGCGTTTCGAGAGCCTGACCCCGATCGCACCTCACCGGCACATGCCGCTCAGTGGCGACACCGATGACATTCTCGCCCGTTCGGTCGATCTGCTCGCTCCGCTGGCCTTCGGTCAGAGGGTTCTGGTCGAGGCCCAGCCGCGTTCCGGCCGGACCAGCTTCCTGCGTTCCCTCGCCAAGGCGATCGCCCGCGGTGCCGGAGACGGTGCCGAGATCATCGTCCTGCTGATCGACGAACGTCCGGAGGAAGTGACCGCCTGGTCGCGCGAGGTGCCGGAAGTCGAGATCGCCGCAGCTCCCGCCGACCTCGGGGCCCACGAGCAGGTCAGGACCGCCGAGCGGATCCTCGCGAAGGTCAAGCGCCAGGCCGAGGCCGGCAATGACGTTGTGATAATCGTCGACTCCCTGACCAGGCTCGGAAACGCCTACGGCGAACCGGGGGCGATCAAGCCGTTCTTCGGAGCGGGCCGCGAGCTGGAGGAGGAAGGTTCCGGCTCGGTGACCGTGATCGGGACCGCGCTCTGGGGATCCCCCGGGGACCAGGACGTGATGGACGCGGTCCACACGACCGAAAACGCGACCATCCGGCTCGATGCCAGCCTGGCCGCGGCCGGTGTGGAGCCTTCGCTTGACGTCGCCGCCTGTGCAGTTTCCGGTCAGGAGTCGGTGCTCGACGAGGCCGAGGTGGACGCCGTGCGTCGCCTGCGGGCCGAGCTGGGCGCGATGGAGCCGGTGCCGGCCGCCAACCGCCTGGCCGAGCTGATCAAGGGCTCGTCCAGCAACGAGGAGCTCCTGAAGAAGCTTTGAAGCCTTCGAACTGTCGTTTGCCCACAAATATCGTGGGTAAACGACAGTGCGGATGACCGTCCGGGTGGGGCGGGTTGAACTTGAAGGTCGGGTCGGACCGGCCCTACTTGCAGGTGGTCGGACCCCGCCCGACTTGCGGGTGCTTTAGCGGCGGAAGGCGACGCGGCGCCAGGAAGGTTCCTTGGCGAGCTCGATCATCTCCGGGCCCCGTTCGGGCTGGATGTAGCCGAAACTCTGGCGACCCTCGTCAAAGACGATGTCGAGTTCACCTTCCTTGACCCTCTGGTCGAGCCAGGCACCGCGGAATACGAGGCGCCGGAGCCAGTGGACGAAGCTCTGATTCCCGGGGCCGGTCAGGTCTTCCCAGTGGTGGGTCACGTGGATCCCGAGTTCTGAACTGGGCTCGTCGATTTCGCCGGAGACGGCGAGATGGAGCAGGTCGTTGAGTTCGGCGAAGGTCAGGCCGGGGGTGACGAAGCCGAGCCGCACTGCGGCCTGTTCGACTCTCTGGCTGAAGTCCCGTTCATTGAACGAGAACCTGAGATTGCCGTACTCGAGCACATAGTCAGTGCCCGACTCGTAGTTTCCTCTGCGGGTCTTTTTACTTTCCACGGTTGAAGCCTTGAGCGCCGTTGGCATGGTCCGCGGGCGCCCGGGCATCATGCCTTGAGGGTGCCTTTAGGGACTTCGGGACAGACCACCTGAACGGGCGGTTGCACCCCGAAAGACTCGTTGCAGAGCCGATCGGCTTCAGCGGGGGAGAGATTCCTGTGCCCGTTGCTTAGGAGGGCATGGCGATCGGCGCTGACATCACTCGTCCCGCGAGGCGGTTCCGGCGACTCTCCCGGCAGACCGTTCACGGATTCGAAGTCCTTGTCGCCGGCGATCCGGTCTCGCGGCTCCTGGGGCTGGCTCTGCTGGACCGGCACCGGGCGCCGGAAGGTCTGCTGATCCCCCGTTGCCGCTCGGTTCACACCTACGGCATGCGGTTCCCGCTGGATTTGCTGTTCCTCGGTCCGGACTTCCAGCCGCTGCTCGCGGTCCGGGAAGTCGGACCGGGCCATCGGGTGCGGGTCCCGGAAGCGGAGGCGGTGCTCGAGCTGCCTTCGGACTGGGACGTCGAGAAGTGGGAGAGCGCGACGGGAGCGGAGAGGTCGCGAAGCGGCCCTTGCGGATCCGGGGAGGAAGGTTCCTGATGTTGCCGACCAGGGAAGAGACGGCCAGGATCGTGATCTGCGAAGACGACCAGCCCACACTGGAGCTGCTCTCCGACCACCTGAGCGCCGACCGGTTCGGCGTCCTCGCGGCGCCGACCGCGGCCGATGCGCTGAGACTCTGCCACTACGACGACCCGGATCTGCTGCTGCTTGACCTCGGGCTTCCGGATGCGGCGGGAATGGATCTGCTTCGGGAGATCCGCAACCCGGACCGGTCCGCCAACCCGGCCGATCCCGGAATCGGCGTGATCATCGTCAGCGGCCGCGGCACCGAGCAGGACCGGGTCCGGGGGCTGAACGAGGGCGCCGACGACTACATACAAAAACCCTTCAGCTACGGCGAATTGCTGGCCCGGATCAATTCGGTCCTGAGGAGGAGGCGGCGGTCTCATCCCCTGCTTCGGGTCGCGGAAATCGAAATCAATGACGTCGAGCACACGGTCAAGGTCGGCGGGAAGCACATCCGGCTCTCAATGAAGGAGTACGCGCTGCTGAAGATCCTCGCGAGCGAGCCGACCCGGGTCTATTCCAAGGAGGAGCTGCTGCAGGAGGTCTGGGGGTACCGGTCCACCGGCCACACCAGGACCCTTGAAGCCCACTGCAGCCGGCTGCGCCGCAAACTCGATCCCAAGCGGGGCAGGTACGTGGTCAACTGCTGGGGTGTCGGCTACCGGCTGGTCGGACCGTGAGGGGGCTCGCCGGTGTGGGTTGTGAGCTGAACAGCGTCCTGCCGCTGCTGGTCGCGGTGCTGGTGATCGCCTTCCGGGAGGTCTGGCTGGCCCATCGTCGCAGCCTGGTGAACCGGGCCCTCCACGAAGCCAGGCGCCCCCTGCAGGTGATCGCGCTTTCGCTGCCGGTCGGGTCGGGACGGATGATCCCGGCGCTGCCGGTCTGGCAGGCAATCCGGGCGCTGGGTGAGGTCGACCGTCAGATCAACGGAGGGGCCCCGGACCGGATCAGGCCGGAACCGGTCGCCTGCCGCCTGATGACCGAGGCCTGCGCGCGGCGCTGGCAATCCCGGGCTCGAATGGTCGGCGGGGGAATCGAGGTCCGCTGGACCGGGCCCGAAGCCCTGGTCACCGGTGACCCGGCCATGCTTTCCGCGGCGATCGAGAACCTGATCCTCAACGCGATCGAGCATGGGGGTCCCAGGATCGTGGTCAGGGCACTGGTGGTCGGTCGAAGGTTGAGAGTCGAGGTGACGGACAACGGCAGGAGCCATCGGGCCGAGGGACGGTCGGGCAGTCCGGCTGAGGTTGTGGCCCGGCTGCGCGGGAGGGAGCGCCACGGGCACGGTCTTGCGGTTGTCAGGGACGTGGCCCGCAGACACGACGGTCGCTTCGATCTGCAGGTGGACGAACGCGGATCCTCGGCCACGCTGACGCTTCCCTGCGAATCCCGGCCGGCCGCGCCGGCTACCGGACTGGTCGGGACCGAGGGCTAGAGGGGATGGGCCGGCGAAGGCGGGCAATCATCCTGCTGCTCGCGGCCGGCGGGGCCGGGATCCTCGCGGTCACCCTGATCGGCGGCTATTCCTCGTCGGTAGCCGAGAGCTACGGCAGGCTCCAGCCGGTCGTGATCCTGACCCGTGGCCTCGCCCCCGGCAAGGCGATCTCACCCCGGGTGGCTGCGGCCAGCTTCGAGATCCGGAAGGTGCCGGAAAGGTTCGTTCCGGCGGCTGCCCTCAGCGATCCTGCGCCGGCGGTGGGGATGGAAGTGATCGGGGTGCTGCCGGCCGGCAGCTATCTGACCGGTCCGGTACTCCGGGTGCCCGAAAGTGATCGGCCGGAGGCTCCCCGGCTGGGGCAGGGTCGGCATGCGGTCGAGATCTCGGTCTCCGGGGCCGGGGCGCTGGCCGGTTCGGGCAAGGTCGACGTGCTGGTGACCACCGACGATGACCGGGGCGGTGGGCGGACCCTGGTCGCCGCCCGGCGGGTCCCGCTGATCTCGGTCGGGCAGGACGGGCGAAGCGAGGTCGGGCCGGGCCTGACCGAGGTGACCCTGGGACTGACCCGCAGCCAGGCGATCCGGCTGGTCGACGCGCAGACCTTCGCCCGGCGGATCACCATCTTGCCCCCGGCCGGTGGCTGAGATGGACGCAAGGGCGAAACTCGCAGCCGAGATCCGGGCCAGCCTGATCCGGCAGCGGCAGTCCGAAGCCGTCGGCGGTGACGAGAGCATTGCCGAGGCGATCCGGCGAGAAGTCGAGGCCCGCGCGGCAATGCTCTCCGAAGCAACCCGCGAGGATCTCGTCGAAAGGATCCTCCGGGAGGCCTCGGGACTGGGGCCGCTCGAGGTCCTGCTCGACGACAGCTCGGTGGAAGAGGTCATGGTCAACGGACCGGACTTCGTTTACGTGGAACGGAACGGCCGTATCGAACCGGCCGGGATCAGCTTCGAGGATGAAGATCAGCTGCGGAACACGATCGAGCGGATTCTGGCGCCGCTCGGGCGCCGGGTAGACGAGCTGAGTCCGATGGCGGACGCGCGACTGCCGGACGGCTCCCGCGTCAACGTGGTGATCCCGCCCCTCGCGGTGGACGGGCCGGCGGTTTCCATCCGGCGTTTTCCCGGGGACCGGCCGACAGTTGAGGACCTGGTCGGCTGGGGCACGCTGACCGGCGATCAGGCCGAGCGGCTCGGGCGGGAGGTGGCCGCTCGCCGGAGCATCCTGATCAGCGGGGGAACCGGATCGGGGAAGACCACCCTGCTCAACGCCCTCTCGGGATTCATCGATCGCCGGGAGCGGATCGTGACGATCGAGGACGCGGCCGAGCTCTGTCTCGTCCAGCCCCATGTCGTCCGGCTGGAGTCGCGACCCGCCAGCATCGAAGGCAGGGGGGAAGTGACGATCCGGGACCTGCTGCGGAACGCCCTGAGGATGCGTCCCGATCGCATTCTGATCGGCGAGGTGCGAGGCCCGGAGGCACTTGATCTGCTCACCGCCCTGAACACGGGTCACGACGGCGCGCTCTCGACCGTCCACGCCAGCTCGGCCCGTGACGCCCTCGCCAGGATCGAGGTCCTGGCCCTGATGGCGGATGTCGGGTTGCCGCTGAACGTGATCGGAGAACAACTGCGACGGGGAATCGACCTGATCGTCCACATTTCCCGAGATGGCCATGGTGAACGGAAGGTCACGGAGATCGAGGCGGTCGGAACATGAGCGGTGCCTGGCCAGCGCTCTTTGGCGGCCTTGCGGCGACGCTCGCGGTCGCGGCAATCGGCGAGATCCTGCGGGGTAACCCGGGAGCGGGGGGCGGTGGGGCCCGGCTCTGGATCGGCGCAACGATCGAACCGCTGAGAAGAGCCCGGGCGGAGGGCTACGCGCCGACATCGGATGAGCGGCTGCGCCTCGCGGCATTTCTCGGGCTGGCCTCCGTCGCCTGCGGGTGGTGGCTGGTCGGCCCGATGCTCGGGCTGGCGCTGGCGATAGTGGCCCCACTGGTCAGTGGATGGCTGATTTCCCGCGGGCGCCGCCGGTTCAGACGCTCGTTTGAAAGGGCCCTGCCGGAGGTGGCCCGGGCGATCGCGGACTGCCTGAGCGCCGGTCACTCACCGCGCGGCGCACTCGCGGCGGCGGCCGACTCGCTTGACGGCGCGGCCCGAAACGAGTTCCGGATCATCGGTCGTGAACTTGAGGCGGGAACCCCCACCGGGGAGGTGGTTCGCCACCTCCGGGACCGGTTCGGCTCACCACGGGTCGATGCGTTCGCCACCGCCCTGATCAGCCAGCAACTTGCGGGCGGTGACCTGGCGGCCCTGCTGCGTCGCTTCGCGGAGGGCGCGGCCGAACGTGACCGGGTCGAGGAGGACGCCCGCTCGGCCACCGCCCAGGCCCGTTTCACCGGCTATCTGGTGGTCTCGATGCCGGTCGGTGCCGCGCTCTTCACGGAACTGATCCGGCCCGGCTTCTTCGCGTCCATCCTGGGCTCGGCTCCGGCCCTGGTCCTGGTCGCGATTTCCGCCCTGCTCCAGTTGACCGGATTCATGCTGATCTCCCGCCTGGCCCGGATCGGGTCGACTTGAGTCCGATCCCGGCATTTATCGCCCTGGCGGCCCTGCTGCTCGGCCTGCTCGGGACGCGGGACCTGCTGCGGGAGTCCGGCGCCTCGTCAACGGCTGCCGCCGCGGCGTCCGGGGGGGCGGGCGTCGGGGGAGCACCCGGCCGGGAAACTGGCGGTACGGGGGAGGCCGGGAACCTGCCAGCTCTCGGCGACCGGATCCGCCGGGCCGGGATGGAAGCTCATGTTTCGATCAGATCGGTCCTCCTGGCCAAGGGTTGCCTGGCGGCGGTGGCGATGCTGTTCGGCTCGCTTTTCACCGGGATCCTTCCGGGCCGTCTGGTGCCGGTCGTGCTCGCGGGATCTGCTGCCGGTGGCTTCTTCTTGCCCGACCTGATGCTCGAACGGGCGGCCCGGCGCCGGCACCGGGGAATGGTGGCCGCGCTTCCGGACGTGCTGGACCTGCTGGCGGTGTCGGTCCAGACCGGCCGGGGGCTCGGTGGCTGTCTCGTAGATCTCGCCGACTCCGGGCGGGGTGCGCTGATCGAAGAGATGTCAAGGGCCGGCGAGGCGATGGCCTGGGGAAGCGGTCAGGCTGCGGCTCTTGCCGGACTGCGCGACCGGGTCGGCGGTGCGGAAATCAGCTCGTTCGTATCCACCCTGGAAAGGTCACGCCGGCTCGGCTCGCCGCTGGCCGACCAGCTGAGACGGCAGTCGGCGACCCTGCGCCAGGACCAGCGGCGCGCGATCGAGGAGCAGGCCGCCAGGGCGGCCCCGAAGATCCAGCTGGTGATCGCGCTGATCCTGGTGCCGTCGGTGCTGATGCTGATCGTTGCGGCGCTGGCCGCGAACGTCGACAGCCTGATCGGCGTCGGCTACTGACCGGCTTCCGGTCCGGTCCTGGGCGAGGTCTGCGCGACCTCCTCGAGCAACCGGGCAGCCACCTTGGTGCCGACGTCGGTGACCTTCTCGAGGCTCGCGGTGTCATCCATGTGCTTGGAGACGAAGGCGACGAGGTGCCCGTTCTCGAGTTCGAATGAAAAGGAGTCCGGCGGGTTCTCGGTCAGCCAGACGATGAAGCTGGGGGAGAACAGGCGGCGGGTCCAGATCGCGTCCTGGTCTTTCCGCACGAAGACTTCGAAGCGCTTCGAGAATGCCTCGCTTTCGAGCGTCACCCTTTCGAAGTCTCCGAGGAACTTGTCCTCGATCCCGTCGAGGAACTTGAAGCTGGCCCTTTCGACCCTGAGGTCGGTCATGTGCGGGATGATCTCGGGCATCTCCACGTGAATAAGGGTGAACGGGTAATCGGTCTCGGTCTCGTCACCATCGGAATCGCGGTGGACCTCCGTATAGGTGTAGAGCACCAGGTCGCCGTGGATGTTCTCCGCGAGCTCGCCGGTGAACACCTCGTCCACGCTCGTCTTGTCGCCCTTCCGCAGCAGGGGAGTGAGCTCACCGATGTCCGGAGTCATGCTCCGGGTCAGTCCGTGTGATTCACAGTAGAAGTCGTAGAAGGCGTCCTCGGCCTGCCGGTCGGCGATGCCGAAGACGACCAGGAGAATCACCGCGAAGATGATCAGGAAGCCGATCAGCCCGATCCCCGGGCCGGCGAAGGCGGCGAGGATGCCGCCGCCGACGACCGAGAGGCCGACCAGCCAGGCCCAGGTCGACTTCTTCCGCATCATCGACTTGAACTTGGCCGAGCGCAGCTGATTGGCGTGGTGTACCGCTACGGTGCCCTCACCGGCCGAGTCGGGGGATTTTCCGTCCGGTTGCGTGGAGTCGCTCAATTTTCTTCCTTCGTTTCGATCCGGATTTCAGGTGAGTCGGAATGAAGCTCTGCCGGTGAGCTCTGGTCGACCTCTTCCTTGAGCCGCCCGGCCACCGTGGTTCCGAGTTTCACCATCTCGTCGAGGCCTTCGGTGCTGTCACGATGCTTCGGTACATAGGCGCAAAGCCAGCCTCTCTCCAGCTCGAAGGCGAACTTCTTCGGTGGGACGTCGGTCAGCCAGACGATGAAACTCGGGGAGAAGAGGCGGCGGACCCAGATCGGATCCTGCTCCTTGCGCACGAATATCTCGTAGCGGTCCCTCAGCGCTTCACTTTCCAGGGTGACCCGGCCGAAGTCCCGGCGGAAGGCGTCTTCGAGCTTCTCGAACATCTTGAGGCCGAACTTCTTCTGGACCCGCAGGTCGGTCATGTGCTCGACCGTTCCCGGCAGGTTGACCATGATCACGGTGAACGGATAGTCGGTGGAGGTGTCATTTCCGTCCGAGTCGGTGCTGGTGACCGTGTAGGTGTAGAGCGCGAGGGTTCCCTCGATTCCGTCGGCGAGCATTCCGTTGAACTGTTCGTCAACCCGGCTCTTGTCACCCTTGCGCAGCAGCGGGGTGGAGCCACCCAGGCCGCCCCCCGAATGGTAGGTGAGGCCCCGGGCCTCGGCGTAGGCCTCGTAGAAGGCCTTCGCGGCCCGTCGGTCGGCGATCACCAGGGTGATCACCAGTCCGATCAGCAGCGCGAGGACGAATGCGCCGCCCGCGACGGCGGGGCCGATGATCATCCCTCCGGCGGCGGCGATCAGGCTGCAGACGAGGAGGATGATCCACGTCTTCGGTTTGCCCAGCAGCTCCTTGAACTTGGCGCCACGCAGCTGATTCGCATCCGTGATTTCTCCCATGGCGGCAGATTATTCGATGCCCGGCCGGTGCAACCGGCATTGCAGGTTTTGGAAGAAAGTGGGTGGTTGTGTTGCAAAGTGGGGCGAAGTGGGTTATGTTGCCAATCGAGTTGAAGCCAAGGGCCGGGGTGATGGAGCTCCTCCCGCTCTCACCACCCCGGCCCGACTCTTTCCCGGTCAACCAGCGGCGAGTCAAAGAAAGGACGAGGAGCGGTGGCGTTCAGGGGCCAGCACGAACACAGCCTCGATTCCAAGGATCGCCTCACGGTGCCTCGCAAATTCCGTGCCGCGCTCGACGACGGTTACGTTCTCGCCAAGGGACCGGATGCCTGCCTCTGGCTCTATGCGACCAAAGACTTCGATGCGATGGAGGAGCGCTATGTGGCGCCGCACAGCCCGTTCGGCGCCGATGCCCGCAACCTCCGCCGCATGCTCAACGCCAGCGCCGACGAAGGCGAACTGGACGCTGCCGGGCGAATTCGCATTCCCGATGACCTCAAGAAACTGACCGGGATCGACGGCGCCTGCGCCGTGGTCGGGGCCGGCGACTACATCGAGATCTGGAATGCCGAAGCCTGGGCCAAGCTCAACGAAGACCTGCTCGGGCAGTTCGCCGACGTGGCCGAAAACCTCTCAGGGGGCTCGGAGTGACCGCCGCCGCGCGGCTCGCCCCGACAGGAGCCAAGGTGAGCGACTCTCGTCCCGGCCACGGAATCCCCGATCGTCCCGACCAGGGTCCGCGCGGGCATCTGCCCGTCCTCGCGACCGAACTGGTCGAGCTGATCGGTCCCCAGCCGGGGGAGACGGTGATCGACTGCACCTTCGGCGCCGGGGGGCACGCCCGGATGGTCGCCGAACGTATCGGCCCGGAAGGGACCCTGGTCGCGATCGACCGCGATCCGGTCGCCCAGGCCCGGTTCCGCGAGTTCGAGGCGGAAGCTCCGTGCCGGACCCGCTTCATCGCGACCGAGTTCAGCCTGGCGCTCAAATCCCTGCAAAATGAAGGTTTTCGGGCCTCGGCGCTGTACATGGATCTCGGGATGTCTTCACTTCAGGTGGACGCCGCCGAACGCGGCTTCTCCTATTCACATGACGCGCCCCTGGACATGCGGATGGACCCGCGCCAGAGCCTTACCGCGGAAGAGATCCTCAACACCTGGTCCGAGCAGCAGCTCAGCCACATGCTCCGCGAGCTGGGCGAGGAGCGCTACGCCGGGGGCATCAGCCGCCAGATCGTCGCCCGTCGCCCGCTCGAGACGACTTCGGATCTGGTCGAGGCGATCAAGGCCGGGATGCCGGCCGCCGCCCGCTTCGGCTCCGGGCATCCGGCGAGACGCAGTTTCCAGGCCCTGAGAATTGCCGTCAACGGTGAGCTCGAAGCGGTTGACGCCGCCCTGCCGATCGCCTGGGACACCCTCGCGGTGGGTGGGCGGATGGCCGTTATCTCCTTTCATTCCCTGGAGGACCGCCGGATCAAGAGGTTCTTCAATGACCTGGCGACCGGTTGCGTCTGCCCTCCGGAGCTCCCGGTCTGCGTCTGCGGACACGAGCCCGAGGCCGAGGTCCTGACCCGACGTCCGATCTCCGCGGACGAGGACGAGGTTTCCGCCAACCCGAGGGCCCGCTCGGCCCGTCTGCGGGGTGCCCTGAAGCTGAGCGAGCGACCGGTCGAGAGTGAGGGGACCCGCTGATGGGTGCTCCGGCTCGCACCGTTCCGGTCCTCCCGGCCCGGGTTCCCGCCCGGAGAACCATTCCCCGTCGCCGTCCCGCGACCAGGCGGCGTCCGGGCACCCGCTCGCATTCCGGTCTGCGGCTGGTCGGCAAGAGCGCCAGGGCTGTAACCCACTTTCCCGAGTCGGGCCTGGTCCGCACCGCGGCCGCCGGTCGACGCTGGATCTTCGTGATCGGGGCGCTGCTGCTGGCGATCGTCGCGATCAACGTCGTCACCGTCAGCTACGGAGCGATGGCCAGCAAGCTCGAGACCCAGATCGAGTCGATCGAACGACAGAACGCCATCCTCAGGTCCTCACAGACCGCCGCCCTGGCGATGCCGCGCGTACAGGCGCAGGCCGAGGCCGAAGGCATGTTCCTGCCGGAGCCGGACGCGATCCACTACCGGTCTTTCCAGCCGTCCGACTATGAGGCGGCCGCCGAGCGATTGGCGGCCGGGGGCTGATGAGGATCCGGCTCGAACGGCGAACCGGCATCCTCTTCGCCGTAAGCCTGCTTCTCCTGCTCGGGCTCTTCGCCCGGGCTTTTCTGCTTCAGGTGGTCCAGGGCTCCTCGCTGGCTTCCCAGGCCAGGGGCCAGCAACAGGACATCATCGAAGTCCCGGGACTGAGGGGCTCGATTCTGGACCGCAACGGACAGCCGCTGGCCGGATCCGAGCCGGGCGCGACGATCTACGCGACCCCGTACCAGATCAAGAATCCCCCGCAGGAAGCCAGGCGGGTAGCCAAGGCACTGGAATCCGATCCGGGCGACGTGCTCGACGCGATCACCCAGCCCGGTGGCTTCTCCTATGTCCAGCGAAAGGTGGATCTCAAGAAGGCGGGAGCGGTGGAGAAGCTGGGTCTCGAGGGAATCGGCCAGGTTCCGGACACCCTCAGGGTCAGGCCACAGGGTGACATCGCCTCCCAGGTGATCGGTGCGGTCAGCGACGAAGGGGAAGGGCTGACCGGGATCGAGGCAGGCAAGAACGGTGTGCTCAAGGGGGTCAACGGCGAAAGGCGGCTGGTCAAGGACGCCCTGGGAGACCCGATCCGGCTTGACAACGTCCGGGACGCGGAGGACGGCAAGTCCGTTCAGCTGACCCTGGACGCGACCATCCAGGCCGAAGCCGAAAAGATTCTCGCCGAGATCGGTGCCAACAGCAATCCGGTCAATGCCTCGGCGATCGTGATGGACGCGAGGACCTCCGACGTTCTCGCCATGGCCAACTGGCCGCCGGTCAATCTCGACGATCTCGGTGAAGCCGACCCGAAGGACCTTCTGAACGTCGGCACCTCCTACACCTACGAGCCCGGATCGACCTTCAAGGCGATCACCGTGGCCTCGGCGCTGGAGGCGGGCACGGTGACTCCCACGAGCACCTTCACCCTCGCCCCGTCGATTCAGATCTACGACCGTGTCATCGAGGAAGGCCACGCGCGGGGGACCGTCACTCTTGACGTAGGCGACATCCTGGCCCAGTCATCGAACGTCGGAGCGGTGACCATCGGACTCGAGATGGGCGGCCGCAAGTTCAGCCAGTGGATCGACAACTTCGGCTTCGGGCAGCCGACCGGAATCGACTATCCGGGCGAGGAACAGGGGATCGTCCTTCCCTACAGCGACTGGTCCGGTTCGACGATCGGCAACGTGCCGATCGGCCAGGGGCTCGCGGTCACCCCGATCCAGATGGTCCAGGCCTACGGCGCTCTGGCCAACGGGGGAATCCTCAGAACGCCCAGGCTGATCGAAAAGGTCGACGAACAGCCGGTTCCCGAACCGAAGGGCCGCCGGATCATCAAGCCGGAAGTCGCCGACGAGGTCAGGGACATGCTCAAGGGCGTGCTTGCCCCCGGTGGTACCGCCTCCGAGGTTTCGGTACCGGGATACAGCCTCGCCGGAAAGACGGGTACCGCCCAGGTCGCGACGAAGAACGGCTACTCGGACACCCGTTACGTGGCGTCCTTCGTCGGCATCGCTCCGGCCGACGATCCGGCCATCGTCGTCTCGATCATGGTCAACGAGCCCGAGGGCGCCCACACGGGTGGCGAGGTCGCAGCCCCCGGATTCGGAGAGCTGGCCGCCTTCACGCTTCCCTACCTCGGCGTTCCGACCGATCAGTGAGAGCTGGGGCTACCTTTGCCCGAGTCCTTTCCTTCTGTCGGTGAATGCGAGAGGAAGGGACGGAGTTCGCTGGTCGGGCGGGTCGGACCCCGCCAGACTTCTAGTTCTAGAATCATGGCCATGCGGCTGGACCAACTTGCCCGGGATCTAGCCTCGTCCGAACTAGTCGGCGACCCGGGAACCGACATAGCCTCGCTTGCCTTCGACAACCGGAAAGTGGCTCCGGGAGCGCTTTTCTTCTGCGTCAGGGGAGAGAAGAGCGACGGCCACGAGTTCGCGCCCGCGGCGGTGGAGGCCGGGGCGGCGGCGCTCGTCTGCGAGCGCCCGCTCGACCTGCCAGTGCCGCAATTGATCGTCGCGGATTCCCGCGCGGCAATGGCTCCCCTTGCCGCCACCTTCAACGGGGAACCCACCCGGGACATGAAAATGGCCGGAATCACCGGCACCAACGGCAAGACGACCACCGCCTTCCTCCTGCGGGACATTCTCGAGTCCGCGGGCGTGCCGAGCGGCCTGATGGGAACCGTGAAGCAGGTGATCGGCGGGGTCGAGGAGGAAGTGGTCCGGACCACTCCGGAAGCGATCGACCTGCAGGCCGCCTTCCGGCGGATGCTCGACGCCGGGGATGAAGCCTGCGTGATGGAGGTCTCCTCGCACGCGATGGTCATGCACAGGGCAGACGCGATCGATTTCGATCTGGCGGTTTTCACCAACCTGACCCAGGACCACCTCGATTTCCACACGGACATGGAGGACTACTTCCAGGCCAAGAGGCTGCTCTTCGCGGCAGGCCCCGGTGCCTCCGTGGTCAACGTCGACGACGAATACGGACGCCGGCTGGCGAGCGAGTTCGACTGCATCACCTACTCGGCTACCGGTTCGGCCGCGGACTATTCGGCGGTCGATGTCGGCTTCGATGCCGGAGGAGCCTCCTTTCTCGTCCAATCCGAGCACGGCGACCTTCCGGTGAGGACCGGGCTGCCCGGAAGCTTCAACGTGGCAAACGCGCTTGCGGCGCTGGCGGGATCTATATCCCTGGGCGTTGATCCGGACGAAGCGATCGCCGGTCTTGCCGAGGCCGGTCGGGTGCCGGGCCGGTTCGAACCGATCGACGAGGGCCAGGACTTCGCGGTGCTGGTGGACTACGCCCATACGCCGGACTCGGTCGAGAACGTTCTCCGGGCGGCTCGCGGGCTGACCGAGGGCCGGGTGATCTCGATCGTCGGCGCGGGGGGAGACAGGGACCGTGCCAAGCGGCCGCTCATGGGTCGCGCCGGCGCCGAACTTTCCGATCTGGTGGTGATCACCTCCGACAACCCCCGATCGGAGGATCCGGCAGCGATCATCGAGGACGTGCTCGCCGGGGTGGACGATGGTGACGCGGTGCTGGTCGAGCAGGACCGGGACCTCGCGATCGGCATGGCCATACGCGAGGCCGGTCCCGGCGACACCGTGGTGATCGCCGGAAAGGGTCACGAGCAGGGACAGGAATTCGAGAACGGGAGGAAGATTCCCTTCGACGATCGCGACGTGGCTCGCCGGCATCTGCGCGAGCTGACCGGGAAGCCCGCGTGATCGAGTTGACAACGGAACAGATGGCGGCCGCGATGGGGGCGGACGTGATCGCGCGGGGAGAAGGAGGGGTTCCGGTCCGGGCCGAGATCGATTCCCGCAAGCTGGAGGGCGGAGAGCTGTTCTTCGGCCTCACCGGAGGCCAGAGTGACGGTGGCGCACACGCTTCATCGGCGATCGAGGCCGGGGCCTGGGGAGTGGTGGTGACTCCCGAACGCGCGGCCGCCCTCGATGGGACCGACGCCTTCGTATTCGCCGCAGTGGATCCCCTCCTTTCCCTTCAGATGCTCGCCCGGGCCTGGCGGCGTCAGCTCGGGGCCACGGTTATCGGGATCACCGGATCGGTCGGAAAGACCTCGGTCAAGGACATAACCCGGGCGCTCCTGCCAGGTTCGGTCCACGCGTCCGCGGAGAACTTCAACACGGAGATCGGCCTGCCCCTGACGATCCTCGAGGCTCCGGCGGGGACCGAAACCCTGGTGCTCGAGATGGCGATGCGCGGGGAAGGCCAGATCGCCGAACTGGCGGTCATCGCCGAGCCGGACATCGGAGTGATCACCAACGTAGGGCCGGTGCACGTCGAGCTGCTCGGCTCGATCGAAGCCGTCGCGGCCGCCAAGGCCGAACTGATCACCAACATGAAGCCCGAAGGGATCGTCGTGGTCCCCTTCGAGGCGGGATACCTCGACCCGCATCTGAAGGACGTGCCCGGTCTGATCCGCTTCGGCGGCGAAGGAGACGTGCGGGTCCTGGAACTCTCGGTCGCCGCCGGCGCCACCCGGGCTCTGATCGAAACCCTCCAGGGAGCCCGGGAATTCGAGTTCCCGTTCGCAGAGCCCCACAACCTGACCAATTCACTCGCCGCGATCGCGGCGGGGGTGGCGGCCGGTTTCACCCCGGCGGAACTTGCGGCCAGGGCCGACCGGATCGCCTTTTCGAGGTTCCGGAACGAGCATCTGGACCTTGGTGACCGCGGTCTCATCATCAACGACTGTTACAACGCAAACCCTGTATCCATGCGCGCCGCCCTCGAATACCTGGCCCAGATCGACCGCCCCCGGAAACTGGCGGTGCTCGGCCTGATGGCGGAACTCGGTCCCGACGAGGTCCGTTTCCACGAGGAAATCGGGGCCTTTGCCCGTGAGCTGGAGGTCGAAGTGATCGGAGTCGGGGACCTGGCCCGCTCCTACGATCCGGACCTGAAGGCGGGAAGCGCGGAGGAAGCGGCCCGAATGCTCGAGGAAAGGCTCGGCCCGGACCTGGCGGTACTGGTCAAGGGATCCCGGGCGGCCGGCCTGGAAAGGGTGACCGAGTTGGTCACCAACGGAAGCGGGGTCGGGGATGGGTGAAATCGTTATCGGGGCGATGGCCTCGATGCTGATCTGCCTCTTTCTGGCACCCCGGTTCATCGAGTTCCTTCGCGGTCGCGAGTTCGGACAGCACATCCGGGAGGAAGGACCGGCCGGTCATCAGACCAAGGCCGGCACCCCGACCATGGGCGGGCTGATCATCTTCACCGCGATCATCGTTCCGTTTCTGGTGCTTTCCGAGCGGGACGCGGCATCGATGACCGTCTTCGGGGTGGCGCTCGGCTGCGCCGCGCTCGGGTTCGCCGACGACTACATCAAGATCATCAAGCGGCGTTCACTGGGATTGCCCGGCCGATACAAGCTGCTCGGCCAGGTCTTCCTCGCCCTGATCCTCTGGTGGGTCGCCCGGCATGAAGTCGGTCTCGAACCGGTCATCCACTTCCGGATCGCCGACCTGACCTGGGACATAGGGCCGGTCGCCTATTTCATCCTTGTCTTCCTCGTACTGGCCGGCGCGACCAACGGCGTCAATCTGACCGACGGTCTCGACGGACTGGCCGCCGGTTCAAGTGCGATCGTCCTGCTGACCTACACGGCGATCTCCTACGTGACCGTCGGCCAGCATGACCTCGCGCTGTTCGCGGTCTGTCTGGTCGGTGGCTGCATCGGCTTCCTCTGGTTCAACGCCTTCCCGGCAACGATCTTCATGGGGGACACCGGGTCGCTCGGGTTGGGAGGGGCCATTGGTGCGCTCGCGGTGATGACCCAGACCGAGGTGCTGCTGATCGTGATCGGCGGAATCTTCGTGATCGAGGCGCTCTCGGTCCTGGTCCAGGTCTTCTCGTTCAAGACCTTCGGGCGCCGGGTCCTGATGATGGCTCCGCTCCATCACCACTTCGAAATGATGGCCTGGTCCGAGACCAAGATCATGCTCCGCTTCTGGATCATCGCCGCGGTCTGCTCCGGGATCGGCTTCGCCATCTACCAGCATTCAATCGGCCGCTAGCCCGGGCAACGCAGCCGGGGCCCTCCTGGGTGCGACCCGCTCACGGTGGGTGTAACTCATTTGTTCCCTTGATGGCACTGAATGCGTTTCACCGAACGGGGTTGACGCGGCTCGAAGGGAGTCAGAAGATTGCCGCTCCACGGCAGGGAATTGGCTTTGGGTGGGGAAGACTCTTGAGTGGAGTATGTCCGCTCATCGAAGGCCCGCCCGCCGCTCCCCGAAGGGCCTTTCCTCGTGGTCGGGCTGGCACGCTCCGGAATCGCCGCGGCCAGGGCACTGAAAGCGCGTGGTGAAGCGGTTTTCGGCGTGGATTCGGGCGAGCCTGAAGGACTGGAACTTCTGCGGCAGTCGGGGATTGACTTCGAGACCTCGGTCGCCGGCACCGACCGTCTCGAAGGCGTTGCCACCGTGATCAAGAGTCCGGGGGTTCCCGAATCGGCCGAGGTGATCGCCGAAGCGCTCCGGCGCGGAGTCGAAGTTATCGGCGAACTCGAACTCGGCTGGCGCATGTTCGAGGCGCCGGTGGTCGCGATCACGGGCACCAACGGCAAGACCACAACGACCGAACTGACCGCCCATCTCTTCCGGGCCGCGGGCAAACCGGTCTCCGCTGCCGGCAACGTCGGCCACCCGGTTTGCGAGGTAGCGATGGAGGCAGTCGCCGGGGTCGAGGTCGGAACGGTGGTCTGTGAGTGCTCGAGCTTCCAGCTCGAGGATTCGACCCGGTTCTCCCCGGAAGTCGCGGTCTTTCTGAACCTTGGTCCCGATCATCTGGACCGCCACGGCAACATCGAGTCCTACCGGGAGGCGAAGCTGCGGATCTTCGCCAACCAGATCGAGGGTGACGTCGCGGTTCTCAACGCGGACGACCCAGCCGTCGCCGGAGTCCGGGCCAAAGGCGCCACGATCCGCTTCAGCGTCGAGGGTGCCGGCAAGGCCGATCTGACCCTGGAAGACGAGACGATCATGATCGACG
Source organism: Solirubrobacterales bacterium (assembly GCA_020438395.1). Taxonomy (GTDB): domain Bacteria; phylum Actinomycetota; class Thermoleophilia; order Solirubrobacterales; family 70-9; genus 67-14. Next base: position 6,238 of record JAGQUR010000126.1, on the reverse strand, counting down.
GCCGGCCGCTGATCGGAATCTCGGAAATGCGGATCATCGGCCGTCACAACGTCGCCAACGCGATGGCCGGGGCCGCTTCGGCGATCGCCCTCGGCCTCGATCCCGACGTGGTCGCGGCCGGGCTGAAGAGCTTTCCGCCAGTTCCCCACCGGTACGAGCCGGTGGCAGAAATCGAGGGCGTCGTCTTCATCAACGACTCGAAGGCGACCAACGTGGACGCGACGGTTGCCGCGCTCGAGTCCTCCGACCGGCAGCTGCACCTGATCCTGGGCGGCAGCACAAAGGGTGAGCCGTTCGACGAGCTGACCGGCCCGGTGGCCGAACACTGCCGGGGGATCTACCTGATCGGTGAGACCGCCGACGAGATCGGCAAGGCCCTTGAGCCGGCCGGCCTCGAGATCGTCCGCTATTGCGAGGATCTCGAGGCGGCGGTGAGCGAATCCGCCGGTGCGGCGAATCCGGGTGAGGCGGTTCTGCTCTCCCCGGCCTGCGCCAGCTTCGACCAGTTCAGGAATTTCGAAGACCGGGGGGACACCTTCCGGCGCCTGGTCAGGGAACTCGATGGCTGACCGGCGGCGGAAAAAGAAGCCGGTCCGCGGGAAGGGGTCCGGGTCCAGGGGTGGCAGCGCCCTGAGGCCGGCCAAGGTCAAAGGGAGCGGTTTCTCGACCGAATACAGCCTGCTGCTGACCGCGACCATGATCCTGCTGGCCTTCGGGGTAGTCATGGTGTTCTCTGCCAGCTCGACCAGCCAGATCCTCAGTGACGGAAGCCTGGCCGGCAGCACCTTCTATCTGAAGAAGACCCTGATCGCGGTGGCGATCGGTCTGCTCTGCATGTGGTTCGTGATGCGGGGCAGCCTCAGCCGCTTCCGTGAGATGACGCCAAAATTCATGATCGGGACCCTGATCGCCCTGGTGCTGGTGCTCTTCATGGGGGCGGCGATCAACGGCACGAGGGGCTGGTTCATCTTCGGGCCGGTCCAGATCCAGCCGGCCGAATTCGTCAAGCTCGGACTCGTTCTCTACGGAGCCAACCTGCTGGCCGACCGGCCTGACCGTCTCCATTCGATCCGCGACATGGGCCCCTACCTGGGCATGACCGGCGCCGCTCTCCTTCTGGTCCTGGCCCAGCCCGACATGGGCTCCGCGATGGTCGCGGTCTTTGCGGTCTTCGTCACGCTCTTCGCCGCGGGGGCCAGGCCGCGGGACCTCGGCCTGCTGGCCGGCGGGGCCGGGATGGTCGCATTCGTCTTTGCCCTCGCCGCGCCCTATCGCCGTGACCGGCTGCTCACCTTCCTCAATCCCGACGGCGATGTCACCGGCAACGGATTCCAGATCATCCAGGCCAAGATCGCCATCGGTTCCGGCGGATTCGACGGCGTAGGAATCGGCAACGGCGTCCAGAAGGCCTTCTATCTACCGGAGGCCCACACGGACATGATCTCCGCCGTCATCGGCGAGGAATTTGGCTTCCTCGGGATGATCGCCCTGATCCTGGTCTACGGCCTGCTCGGATACGCCGGTTTCCAGATCGCCCGCAAGGCGAAGGACGACTACGGGCGCATCCTGGCCGGCGGGCTGACCGGCCTGATTCTGATCCAGGCCTTCATCAACCTTTACGCGGTGATGGGCATGGCTCCCCTCACCGGTGTGCCGCTGCCGCTGGTTTCATACGGAAACAACAGCCTGATCGTCAGCCTGATCTCGATCGGTCTGATCCTCAACGTCGGTCGTGGCGGGAAGGCCGCGACCCTGAGCAAACCGGTTCCCGGGAGAGGTCCGGGAGGGAATGCGAGACTGCGCCTGATCGAAGGTGAAGGCCACAGAAGACAAGCGAAAAGGACAACCGGTGCCGAACGTCGTGATAGCGGCCGGCGGTACGGCGGGGCACGTGGTTCCGGCCCTGGCCGTAGCCGACGAGCTTCGAGATAGAGGAGTGACCGTGTCCTTCCTCGGCGCACGTGGCAGGCTCGAGGCGGAGCTCGTCCCCGGGGCCGGATACGAGGTCGACCTGCTCGATCTCTCCGGCATCGATCGCAAGAACCCCGTCAAGGCCGCCCGCGCCGCAGCCCAGGCCGCTGCCGCGATACCCCGGGCCGGGAAGCTGATCCGCGGGCGTGGAGCCGATGCTGTGATCGGCGGGGGAGGGTTTGTTGCCGGTCCGGCCGGAGTGGCTGCCCGCCGCCTCAAACTGCCACTGGTACTGACCGAGGCGGACCGCCACCTCGGCCTCGCCAACCGTCTGCTGGCCAAACGGGCGAATCGGGTCTGTCTCGCCTTCCCCATCGAAGGCCTGGAGGGACCGAACGTGCGGATCACCGGCCGTCCGGTCGGTCGCGCGGTGCTGACGGCCGACCGCGAACGGGCCCGCGAACGTTTCGGGATCGCCGGGGATGCCCGCTGCCTGCTGGTCATGGGCGGCAGCCAGGGGGCCCGGTCGATCAACTTCGCGGCGATCGAAGCCCTGGCCGAGCGACCCGGTCGCGACTTCGACGTGATCCACGTCTCCGGCTCGAGGGACCATGCCGAGATTCAGGGCCGGCTCGAGGAGGCGCCTCACGGAGACCGCTACACGCTGCTCGAATACGAACCGGACATGGGGGATGGCATCGTCGCAAGCGATCTGGCCCTGGCCCGATCCGGGGCGTCGGTCTTCGAACTGGCGGCGCTCGGCCGGGCCGCGGTGCTGGTTCCCTATCCCTACGCGACCGGCGACCACCAGACCGCGAACGCCGACTGGATGGTCGAGGCCGGGGCCGCGGTCGTCGTGTCCGACGCCGATCTCGACGCCGACCGACTGCTCTCTGAAGTGGGATCGATCCTCGGGGATCCTGACCGTCTGGCCGGAATGTCCCGGGCGTCGAAGTCTCTGGCCAGACCGAACGCGGCGGCCGAGGTCGCCGAAGAGGTCATGGGCCTGATCGGGGAAGGCCCGTGAGCTGGGAAGGTCGGAATATCCATCTGATCGGGGTCGGCGGAGCGGGCATGTCCGGCCTGGCCTGGGCTGCCCATCGGCTCGGGGCGACGGTCAGCGGCAGTGACCGCTCGGACTCCTCTTATATGGAGCGCCTGAGGGCGGCCGGCATCGAAGTCACGGTCGGTCACGACCCGGCGAACGTTCCCGACGGAGCCGAGGTGGTCGTATCAACCGCCATCGCCGACGACAATGCGGAGCTGGTTGTCGCGCGTGAAAAGGGGCTCGCGGTAAGGCACCGCTCCGAACTTCTGGCGGAGATCTGCTCCGCCCGACGCCAGATCGCGGTGGCAGGCACCCACGGCAAGACCACGACCACCGGGATGCTGACTCACGCCCTGCGAGAACTCGGCCAGGAGCCATCGTTCTTCATCGGGGGGGAACTGCCCGGGTTCGGTCAGGACGGCGCTGCGGCCAACAGCGGCTGGGGCGAGGGCGAATGGGTGGTCGTCGAGGCGGATGAATCGGACGGCAGCTTCCTCACCCTCGACCCCGAGATCGCCGTGATCACAAACATCGAGATGGATCATCACGCCCGCTGGGAAAACCTGGCCGAACTGCGCCGGGCGTTTCATGACTTCGCGGCCAAGGCCAGGGCGGTGACCCTGCCGGCCGGTGACCCCGACCTGGCCGCCGGACTGGCCTCCGAAGAAAGGCAGATCACGCCCTTCGACCTCGGTCGACCGGGGCCGCCCGAGCTGGGTCTTTCGGTTCCTGGTGAGCACAACCGGCTCAACGCGCGGGCGGCGATCGGGGCGCTGACGGCAGCAGGCTTCGATGCGGCCGACGCGGCGGAAGCCCTGCGGAGCTTTACCGGGGTCAAGCGCCGGCAGGAATTCAAGGGCGAATTCGACGGCACCAGGGTCTATGACGACTACGCCCACCATCCGACCGAAGTGCGCGCCGCACTTGAGGCGATCCGCGAGTTCGACCCGGACCGGCTGATCGCCGTGTTCCAGCCCCACCTCTATTCCCGGACCAAGATCTTCAGCCAGCAGTTCGGTGCCGCCCTCGCCCGGGCCGACGAGATCGTCGTGCTTGACGTCTATCCCGCCCGGGAGGAACCGGTCGGGCCGCTGGCCGGAGTCAGCGGGCTTGACGTGCTTCGGGCAGCCGCCGACCGGGCCGGGGGACGGCCGGCCTACTGGGCCCCCGACCTCGATTCAGCCGAGCGGATCGTCCGTGGCCGGGCCGCCGACGGAGCGGTTGTGGTCACGCTCGGTGCAGGGGACGTGACCCGACTCTCGGACAGGCTGGTCGCGAAATGAGCAGCCGGGCATTCAGCCGCCGGGGAGCCGTTCACGCGCGGAAGGGCCCTTCGGCCCGGGGCCAGGCCCCGCGGGGGGCCAGCCCGGTGGGTCGAACCAGCGAACTGGCGCGAAAGCGTGAACGACGCAGCTTCCGCTTCAGACTTGTCGCCTTCTTCGGCCTGATCCTGGTGCTCCTGCTCGCCGTCGGCTACCAGTTCTGGCTGCGTGATTCGTCTCTCGTAGGGATCAAGAACCTCGAGGTGGTCGGAGTGAGCTCCCGTACCGAAGAGGGTCGCCAGATCGACCAGGCGGTGCGGACCGCGATGGGGGAGATGACGACCCTGCATGTCCAGCAGGCGATTCTCGACCAGGAGTTGGAGCGCTTCCCCAGGGTCTCGAGCGCGATCATCGAGACCTCCTTCCCGGACTCGGCCACGGTAACCGTCCGGATCCGGGACAACGGATCGATCTTCGGCAGCGGTTCGGACGCACTCCTGGTCGCCACCGACGGAACCGTGCTTGGACCGGCAGACGGACAGGAAGACTCGCTTCCGAGAATCGGCGACGGCGACGGTCCCCGGGGTACCGGGTCCGCCACTGCGGAGAAACTGACCGGACGGGCGCTCAATCAGGCCCTCATCCTTGGCGCGGCACCGCCGCAGCTTCGGCCCTACGTGACCGGTAGCCGTTCGACCCCGGAGGGGGTGGAGGTGGTGCTGAGCGACGGACTGACCCTGCTCTTCGGGGACCCCTCGCATGCCGCCGACAAGTGGCGGGCCACCGCCGCCCTTGTCGCCGACCCGAGCTTCGACACCAGCAGTTATGTCGACCTGACCGTTCCCCGCCGACCCGGGGTCAGCGCCGTCGCGCCCTCGGAATAGGCCGCTGCGGGGGGTTCAGCGCCGGGCCAGACAGCCTCCGGTCCGGGACGGGGAAGGGTCCGCAGGATTCCGCATGCCGTAAGGGCAACCGGGCCATCCGGCCGGGCCTGGCAGACCACCTCCCCCTAACCCTCGATCACAGCTTGAAGGTATTCAAACCCTCAAGCATTGGTTGAGAAATCGGGCCTGCAGGATGCCGTGCGGCACGTTGACAGTTCCGACATAATGCCCTACGTTGAGCGAAATTCCGGGACCCGGAAAGTCTTCGCAACCCTGAAGCGGGAATGCAGGCTGGCGGTTCCGGAGGCTTCAACTCAAGCAAAAGATTTGGATCGGAAAGATGGAGACCACATACCTGGCGGTAATCAAGGTCGTCGGCTGCGGCGGCGGCGGGACCAACGCGGTGAGCCGCATGGTCGACGCGGGAGTGCGTGGCGTCGAGTTCATCGCGGTCAACACCGACGCACAGGCACTTCAGGCCTGTGACGCCGACATCAAGATTTCGATCGGTCAGGAACTGACTCGCGGCCTCGGTGCCGGCGGTCGTCCCGAGATCGGGGCCGGCGCGGCGGCCGAGACCCGCGACGAGATCAAGGAAGCACTCAAGGGCGCGGACATGGTCTTCGTGACCGCGGGCGAAGGCGGCGGCACCGGAACCGGTTCCGCTCCGATCATCGCCGAGATCGCCAAGGAAGAAATTGGCGCGCTGACCGTCGGTGCGGTGACCAAGCCCTTCGAATTCGAAGGCAAGAAGCGTATGCAGCAGGCGATGGAAGGCATCGAGAAGCTGCGCAACCACGTCGACACCCTGATCATCGTCCCCAACGAAAAGCTGCTTCAGGCGGTCGAGCGGAGGACCAGCGTCCTCGACGCCTTCCGCATGGCCGACGACATCCTGCGCCAGGGCGTCCAGGGCATCACCG